>NZ_JAXBMB010000003.1:0-485354 GCF_033963905.1 Cognatiyoonia sp. IB215182
GTTGCACTCAGGGTGACATTCCTGCTTTGCAAACCCAGGTGACATTTCTGAATGGCGTTTACAACGCAATGCTACTTTCAGTTGTGTCGGTTTACTTAAATGATGGGACTGAATTATTGGGACTCGCTGCTTGCGCTACAGTATGCCGACTGCTCTGCTTGTTGCTGCAAAAAGGTTCCATTTTGCGGCAGTCAGTTGCCCTTCCCTAACCCGTTGAAATTGCATGCCATGCTGTGATGCAAAAACACTGTGCAAAACAACAAGCAACACTCAAGGAGGCTTCATCCACCTTTCGGTCATTGAACTTCTAAACGTCGATGCCTGAGTTGCGGACAAACTGGCCGTTTGCTCATGCGGCTATTGCTAACGCAGCATCCTTTCGCGAGTGCGGCACGCTCGCGGCTGCTGCGCAGGGCATGTCGCCAGACCGGCCATTGCCATGCGCAGATATCGCCTGAACCGCTTCTGTAAATTCGCCGCATCCTGATCCTACAACTCAGACGCGGCCCCAACGATCGTTCGACTTCTAAATATCAAGGTCCGCTTTGCACCATGCCCGGCACTAGGAGCTGCTTGCAGCTATTTTGTTCTAGCTGACCATTGTTATGTTTTGTGACGCTTCCTAAATGCGCGGACACGGCTCCTGGATTACAGACCCAATGATGCGCACATTTATGCTAATGGCTGCCATGACTGCCTTTGTGGGCGTCGCTGGTCTTATGCTCGCAGGCGAAGCCGGTCTTTTCGTTGCGCTGGCGATCGCATTCGCATTCGGCATGAACTTCTTTGCCTACTGGAATTCCGACAAGGCCGTTCTGCGGATGCATGGTGCACGGCCTGTGGATCAAAGAACGGCACCAGAACTGTGGGAGATGACGGCAAGCATGGCGCGGCTGGCGGGGATGCCGATGCCTGCGCTCTACATCATTGAAACCGAACAGCCCAACGCCTTCGCTACGGGCCGCAACCCTGAGAACGCTGCCGTCGCCGTCACCCGCGGTCTTCTGCGCAATATGACCCGCGAGGAAGTGGCTGGCGTGGTCGCGCATGAGCTTGCGCATATCAAGAACCGTGACACGCTCACCATGACGATCACGGCCACCTTGGCGGGAGCCGTGTCGATGCTTGCCAACTTTGCCATTTTCTTTGGGGGCGGACGTCATCGTCCTCTTGGTATGATTGGTTCAATTGCGATGATGATCTTGGCGCCGATGGCGGCGGCCATAGTGCAAATGGCCATAAGCCGGGTGCGCGAATATGAAGCAGATGCCGAGGGGGCTGCGATCTGCGGAAATCCGGATTGGCTGGCATCAGCGCTGAACAGATTAGCAGTGCTCTCGGGCAGGATCGACAACATTGCCGCTGAACGAAACCCAGGCACAGCGCATATGTTTATCGTCAATCCATTGCACATGCAGGCTGTCGATAGCCTGTTCGCGACCCATCCACCCATTGAGAAACGGATCGCAGAGCTACGCAAAATGAGTGGTGCATCCGGCGGGCTTCGGCCCGCAAGGCAGTCCAGCTCTGGCCCCTGGGGGTAAGCGGGAAACATTGAAAGCGACGCATACGGATCCTAAATCAACGCCGCGTAACAAATTGGAGGTGCATAGATGACCGAAGTCCTTGAGAAAGAAACCTTTTCCTTCCAAACTGAAGTCGGCCAGCTACTGGAGATTGTCGCGAGCTCGCTCTACTCGAACCGCGAAGTGTTTCTACGTGAGCTGATCTCAAACGCGTCAGACGCGTGCGACAAGCTCCGCTATGCTGCATTGACCGACGCGAGCCTCGCACCTCCAGAGGGGTTCGCGATCACCCTTGGTGTTGACAAAAAGACACTGTCGATTTCGGACAATGGCATCGGGATGAACCATGCCGATTTGCTCGACACCCTTGGCACCATCGCAAAATCCGGGACAGGCGCGTTTATCGAGGCGCTGAAGGCCGAGGAGAAAGACACACCCGGCTTGATCGGCCAATTCGGCGTTGGGTTCTACTCGGCCTTCATGGTCGCCTCGACGGTCGACGTGTTGACTCGCAAAGCCGGAGAAGACGACGCTTGGCTTTGGTCCTCGGATGGCAAAGGCGGGTTCACGATCGAACCGGCCACGCGCGACACGGCAGGCACAACCGTGACGCTGCATCTCAAGAAAGACGCCAAGGAATTCGCGGAACAGGCGCGGATCCGTCACATCATCAAGACCTATTCGGAACATATCAGCTTCCCCGTGAAGCTGGGCGATGACACGTTGAACGCGGCCGAAGCCCTCTGGACCCGACCGGCAAAGGAGATTTCCGAAGAGCAGTACGGCGAGTTCTACAAGCATACGTCGTATGCCTTCGACACGCCGTGGCACGTCATGCACAACAAGGTCGAAGGCTCGCTGAATCACACGAGCCTCTTGTTTGTGCCCTCGGTTCAGCCCTTTGATCTCTTTGATGCCGAACGGAAGAGCCATGTGAAGCTCTACGTGAACCGGGTCTTCATCTCCGAGACAACCAAAGATCTGATCCCGGCCTATCTGCGGTTCCTGCGCGGGGTGGTCGACAGTCAGGATCTGTCGCTGAACGTTTCGCGCGAGATGCTTCAAACCGACCCGAAGCTTGCGAAGATCAAAACCCAGGTGACCAAGAAGGTGCTAAGCGAGCTCAAGAAAAAGGCCACTAAAGCGCCGGAGGACTATGCGAAATTCTGGGGGAATTTCGGCGCGGTGCTAAAAGAAGGGCTCGTCGAAGATCCATCTTTGCGTGACCGGATCCTTGAGGTCTGTCGGTTCGCCTCCACCGGAGAGGACGGGCTAACAAGCCTCGCGGCCTATGTGGAGCGCATGAAAGAAGGCCAGGAGGCGATCTTCTACATTGCGGGCGACGACGCGGCCAAACTGGCGCAATCGCCGCATCTGGAAGGCTTCAAGGCTAAGAGCGTCGAAGTGCTCCTGCTGTCGGATCACGTGGACGAATTCTGGCTCCAGCACATCACGGAGTTTGAGGGCAAGCCGCTCAAATCCATCACCCGAGGTGCCGCGGATCTGGATGCGATTGAGGCTGAGGAAAAGCCCGACGAAGACAAAGCCGAGGAAGCAGATCTGTCCAAGCTGATTGCTGCAATCAAGGCGGAGCTAGGCGAGCTAGTCAAAGACGTGCGGCCCTCCAGACGCCTGACGGACAGCCCGGTTTGTCTGATTGCCGATGAGGGCGATATGGACGTGAACCTTGAGCGGTTGCTCAAGCGGCATGGCCAACTGCAAACAGGTATGCCGCGTGTGCTGGAACTGAACCCGAGCCACGCGATCATCACAAAACTGGCAGAACGCGCGGAGGGCGACGCCGACGATCTGTTGAAGGACGCGGCCCATTTGCTGCTCGATCAGGCGCGCATAGTCGAAGGAGAAACACCCACCGACGCATCTGCCTTTGCCCGCAGGCTGGGCAGCGTCATGTCCCGCGCTTTTGAGGTGTGACGGGGTATCGGTCGATGCTGCGATTGCTGTTGAAAATGGTGCTGGTTCTGTCTTTGGCGGTTCCAGCGCTGTCGCAGGAGCTGACAGCGCCTGAGGAGCGCCTGATCTCCCTTTTTGAAACGTCGCGGTCCTCTGTCGTGTCCATCACAACCGGACAAAGGCGCGTCGATCCTTGGCTGCGACGGGCGGAAATCGTGCCAAGCGGCTCGGGGTCCGGGTTCTTCTGGGGAGATGAGGGCCATATTGTCACGAATGCCCATGTGATCCAGCGCGCTGTCCGCGCGGACATTCATATGGCTGATGGACGGGTCTTGCCTGCGCGTCTGGTGGGCGCGGCGCCGCAATACAATCTTGCCGTGCTCCAGGTGGATCTGGATGGCATTGCCGGGATCGCCGACGCTAAACCTCAAGGCCTGTATCGGGCTCAGATCTTGTACAAAACAGCGTCCAATGATCTAAAAATGCCAAGTTGTTGTTTGCGCCACTGTCGGTAATCTCACCAATAGGAAGATCCGACAAACTGGCTCAACTACTGCACCCTGCCTTTGGTCGTATTCCTGTTCAGGCCCGTGCTGGTAACATTGCGCCAGCTAGGGAGGCCTCAATGACATTCATCAAATCCATCAGCGCCGCTGTGATCGCGGTTTGTGTTGCAACTGTTGGTCTGGCCGAGACGCCGACACTGCGCATTGCAGTCTTGAAGTTCGGAACCGTGAACTGGGAACTCAACACCATCCAACATCATGAACTGGATGCCGCGAATGGCTTCGATCTGGAAGTCCAGGGTGTGGCGGGTGGATCGGCTGCAAAGGTCGCCTTTCAAGGTGGTGAAGCGGATGTCATCGTCTCGGATTGGCTATGGGTCGCGAGGCAGCGCGCGGCGGGCCGGGACTATGTCTTCATTCCCTACTCCAAGGCTGTGGGAGGCATTATGGTGCCCGCCGACAGCCCGGCGCAGAATATGGCAGATCTTGCCG
Source organism: Cognatiyoonia sp. IB215182 (assembly GCF_033963905.1). Classification (NCBI taxonomy): domain Bacteria; kingdom Pseudomonadati; phylum Pseudomonadota; class Alphaproteobacteria; order Rhodobacterales; family Paracoccaceae; genus Cognatiyoonia; species Cognatiyoonia sp. IB215182. Next base: position 4,439 of record NZ_JAXBMB010000003.1, read on the forward strand.
GTATGCAGATCGGTATCGCCGGCGGCCCCTTGGACAAGAGCTGGCTGATCCTCCGGGCCTACGCCGAAAAGAACCACAACATGGACCTGGCTTCAGAAACTGAACAGGTTTTTGGGGCACCGCCATTGATCTTTGGTTCTGCCATGTCCGGAGAAGTGGGTGCCGCGATCAATTTCTGGCATTTCGGGGCCAAGATGAATGCAGGTGGGATGCGCACGCTGATTGACGTGTCGGAGGCTGCATCTGATTTGGGACTTGATCCCGAAACGCCACTTTTAGGCTATGTCGTGAGGGGCGAGTTGATGCGAGACAATCCTGAACTGGTCAATGGATTTGCCGCAGCTTCCCGCGCAGCCAAGGATTTGCTGGCCAACGATGATGCCGAATGGGATCGCTTGCGCCCCAACATGAATGCGGACAACGATGCGCAGTTTGCAGCTCTCGTCGCGGGCTTCCGCGCGGGCATTCCGGCTGAAGGACCGATTGATGAAGCAGCAGCGGGCCGTATGTTGGAACTGATGTATAGTCTTGGCGGCGCAGAACTGCTCGGCGAAGCGACCGCGTTGCCAGAGGGTACGTTCCTGCAAAACGGAAGCTAGTGTGGCGCTGATCGAAACGGATCAGATGACGCACCGGGAAACTCGCGAACAAGCCCCTGTTCTTGATCTGCAGCTTGTTTCATTGGCGTACGAAGACGAGGTTGTTCTGCGTGATATCAGCCTGACAGTCCCGCGTGGCCAAACGCTTGCCCTCGTCGGGCCGTCCGGTATCGGTAAGTCTTCTTTACTGCGCGTTTTTGCTGGGTTGGAACAATCCTTTAATGGGCAATGCTGGATCGATGGCAAAGTCGCGATGGTCTTTCAGGAACCAACCTTGCTGCCCTGGCGTAGCGTACGTGACAACGTCATGATCCCGACTGGCGTTTCTGGCGCCGCCGCGGACGCGCTACTGGCGGATGTAGGCTTGGCTGATCGCGCCGACACGTTTCCCAACAGGCTGTCACTGGGCCAGCAGCGGCGGCTGGCATTGGCGAGAGCATTTGCCGTCCATCCGGATCTTCTGTTGCTTGATGAACCCTTCGTGTCGCTTGACCCTGCCCTTACAAATGACATGATGACGCTGTTTAGGCGACTGCGTGACACCTACCCCGTCACAACCATTCTGGTGACGCATGTCGAAGAAGAGGCGCGCAAGTTGGCGGATCGTATCGTCGCGCTCTCGGGTGCACCGGCACGCATTACCAGCGACGTCATGAACAATGGCTAGAAGACCGGAGCGTATTTCCAGTTGTCCGCGTCGGGGGTGACTTCATCCAGATCGTAATCTGCGGCCTCCAGCCTGCGGGCAATGGGGAGCCCCTCTTGCGCTGCTTCGGCCACAAGCTGGCGACCGCGGGCTTCATTCTTTTCGACGCCATGACCGCGCAGCAGATCAAGGCCGTAGTTGAACTTGCCGACCGGATCACCCAAAGCCGCTGCACGGCGATCCCATTCTGCGGCCGCATCAGGGTCATACTCTGCGCCTAGCCCATTATTGTCGAGCTGGCTCATCCAGGTCATCGCCCCGGTATAGCCGTCCTCGGCACAGTTCAAAAACAGGGTTCTGGCGGCATCGTGATCGCCGGATTTTGTCAGCGCATACCCCATCGAACACAGCACCATGCCGGTTTCGCCATCTTCGGCGCGTTCGACAAAGCGTTGCCACGTCATCTCATCGGGGTTTGTTGTCCCATATTGGGACGGATCGTCGGCAAATGCGGGCGTGGCCAAAAGGGCGATTAGTGGTGCAGTGTATCTCATGAAGCATGCTTAGCACAGCGTCAGGGCAAAATCAGCAGATCAATGGTCATAGAAAAGGTCAGCCTTTGCGACGTATCCCCGTGCCTTCCGGGCTGTATCCCCAAAGTGCAGCCGTAGTGAACACACAGGCGGCCAGAACAGTCCAGCCGAGTGCCGGTCCGTTAAACTGGAGATAGAGCGCGAAACGGATCAACTCCACAGCATGCGTAAACGGATTGAGAGCGCAGATATCGTGGAGCAGCTCTGACGATTCAGCCATTTTCCAGAGTGGGTAAAGCGCGGATGACAAGAAGAACATGGGGAAGATCACGAAGTTCATCACACCGGCAAAGTTCTCCAACTGTTTGATGAAGCTGGATAACAAAAGCCCAAGTGCCCCCAGCATGAGCCCCGCAACCACCAAAGCGGGCAATGCCGCGATGTAGCCGAGGGCGGGCATGTTGATGCCAAAGATGGCAGCGATTGCGAGGAATGCGTATACCTGCAAGATCGAGATGGCCGTGGCCCCCAGCAGTTTGCACATCAAGAGCCACCAGCGGGGCAAGGGACTGGTTAAGAGGAGCTTCATGGACCCCATTTCGCGGTCGTAAATCAGGCTGAGTGACGATTGCATGCCGTTGAACAGCAGGATCATCCCGCAAAGGCCGGGAACGATGTAGGTCTCGTAGGTGATGTAGGTCTGGTATGGTGGGATGATGGAGAGGCCCAGTGCGGCGCGGAACCCGGCGGCGAAGACCAAAAGCCAGACAAGCGGGCGGACGAGTGCCGCCACAAACCGTTCCCGTTGATGGATGAAGCGCAACGCCTCGCGCGTGACAATTGCGATCAAGGCGGGGAGGTAGCCGTTCATGCGGGCTCGGATGTCATGGCGAGGAATGCCTCTTGCAAAGAGGTGTCGCCGCTCACATTGCGGGCCAGCCCGTCTGCCAGTACCTTCGCCTGATGCAGGATCACGAGCCGGTCATCGGGCCGAACCTCATCCGCCAGATGCGTGGCCCATAGGATCGTGGTGCCGTCATCGGCCAGGCCATGCACATGATCTGTGATGGCCGCGCGGGAGGCGGCATCGAGGCCCACAGTTGGTTCGTCGAGCAATAGCACCGCCGGATCGTGCAGAAGGGCGCGCGCAATCTCGGTCCGGCGGCGGTGACCGCCGTTGAGCGTGCGAGCCTTTTCGTGCATCCGGTCCGCGATATCCAACCGCTCCAGCACCTGATCGATCCGCTGCGCGCGGTTGCGTCCCGAAAGCCCGTGCAGGGCGGCAAAGTAGCTTAGATTCTGGCGCACGGTCAGATCAAGGTCGAGAGTGGGTTGTTGAAAGACGATCCCTAACTTGGCGAGCGCGGCACTAGGTGCCTTGGCCAGATCATGGCCCGCAATCTCAATCCGCCCGCGTGGGGCGACGAATAGACGTGTCAGCAGGTCAAAGAGCGTTGATTTACCGGCACCATTTGGGCCGAGCAGAGCACAAAAGGCCCCTGCCCTGACATCAAAGCTCACCCCATCCAATGCCGTTTTCGCGCCGTAGCTGTAACTCAGATCTGCGACGCGAATGCCGGTCATTCGATTGTAATCTCAAGCCGTTGAGTCTCACCTGTCGTGCCGGGGATTTTGATGTAGTAGCTGCCAGGTTTGATCGCGATAAAGCCGATCTCCATCTCGCCCGCTTCGTCAAATTCGACGCTGTCGAGGCCAAGAGGGCGGATTTCCAGACCTTCGACCACGATCTCATCAATCCAGATCGCGCGGAAGAATTCGGAGCCGACAAGGGCCAGTTCCTGGCTGCCATCACCCTGAATTTCGAATTCGTAGTAGGTGCCGGATTTCAGCTCCCAAGGCGCGCTCGAAAGCGGTTCCCCCGCCGAAAGGATAATCGGAGGCAGATCTTCCTTGTTTCCGCCCGAAAGAAGGCCCGCCGCGCCGAAGCCGGTATCGTCATCATCCGCCAGAAGTGGTGTCGCCGCGAGGGCGAGCATTGTGGCAATTGCAGTCAGTTTCATGTCTTTTTCCTTACTCTGTCGGACGATAGGCGGCCCCCCAGGGGAAGCGGCCAACTTTGATTGTTTTGATGGGCGTGCGGGAGGCGACATCGATGACGGTCACATCGCCAGAGACGCCATTGGTGGTGAAAAGCTGCGTTTTGTCGCCGTTGAAATCCATGTGCCAGACGCGACGCCCTACGAGGATGTAATCTTCAACCTCAAAGGTTTCGGTATTGACGGCGGCGATGTGGTTGGAGGGACCAAGTGCGACAAAGGCGGTCTTTTCGTCCGCCGTAAGCTCAAAGCCCACGGGCTGCACCCGGTCGGGATGCACACCTTGGACCTCAAAATCGATCTTCGCGATCTCGGATTGATCTTCGACATTGAAGACGGTGATGGTCCCGCCGATCTCGGAACTCACCCAAAGCTGGGTGCCGTCCGCCACGAATTCGGCATGGCGCGGGCGGCTGTCGACGAGTGTATTAGCGAACAGCTCTTGCGTTTCGGTGTCGATCCAATGGGCCATATTGGTCGTCTCGGATGTCGTGATGGCGATCGTGCCATCGGGGGACACGGCCATGCCCTCGGGCTCAATACCCACATCGATCTGCGCGATCACGCGGCGTGTTTCGGTATCGACCACGGTGGTGATCGCATCATCCTCATTGGCGATGTAAAGATGCCGGTCATTGGGGTGCAAGACGAATTGCTCGGGGTCCTCGCCCGATGGAAGATCGTGCAGAATCTCGCCTGTATTCGGGTCCATCACCTGCACTGCGTTGCTGTCGGACGCGCAGATGTAAAGCACGCTGTAATCCTTGGAAAACGTGATCCCGCGGGGGCGTTCGCCGGTCGGATAGGTCTGGATCACCTCCAGTGTTTCGGTCGAGATGACCGACACCGTGTCGTCCTTTTCATTGGTCACCCAGATCTCGCCCGCCAATGTGGGAGATGCCAAAAGCGTGGTTGCCAGCAGAGCGGTGCGGATCATTGAAAAGCCTCACAATTGCTTTCGGGCCGGTCTAGCCCAAGGGTATCAAGTTCGGTTACTTGGTGTAGAAACCCCTCAAGCGGGGCTTGCGCGACCAACGCGCGGGGATGGGCGATGGCGATGGGCTGGCGGAGCTGCCCGTTCCAGTCGCGATAAGTCAGCGGACGGCCTTTGAACCCAGCGAGTTCAAAATCATCCGACAGGATATAATCGCGCAAGGTCGCGAGATCGGCGGCATTGGTGCGCGTAACGGCTTCACCCAAGGATCGGACTGCCGCCCAGGCCGCATAATCCTGGCTGGTCATGTCGCGGCCATGCGCCTCTTCAAACCGGTTTTGCAGCTGGGCGGCACCCCATTGTTCGATGACGGATGACCATGTGACGGCTGTCAGCCCTTCGGACCCCGCAACGGGGCGGGCCTGCCACGTATTGTAAAGGATATAGCGCCCGAAATCCTGTAGCTCATCGGCGACGACCAACACATCGTAGTCACCAAAGTCTTGCGTAAAGAGTGGCACTTCTTGTGCCGCCGCCCTGCGCATATCGGCATCGAAGGCCCAGGTTTTCTCGGCCTCCAGTTCCAGCCCGAACTTGGTCAGGCTGGCCCGCAGCGCATCTGCATAGGCCAGATCCTTGTGGTGCGTGCCCGCGATCATCACCAGATCATCCCAGCGCTTTTTGACGAACATTTGCGCCAATGCATCGGTGCGCATCGCGTCAGAGGGCAACGTGTGCAGCACGTTCGCGCGGCAAGCCTCATTGCGCAGTGCAACATCGCCAGCAGCCGCATTAAAAAGCAGCGCATCTTGCGCTTCTGGCAGATCGGCAATCGCCAGAAGCGTGTCCGCAGGCGCATCCAGAACGACAAACGATGTTTCTGACAACAGATCAGCTGCGGCGGCAAGCGGGTCATCCCCCTCCTCCAGAATCACCTCGCTGATCGCGTAAGTATGACCCAGAAAACGGCCGGTCGTTGTATTGTCCTCAAGCCCCGTCAACGCACCGGCAAGCCCGATATCTTCGGGCTCTGGATCAAGGTTAGACAGCGTGGGCGGTCGCTGCTCAAACACCGACAAGTAGCCGATATTCAACGCAACTTCGGCCCGCGCGGTCGTCCCGAAGCACGCCACAAACGCGGTCGTTATTAGAAAATTCCTCCCCATAGATAAGAGGTTAACAAGGGCTTAACCGGGAGTTGAATACGACCTTGGTCTTGGTTTGCGGGCATACACAACCAAGGTCCAATATCACCGCCCGCCGACGCCTGTGTAAGATATTGCAAACAAGGAATTGACCCGTTTGGAGAATGGACCGATGACCACACCAACCCTGCGACATGGCCTGACGATTGCCGCCCTTCTGGCGACGGCAACCTTTGTGAATGCCCATGGTGATGTGGCCCCGCAAGCCGTGGATACGACCGGTTTACCTGAAACGGGTGATGAGTGGTTGTTCGAAAACCCCTACCGCGCAGAGTCTGCGGGGGAAGAGGTGTGGCTGCGCGCGCTTGAAATTGGCGCGTCTGGTTACAACCAGAATTGCGCAAGATGTCATGGGCTCGAAGTCGTCTCAGGCGGGCTCGCCCCTGATCTACGGTTGCTGCAAGCTGCCGACTATGACGATGAATGGTATCTGGAGCGGTATCGGAATGGCTTCACCCAGAACGGTATCACCAAGATGCCCGCCTTCGGTGACCTGCTTGGCCAGGACGCGGCCTGGGCCATTCGCACCTATATCGAAACCCGCCCCGACGACGAGGTCATGAGCCAGTTCACCGGCGAGCTTGCCAGTTTGCGTGACCAGCTTGAGATGTATGCCAAAGACGCGTCCGGTGCGGACGCCGATGCTCTGAAAGCGCGGCTAAACGAGATTGCGGCAGAGATCCCCACGATCTCGGGTGCCCCCGTTGCCGATAGCGTCGCCTTCCGGGCGGCCAATCTGATTGACGGAACACCGGCTGCCTATGCCGCTGCGGCCGAAACGCTGACGATTGGCCTTTCCGCAGCACAATAGGGGGCAGAATTGATCTTACGGTCGTTGTGTTTGACGCTGGCGATTTTTCATGCCGGACAGGCTTTGGCCGATGATCCTTGCGCCGATTACGCCCCACAACAGCGACCGCAGAACGTGGGCCGCGATATTGTTGGGCAGGAGTTGGACAAGATCCAGGATCAGGGCCACATGCTCTTTGCCGTTTACGAAGACTTCCCTCCCTATTCTTGGGAGGAAGGCGACCAGCCGCGCGGTGTCGATATCGAGATTGCCCGGATCATTGCCGAGGATCTGGGCGTCGACGCACGGTTCAATTTCGTTGACGCAGGCGAAAACCTCGAAGCCGACCTGCGCAACAACATCTGGAAAGGGCCGCTGATCAGCGGGCGCGTCGCAAATGTGATGATGCGCGTGCCTTATGATTCCAGTTTCAAGTGCCGCGTCGAACAGGTGGTCTTCACCGGTCAATATGCCGCCGAGTCCATCGCCATCGCGTATGACAAGGCCAGCTATCCCGAGGAAAAGCCCGTTCCCGCCTATTTCCGCTTTGACACTGTCGCAGTGGAAAACGATTCCATCGCCGATTTCTATCTGTCGTCATTCGCGGGTGGGCAGATGGCGGGCAACATCCAGCACTATACGACAATGGCGGATGCCATGGCGGCGCTGAACAGCGGCGAGGTGATGGCCGCCATGGGCCCGCTGAGCCAGATTGAACACGGCCTTTCGGACAGCAGCGATGTGCATCAGCCACCGCTCGCGGGCTTTGCGGTCAGCAAATGGACCCTGGGCGTGGCCGTGAACTTTCGCTACCGCCCCCTGTCCTACGCCGTCGACGACGCGATCAATTATGCGCTTCAGGACGGACGCATTGCCGCGATCTACGCCGATTATGGGCTGAGTTTTCAAGAGCCTGAAAGATAGCAAAAACTAAGCCCTTGGTCGCATATCGCGATCCATCGCAGACACCTAGTCTGCTTAAGGAAATGAAACGGACAAAGCCATGAACCTGACTGGAAGCCGCACCATCAACGCCGATATCGCCACCGTCTGGGAAGGTCTCTTGGACCCTGAAGTGCTCAAGGATTGTGTGCCTGGATGTACCGAAATGACGGGGTCATCCAAGGACGGGTTTGAAGCGGTTGTGACGCAAAAGGTTGGACCTGTGAAGGCGACCTTCAAAGGTGCCGTGCAGCTGAGCGATCAGGTCGAACATCAAAGCCTGACCATCACCGGCGAGGGCAAAGGTGGCCCGGCAGGTTTTGCCAAAGGCGGGGCCGATGTGCGGCTGACAGCGCAAGGCGACATGACAGTGCTTGAATATGATGTGGAGGCAAAGGTGGGCGGCAAGCTGGCTCAGCTTGGCTCGCGCATCATCGACGGTTTTGCCAAGAAGATGGCCGACCAGTTCTTTGCCAATTTTCAGGAGGCTGTTGAGCCACCCGGTGAGGATGATGAAGCAGGCACTGAAGAGACCAGGAAAAAAGGGTGGTTCAGCAAGCTGAGACGCGCCTGAACCACCAATCAGTTTATCCAAAGGGAGGAAGGGATGACGAAAGTGACAATGACCGTAAACGGCAAAGCTGTTTCCGGTGAGGTTGAGGGGCGCACATTATTGTCGACCTTCCTGCGGGAAGACCTGCGTCTGACCGGCACACATATCGGCTGCGACACCTCGCAATGCGGCGCCTGCGTCGTGCATGTGAATGGTGAGGCGGTTAAGGCCTGTGCGATGTTCGCGATTGAGGCAGACGGGGCCGAGGTTGGCACGATTGAGGGGCAAGCGAATGCCGATGGTTCGCTCAACGTCATTCAGCAGGCGTTTCAGGACCATCATGGCCTTCAATGCGGATTCTGCACCCCCGGCATGGTGATGTCGGCGGCCGCCCTGCTGAAGGACAATCCCAAGCCGAGTGAGGGCGAAATTCGCGAATACCTCGAAGGCAATATCTGCCGCTGCACGGGCTACCACAACATCGTGAAGGCTATCATGGCGGCATCCGGTCAGGATGTTTCCGCCATTGCCGCCGAGTAACCAAATTTTTCAAAAAATTTGGGGCCAATTTTTCGATGAAAAATTGCCGTCCCAAGAGGGAGAAGCATAAATGCCCAAAGACACCGGAATTGGCGCGGCCACCACGCGCCGCGAAGATGTCCGCTTTCTGACCGGTCGCGGTCAGTATACGGACGACATTCAGACGCAGGGCGAATGCGCTGCGGTCTTCGCCAGATCAACCATTGCCAATGGTCGGATCAAATCCATTGATACGTCCGCCGCCGCCGCAATGCCGGGCGTGCTCGCCATTTTCACCGGTGAAGACTTCGCCGAAGTGGGCGGTAACCCTGCCGGCTGGCTCATCAACAGCCGTGACGGCACGCCAATGCATGAGCCCAAGCGCCCAGTGCTGGCGCACGGCAAAGTCCGCCATGTAGGCGACGCCTATGCCGCAGTCATCGCTGAAACCGTTGCACAAGCGCGTGACGCGGTTGAGGCCATTGAGGCTGATTTCGAAGAACTGCCCGCTATCGTGGATATGAAAGACGCGCTGGCTGCCGATCATTATGTCCACGACGAAATCGGCACGAACCAGTGTTTCGACTGGGGTTGGATCGAGGACAACCGCGCCGCAACCGATGAGGCGATCAAGAATGCCCATCACGTGACCACGCTGGAACTGGTGAACAACCGTCTGGTCCCCAATGCAATGGAGCCGCGCTGCTCGATCGGTCATTACAACCCCGGCACGGATGAATACACGCTGCACACAACCAGCCAGAACCCGCATCTCACGCGGCTTTTGATCAGTGCCTTTGTGATGGGGATCCCGGAGAACAAACTGACCGTGATTGCGCCTGATGTGGGTGGTGGGTTTGGCTCCAAGATCTACCATTATGGCGAAGAGGCACTGGTTCTGGCCGCCGCCAAGAAGCTCGGCCGCACGATCAAATGGACCGCCGACCGGACCGAGGCCTTCCTGACCGACGCCCATGGCCGCGACCACGTGACCAAGATCGAGCTCGCACTGGATGCTGAGGGCAATTTCCTCGCCTTCCGCACGGAAACCATGGCCAATGTGGGCGCGTATCTATCGAACTTCTCGACCGCGACGCCCACCTTCCTGCATGGCACGCTCATGGCTGGCAACTACACCGTGCCACTGGTCTATGTGAACGTGAAGGCGGTCTTCACCAACACCGCCCCCGTTGACGCCTATCGCGGAGCCGGGCGGCCAGAGGCCACATTCTCGCTCGAACGCGTCATCGACAAGGCCGCGCGTGAATTGGGGATGGACCCGATCGAATTGCGCCGGAAGAACTTTGTGAAGCCGGACCAGTATCCATTCGCCTCCGCCGCCGGGCTGGAATATGACAGCGGCAATTACGATGCGCTGATGGACCAGATGGAGAAGGTGGCCGACAAGGCGGGCTTTGAAGCGCGGCGCAAGGAATCCGAGGCGAAGGGCCTGCTGCGTGGCTTTGGTGTAAACGCCTATATCGAAGCTTGCGGCATCGCGCCCTCGAACCTTGTGGGTGTGCTCGGCTCCCGCGTGGGCCTTTACGATGCAGCGACGGTACGCGTGAACGCCACCGGCAACCTCAGCGTTATGGTCGGCGCGCATAGCCATGGGCAGGGCCACGAGACGGTCTTCCCACAGGTCGTGGCAGAGATGCTGGGGATTGATGCCGAAAGCGTCGATATCGTGCATGGCGACACGTCCAAGATCCCCTTCGGAATGGGTACCTACGGCTCCCGCTCGCTGGCGGTCTGCGGCTCTGCCGTGGTGCGGGCGACTGAGAAGATCATCAACAAGGCCAAGAAGATCGCGGCGCATATGTTGGAAGCATCCGACGAGGATATCACCCTCAAGGATGGTGTCTTCAGCGTCGCCGGTACGGACAAGTCGGTCAGCTTCGGCGAAGTAGCATTGAAGGCCTACATCCCCCACGAATTCCCGCTGGAAGACATAGAGCCGGGGCTGGAGGAGACGGCATTCTATGATCCGGCGAACTTCACCTATCCGTCGGGCGCTTATTGCTGCGAGGTTGAGGTGGACCCCGAAACCGGCAAGGTGCGGGTGGACCGGATGACGGCCGTCGATGATTTCGGCAATGTGATCAACCCGATGGTCGTGACTGGTCAGGTCCATGGCGGGCTTGGTCAGGGCATCGGTCAGGCACTGGTGGAAAACACCACTTACGACGAAAACGGCCAGCTCTTGTCAGCCAGCTACATGGATTACACCATGCCGCGCGCCGACGATCTGCCCTTCTATATCGTTGACCACAGCAAGGGTAACCCTTGCACCCACAATCCCTTGGGCGTGAAAGGCTGTGGTGAAGCGGGGGCCATCGGCTCGCCGCCAACGGTCGTGAACGCAGTCATCGATGCCCTGCAATCGGGCGGCAAGAACGTCACCCATATAGATATGCCCATGACCCCGCACCGTGTGTGGTCGGCCATGAAGAACGCTTAAGAAAGGAGAGCGGATATGTATGCATTTGACATTGAACGCCCGGCCTCTGTGGCCGATGCCGTCGCCGCTTTGGGAGCCGAGGACGCGCAGGCATTGGGAGGTGGGCAAACGCTGATCCCCACGCTGAAACAACGGTTAGCGGCACCATCCAAGCTGGTTTCGCTCGGCGCGGTGAGCGAGATGCAAGGCGTCGCCTCTGAAGCGGACAACATTCGCATCGGCGGGGCCACGACACATGCGACCGTCGCAGCCCAGGTCGGTGGCACCTACCCGGCCTTGGCCGACCTCGCCGCCAATATCGGCGATCCTGCCGTACGCAACCGCGGCACCATCGGCGGCTCGCTTGCCAATAACGACCCGGCGGCTTGCTATCCCGCAGCGGCACTCGGCTCGGGAGCGACAATCATCACCAACACGCGTCAGATTGCGGCGGATGACTTTTTCCAAGGTATGTTCACAACCGCCCTGGACGAAGGCGAGATCATCACCGCCGTCTCATTCCCCGTACCTGAAAAGGCGAATTATCAAAAATTCGTCCAGCCTGCTTCGCGCTTTGCGCTGGTTGGCGTCTTTGTTGCGAAGTACAGCGATAGCGTTCGGGTCGCGGTCACGGGTGCTTCGAATGACGGCGTGCACCGCTGGACGGCCGCGGAGGAAGCGCTTTCGACCGAATTCACAGCGAATGCGATTGCGGGGCTGAGCGTGCCAGACGATAACCTGATCAGCGATCTGCATGGCAATGCCGAATATCGGGCGCATCTGGTCAAGGTAATGACAGGTCGTGCAGTAACGGCAGCATCATAACAAGACGGGGCGTCGCAATCTGCGGCGCCCCTTGATTGACCACCAGAACCTAGCAATTAGAGGCTGGTCAGATTTCCCTCAGAATCCACTAGTGTAATCCGCTTCACACGTGGTGTTGCGCGTACGCGTTCGATCATTTGACGCGGCGCGAGACACAAGGCCGTTGAAAGGCAATCAGCAAGGGTGGCGGTCTCGGCCTCGACCGATACGGTCGACCAGCGCGGATATGCTTCAGAATGCAAAATATGTGCCTGATCACCGAGCGCCATTGCAGACGGGCTGGACGTCGCAATCGCACCACGGCTCAGTGTACGCATGCCCAACTGGCCATGTTGCGGATCGCTGATCCCCAGCCGCCACGTCCCGCCGATGGTGCGATATTCGCCGATATTGACCAGCACGTCGGTGAGACCCGAGGCCGACAGATGCTCTGTCACCAAATCCGTCGCAAAACCTTGGGCGATGCCGTTGAAGGTCAGCGCCTGGCCCGCACCAAGCCGCACGCGGCTTGCATCCCATTGCACCCGATCCCAACCGATCGCGGAACGCGCAAGCTCGACATCCCTGCCCTCAGCCATTGCGCGCCAGAGCGGCTGGACGGTTGGGTCGAACAACCCATCTGTTATTGTGTGGGCGGTATCAGCAGCAGCCATTAGCGCTGTGAACTGCTCTGGGGGATTGTCCAGAACTCCCTCGTTATTCAGTCGAACCACTGCCGAAGAGGGGTCGTAGAGGCTGAACAATTGCTCAACCTCCGTCAGCAGTGCGCGCATCTGTGCAAGGATCGCCACCGACGCGCCGCGCGCGCCTCTGATCTTCAGGCTCACATCTGCCCCTAGGGCGCGGCCATGCCAAGAATGCACCCCGGCCCAGGCTGGCGTAGCCGCCATCGCTGCACTGATCGAAAGGAAACGCCGACGGTTCATGCGCATCACGCTGCCGCCCTCTGCAACCTGCGTCCGTTCTTGCTGGCAAGGATCAATGGCACGCATTGCTCGGCGCTATCGTGGATCGTCACGCATTCAAGACACTGGAAACATTCGGTATACTGGATTTCGCCCGTTTTCTTGATCGCGCCATAGCTGCATTTGACATTGCAAAGCTGGCAAGGCGATCCGCATTCCGCGCGCCGTGCGATCCAGTCGCGCCCTCGGAGAAGCCCCCCAATCGCCATCACAGCGCCTAAAGGGCAGACATAGCGACAGAACCCTTTGAAGAGGACCATCGACAACAGGAGCAGGCCCATGGCATAGGCCACATAATACCATTCACGAATAAAGAAGGTGGTAATGGCCGTCTTGAACGGTTCCACCTCGATAGCTTTGTCGAGGCGTGCTGGCGCGGTGAAAACCAACGCGACGAGAGCTGCAAGCACAACAAATTTCAGCAATTTCAAGCGATTGTCCCATGCCGCAGACGGTTCAATCTGAGGTAAACGCAGGAAACGGCCAACATGATGTGCGAATTCCTGTAGGGCACCAAACGGACACAGCCAGCCGCAAAAGAGGCCCCTGCCCCACAGGACGAAACCGATGATGGAGACGACCCAAAGGAGGAGCGAGAATGGATCGTATAGAAGAAACGCAAAACTCCCCCCTTCAAACGCGGTGCGGATCACTGCCAATGGCGTCGCAATCGACAACTGCCCCTGCCCCCACCAACCAATAAAGCCGGTCACAAAGGCGAGGATCATAAGCCGGATCGGTGTGAAGTGTTTATGTCCGGCAAGCCGGTTCAATCGTAAACCGAGCAGCGCCACCAGACCAATCAGAAAGGCACCCAGGATCGCCAGATCTGTCCAGCGGTTCACTAGCGCATCCAGCCATGCGGGCCTTGGTGCGACCAATTCTGGGCGCATGAAAAAGCGCGGATCCGTCGCAAGCGTGGTGCCAATCGTCACCGACCCGATCTGCGGTTGAAACATCCCATGCTCGCGGAGCGCGGCGACATTCAATGACCACTCCGCGGTTGGATCAAAGCCCAAGCGGCGATCGGTCCGCAGGATCATCGCCGTGCCGTCATGAAGCGCATCCGGCAAGTCAGGATGCAGCTGGATAAAGATATCCGCATCCCGCAGGGCAATCGGAAATCCACCTTGCTCGGCACTGATAAGATCGGGCGACGTGTTGCGGACAAAGTCATCTGTTACGAGCCCATGCCGCGCAGTTTCAATGACCAGCACAGGTTCGTCCGTCGTCGCAATCGCCATGAAATCCTGCAGTTCCGCGAATGTCGATGGGGACAAGACCGCCTGCGCAATCGCAGGTGGGCCGATATCAACAACCCAGAGGTCAAGATATGTCCCATCGGGATCGGCTTGCGCTTCCGGGTCGTCAAATTCCCATAGCGTTCCGGCAAACTCTGCATCGATCTCGGCATTCGTGACGGTGTGGTGCGCAACCAACCCCTGTTCGACCAGATCAGCCCAGGACAAATCTTCGCGATAATCCATGTCGGGATAGGCCGGCGGGCCTGTGGCAACACCGCTCATCTTCTCACGGGCGACTTTCAGGGTTGCGGCCAGAATGCTTTCATGAGCGATGCGAACCGAGGCCGTGGCCTTGGTTACACCATCCAGATACACCAGCGATGATCCATCGCTCCCGCTGCCATAGGGCGTGCCAACCACCAGATTGTCGGAAATCGAGTGTCCGCGATACTGCTCAAAGAACTTGTGAAATGGTGCCTCGCCCAGGCCTGAGACAAATATCGGCTCATTATGGGAAATCAGCTTCACATCCAGAAAGCGACCATCAAGATCGAGCACAACAAGCATGTTGATCGCAGCGCCAGAAAATCCCGGTAACGGGGCCATTGGCTCGGTTTCGAAGACAAAGCCAGCCTCTGCGCCGCCTGAATTCAAAAGCTGCCACACACCTTCATCGTTGAGCTGTTCACCCAACGACATGGGCGGCACGATGAAGGGTGCCAATGCGTCACGATCCAACGGCGCGGCAAGGCTTGCCGCAGCGTGGACGAGCAGCAGAACAAAACCCAAGCAAACTTTGAGTACGCGCATGGCGTAACTCTATGCGGGGGTCGCACCTTGTCCTATGCGACTTAGGTATGAGACCGGCGATTTGGCATTGGGGTCGCAAAAGATTTCATGACAGGATGTCGTCATGACATCCACAACGCCCCAGTCGAACGGTGTTATCACCGCGATATCCCTGATCGGATTGATTGTTTTCTGGACCGTCCTGGCGTGGCTCAAGGCCGATCCGACCGTGTTGCCAACGCCTTTGGAGGTCTGGCACATCGCCCGGGCCGAAGCCGCATCTGGTGAGTTGGCGCGTCACATGATCGCAACGATCTGGCGTGTGGCGGCGGCATTTGGGTTGGCGATGACACTGGGCCTGATCATCGGTTTTGCGATGGGACGCAACCAGACGCTGGACCGCTGGTTCGGGGCGTGGCTGGTCGTGTTCCTGAACATCCCGGCGCTTGTTGTCATTGTCTTGTGCTATCTTTGGATCGGGTTGAACGAAACGGCTGCTATCGTCGCTGTCGCACTCAACAAAACGGCAATGGTTGCAGTTACGATCCGGGAAGGCACTCGTGCTCTGGATCCGCAGCTTGAGGATATGGCCCATTCATTTGGAATGAAACGCGGCACGCATTTTTGGCACGTGGTTTTGCCGCAGCTTTGGCCCTTCATCGCATCAAGCACTCGAAACGGGCTGGCAATTATATGGAAAATCGTTCTGGTGGTCGAGTTTCTCGGGCGCAGTGACGGGATCGGCTTTCAGATCCATCTGTACTTTCAGCTCTTCGAGATCGGCTATGTGATGGCCTATGCGTTCAGCTTTGTCCTGTTCATCCTCGCCCTGGAGTGGACAGTCATAAATCTGTTTGAAAAACGCGCCACGAAATGGCGCCTCGCCCCTGGACAGATCTGAGCAGCGGTTATTGCCCAGCCAAAACGGTGTAGGGCCCTTCCAGGCACCGCACGCCAGACAGAAAGCGAAGCAGTTTTTCCTTGTCCACGGGCTTGGTCAACAAACGCAAGGACAGATCTCCGCAGGCTTGCTGTAATTCCCTGCTGCGATCAGCTGAAATCACAGCTGCAGGGACTTCCCCGTAGCGCATGAACAGCTCTCGATAGAGGTCGATGCCGGACGGTCCCGATCCCAGCTGATAATCCAAGAGCAGAACATCGGGCACCAATTGTATCTCACCCAGCAAATCCAGCGCATCGCTTGCACTCTGCGCCAAAAGCACTTCGGCACCGTGGCTTTCGATCATCATGCTCATCGCGTTCGCAAGCGGCATATCGTTTTCGACCAGCAGAACGATCATGCCATCCAATGCGTTGCCCCAATCCGCGCTGACTTTCGGCAATGGAAGGCCATCAGGCTGTTTTGACGAAGCCAGCGGCATATTCAAAGAAAAGCAACTGCCATGACCAACACGGGACCAGAGGCTCAGGTCATGCCCCAATCCTTTTGCGGCACGTTCCACGATTGCCAGCCCGAGCCCAAGGCCGTCATTGCTTTTGTGCTGATCCAGCCGCGCGAATTCCTGAAAAATCGTCGCGCGGTCATTGTCTGCAATGCCGGGTCCGGTATCCCAAACCTCAACCCGTGCAGAGCCACCATTGCGACGGACGCCGACGATCACGCGACCTGTGGGCGTATACTTTACAGCGTTCCCAATCAGGTTCTGCAAAATCCGGCGCAGATATCCTGGGTCACTGACCACATGCAGGCTGCTATCCACGATTGTCAGATCCAGACCTTTGGCCCGGGCCACAGGTGTCAATTCATCCCGCAAAGGTGACAGCACTGCGGCAAGCGGGACGGCACGCATATCGAAGACGGCCTTTCCCGCGTCAAGTTTCGAGATATCGAGCAATGCTTCGATAATGTTTTCGACACCCAGTAAGGCATTTTGGGCCTTGCCCAGAACGGCTAATGCGCCGTCATCCTGCAACTGATCCGACAGCGAAGACATAAAGAGTTTTGCTGCCGATAGCGGCTGCAACAAATCATGGCTGGCTGCTGCGACAAAACGGGATTTGGATGCATTGGCGCGTTCCGCCTCGGCCAGAGCCTCGCCAAGCTCTTCGGTGCGTTCGATCACGCCACGCTCAAGCGTCTCGTTCATCTTTGAGAGCGCCCGTGCCGCTTCCCGCTCTGACGTCACATCCGTGAAGCTGATCACAAAGCCACGATCCGGCATCTCTTGTCCAAAGATGCTGAGTGTCTGGAAATCGCCACGAGTGACTTCAAAAGCAATCCGCCCGCGGCGCGTGCGCCGATTTGCCCATTTCAAAAGCCGATCAGGATCAAAATCACCATGGAAGGTCAGATCGCTCTCAATCTTCTGAAGCAAATCTGCAAACGGAAGCCCGTGGATCGACGGTTTCGGCGACAATGACAGGATACGGTTCATCGTCTTGTTCCAGCCGACCAAACGGTTGTTGTGATCGAAGATACAGACCCCCTGATTAAGGTGATCCAATGTCGCCTGCAGGATCCTGGCCTGCTGATCGAGCATCTTGTCGCGTTCTTCGCGCTCGGAACGCATCATCTCGGTCACATCAGTCTGCAGAATGACGGTTCCGCCGCGCGCGGTACGATGCTCACTGATCTGCAACCAGCGGTTCCACATCAATCTGACATTAAAGACAACGTGATCCAGACTGTGGCGCGACAGCCGTCGTTTGGCCCAGTCCGCTTGGGTTTCGCCTTCGGGGATCGCCAGATGATCGCTCTGCGACACAAGCTCCACATAATTGGCAAAGGTAAGGCCTTCGACCAGGTGGTCCTTGATGTCAGAGATGTCGCGGCAGAAACGGCTATTGAAAAGCACCAGCTTTTCATCAGGGTCAAAGAGCGCGAAGCCTTCGTCAATCGTTTCGATGGCTTCGGTCAGATTGGACCTTGTACGTTCCGTTTCGGCATTGGCCTGTTCCAGTTGAGCGTTGGATTCCTGCAATAGATCCAACGTGCGTTCCAGCTCTCGTGTACGTTCCCTGACTTGGGTCTCTAGCAAGGCGGCCCGTTCGAATTGCTGATAGGCTAGGCCGGATTGATCGTTCTTTTGTTCGACGCGCCGCATCAGAGACTGCGCGATCTGCAGCAGTTTTTCGTTCTGCCGCTCGATCGTGTCATTCTCGTTGATGATCGACATAAGCCTAGCTTGCATCCTTCCGATAGAACGCGACGCCCGTCATTGTCTGGTTCACATGTAACGGACCTATCTGTTCACCATAAGTCGAAAACCCCGTCACGTTGTAGCGTGACATAACGTCCGACAACTCGCGGGTCATTTGCATCTGCTCGGCCTCAATCCGCCGCAAAATGCAATCGCAGGCAATGATGTCGCTAAAGCTGGCCCTTTGCGCCAATCTTTCCATCTGATCGCGCAAATGGGTGGCCATATTGGCAGGCTCTGCAATGGTCAGCACCATGCCTTCATCAATGGCCGAAAAGAACACCAGTTCGCCAGCTTCGTTGACCTGCTGGATCGCACGCACGTGGTGGTCGCCGCCAATCCGCACCACAACGGGATGCGAGGCAAATATGAACCTGTCGAGCTGATCGGGATCCTTGCCCACAAGCCGGGCGTATTCGCGCGCAGCTGGTTCGGCATTGATCGATTTTACGATCCGTCGTTCAGGATCGGCATCCGTGACAACCATCTGTGTTTCAGTCGGCACCAGATGATCGAGGCTAAAGACCTCGGTCTCATGAACGCTGCGGATCAGGTTGAGAACGGCACCATTCGTCATGATCTGGCCATTCAGTGAGACCATTGTCGTCTGAAAATCCGTGCCGTCGCCCGCCGACGCCCCGAACAGCGGCATATTCCGCAAAGCAGGCGAAATCGTCGTCGTCAGCGTGTCTTCGCGCAGGGAAAGCCCGTCGACGATCAGGAATGCAAAACCGTTCTCCATCTCCGGGCTGCGTTCTTGCAATGCCACGCGCTCCTGCGCCACCCGGTCCATTTCCAGTTCCGGCTGAAATTCATCGAGGTCACTGATTGCCAGCGAGGTTGATGCGAATTCGGCGCGGGGAAATCCAACCGCGACGATCAAACCTTCATCATAACCCAAAGCACCGATTTCACCGGCGGTCGTACAAGCCACCACATCCGTATCAGGATAGAGCTTTTCGGCCTCTGCAACCACGGCCCTGAAGTCGGCTTGTGGTGTGACAAACAGAAAAAGCACCGCCAGCGCGTCTGTGCCAAGCTCCGCACTCAAAGCCTTAACTGGCGCCGTTGTCCCACACCGCACCTGCGCCTTGCAAAGAAGGCCAATCGGCGACGTTACCGTCGTCCTCATTCAGATATTTCCTCCCACCGCGAGAGGATAAGATGGCTAGTTTGAATTTGGCAAGGTGTTAAAATAGCGCGCCTCTTGCGCGACTAAAACCGCCTGTGTGCGACGCTGGACACCCAGCTTGCGCATGATCGCAGTGACATGCGCCTTAACCGTGCCTTCGGCAATCGAAAGGTCGTAGGCGATCTGCTTGTTCAGCTTGCCTTCGCAGATCAATTCCAGAATGCGCCCCTGCTGATTTGTGAGCGAAGAAAGCCGTGCCATGATCTGTGCATGGTCGTCATCATTCTCTGCCTCCACGAAACCAGAAGGTTTGTAGACGCCTTCATTTGCAATCTCGGCCAGCGCTTCTTTGAACACGGCGCGTCCGGAATGCTTGGGGACAAAACCCGACGCGCCAGCGGCAATGGCACCGTTGATAATTGCATTATCCGTGACGGAGGAGACGATCAAAACGGGTGATTTGTCAGCACAGCGTTTGATGCGGATCAGACCGTCCAGGCCACTCACATCCGGCAGGTTCAGGTCCAGCAAGATCAAGGCTGGTGCCGACGCGCCATCAAGGATGCGCTGCCCGGCTTCCATGCAATCCGCCGTCTTGACATCACTGAATTCGCCCAAGGCGCGCAGTGTCAATTCAAGCGCGTCGCAAAAGAGCGGGTGATCGTCAATGATCAGGGCCCAGCCCATTCGTTGCTTGACTTCTTGTACTTCTGCTGGCCGGTGTTCAACGGTGTCCATGCTCCGACAATAGCCATCGCGCGCCCATGCGCCAATTCGCCAAAAGTCTTATACGCGAAAAAGACGCATCCCCTTTCAGGGATGCGCCTCTTGGCCGTCTATCGGGAGAACTCAGTTCGCGGCCAGTTGTTGCGGCAGGCGGAATGTCCAGAGCAGACCACCCTGATTGAGATAGTTGACCGCGCTTGCGACCTCACCACCCCAAAGCGGGACAGCACCACCCCAACCTGAAATCACAGAGACATATTGCTCACCATCCTGTTCCCAGGTGATGGGCTGTCCGACGATGCCGGAGCCGGTCTGGAAGGACCAAAGCACCTCGCCCGTCATGTCATCAAAAGCGATGAACTCACCCTCTGGCGTGCCGGTGAAGACCAGGCCACCTGCTGTTGTCATCACGCCACCCCAAAGCGGTGCGGGGTTCTGATGTTCCCAGATGATCTCACCCGTGTCAGGGTCGATGGCTTTCAGGCTGCCGATATGATCTTCATAGTTGGGCTTGATCGTGAAGCCAGAGCCAAGATAGGCCGCACCTTGCTTGTACGTGATCGGCTCGTTCCAGATATCCATGCCCCATTCATTCGACGGAACATAGAACAGGCCAGTATCCGGTGAATGGGCCATCGGCATCCAGTTCTTGCCACCGAGGAAGGAGGGCGATGAGAACACGACCTCGCCTCTGTTCCCATCGGCCGCTTCGGCCGGATCGCCGGGGCGATTATCCTCGACAAAGATCGGGCGGCCGTTTTCATCGATGCCCTCGGCCCAGCTGATATCTTTCACGAAAGGATAGGCATTCACGAATGCGCCGTCCTCACGATTGAGCACATAAAAGAAGCCGTTCCTGTCTGCCGTGGCAAAACGATCATTGCCGTCGCGGTCGGTATAGGCGACGACCTCGTTCACACCGTCATAGTCCCACCCTTCGCGTGGGGTGGTCTGGAAGTGCCATTTGATTTCACCATTGGCGGGATCGATCCCGAGGCGCGATGCTGCATAAAGGTTGTCGCCCGCATTGTCTTCAACCGGCTGCCCTGCATTGCGCAGATGACTGTTCCAAGGTGCGGGGTTGCCGGTGCCGAAAACAAGCGTGTCGGTGTCAGCATCATAAGAGCCGCCGAGCCACGTGGCACCACCGCCGGTTTTCCACATATCGCCCGGCCAGGTCGCGTTCAGTGTGCCGGTCATGGTGCTTTCTTCGCCGTTCAGCGTGCCCATATGCCCTTCGATCACGGGCCGCGTCCAGACCAGGTCGCCGGTGTCAGCGTCACGTGCCTGCACTTCACCGACAATCCCGAACTCACCGCCTGAATTGCCAGTGACGACCAGCCCGTTCACAATGAGCGGCGCCGCAGTGTAACTATAGCCCGCACGATAATCCGCGATCCGCTTGTTCCAGACCACATCGCCGGTATCCTTGTTCAGCGCCACAATCCGGGCGTCCAACGTGCCGAAATAGACATTGTCACCAAAGATGGCGGCGCCGCGGTTCACCACATCACAGCACGGCAGAATACCTTCGGGCAGGCGCGCGTCATATTGCCAGATCTCGCGGCCCGTTTTCACATCAATCGCAAAAAGGCGGCTGTAAGAGCCGGTGATATACATGACCCCTTCGTGAACAAGCGGCTGTGTTTCCTGCCCGCGCTGTTTCTCACCGCCCAGCGAAAAGGCCCAGGCTGGAACCAGATTTTGGACATTGTCGCGGTTCAGCGTGTCCAGCGGTGAATAGCGCTGCAGATGACGTCCCATCCCGTTTGTCAAAACGTCCCCGGTCGAGGCCGTGTCGTTCAACAGCATCTCTTCTGTGACCTGCGCCTGCGCAACAGGTGCCGCAGCGATCGCGGCAGCCACGGCTAATGCGAACCCTCTCATATCTGGTTCCTCCCATTTCCCAATTAAGATCGTGTGCGCCCACGCAGCCGCATGGACTGATCCGGCTATAGTATTCGCGAAAAAGCCTGGGTCGTGATATTGAACCTTCGTCGTACGACTATGTTTGACTTGACGAATGTCAGGAAATCGCGTGATCGATGGCCTCCCGCAAATGAAAAACGACGCCCTGTTCCCAAGGCGTCGCTCCGTCGGATCAGATCGAAATCTGGCCAGTGATGCGACGGAGAAACAAACTCCGTCTTGCGTGCCACTTGTCAGAGGCGGCTCTCGCCCACCGGAACTCTGACCCACACCTCGACCCTGCGATTGCTCGCACGTCCCTCTTCGGTGTCGTTGCAATCAAGGGGCATTTGTTCACCGAAGCTGAGGGATCGAATACGTGGGATGTCATAGGTTTTGCCTGCAAGTTCGGCCTCGAGAACCGCTTGAACGGTCTCGGCCCGCCTTTGCGCGAGGGCCGTGTTTTGCGCAGGGTCGCCGATGTTATCGGCAAATCCGACAAGCAGGATCTCAAGACCTTCAAACTGGTTGTCGCGCAGGCGCAGCACCATGTCCTTGATGTTTTCGACCGATTCCGCATCCAAGACGCTTGATCCATAGGCAAAACGGAACGTTGTCGACAGCCGGTCGGCATAGCGCAATTCGCGCAACATCTGTGAGAACTGACCGCCCCTGAAATCGGGTTCAACAACCGCATTGTGGATGAGCGCTACTCCAAGGTCCTGGATTCGCATGCGTTGTAATTGCGCGCTGGCGAACCCGGCATCAGAGATGCTGATCTGTGCTGCATTTGTCTGCGACCAAGCGAGGATATCGCTCGCCACGGGATGCAGCGTGTCGCTGTCGGCATAGGCAATCACTGGGTTAGCGAAAGGATAGTTTTGGATGCGGATATCAAAATCGGTTGGTTGCGCGATCAGGCCGCACACCTTGCGCGATGCAACCATTTCCGCACCGCCGCGGATCGCATGAGCCCGGTCAACAAAACCAATCGCAGCCGGGTCGTTGCGGACCGCGCTGATCATGTCCTCAATGCTCTTGTGAAGAACAATGTCACTGCCACCACCCGAGGCAATCCGGGTCGGCCCTTGCCCGAACAGGGGTGTATCGGGCAGATTGCCTGTCTCCGACACAAGGTGTCGTGCGATTTGCCGGGTGCCGCCGCCCAATGTCTCCCAAGTGGTCATGCCGCCAGACCAAATCTCGGCCATCTCTGCATTGCTGAGATCGCGGATCGGATTGTCGTCGCCCACGATTATGACATTGGCGTCATAAGCCATCTGCAGAACCGTATCGATGCGCCCTGCAAAACCGTCGAAGCTATCTTCACCCAAGGGCTGATTGACGATGCCGAAACCACCGCCCCACATCTCGGAGGCTGGAATTCCGTTCGTCGCAAAAAGGGAGATTTCTGCGGTGAGCAGGCCAGTGTCGCTGTCGATCAATTTGATCAACTGACCCTCATCCGATTCCGGACCAAACTGATACTTGAGATCATGCGCGCGGGCATATCCCCGCAGAAGTTCCGGTATCAGAAAGCGGGCTGCATTGTCGTTGGCAAAGACGCTGAAGGTTGGATCGTAAATATCGACCTCGGGGCATGCCGTACCTTCGCAGCGGAATTGCTGACCGTTGATCTGCAATTGCCCAAGATCGGTTTCGATGATGTAGCGATTGCCGGAGAACGCGATCAACTCACCCTGAAGCGTGTAGTCCTCGTCAATCCCGACCAGGCGAATAGACCGATCTTCTGCAACTTCATCCTTTTCGAGGCTGGGGCAGCCCGCGCCAGAACATTCCACCAGGCTTGCATCGATGAACAACTCGCTTTGGAACGCGGTCGAGATCACATAAACCTCGTCCTCGTACCTCATCATCGTGCCATGGATTTCGATCGTTCCATCCCGCGCCGTCAAAACAACGCTTTTGTCGCCTTCCGCAAACGCCAACGGAGCGCCAGCGAATGATGCCAGACAAAAAACAGTGGCATAACGGATCGGGTGCGCCTGGTTCGGCGCATGGGCATTTTTGACGGAAGAGTGCATCGCGTGTCCCTCGTAAGGTGATATGTGGCAGATGAACCGGATTTACTCACAACGTCGTACTCTTGGTGGCCATGCGTCATCACATTGCCTGCACATGCCCCGGAACATCCGGCGCATGTGCCCCCAGCACTAACTTGCTGAGGTTGATGCGGCGTAAAGACCCACCGCCTCATTCATCTTTTGCAGCAGAAGTTCGGTGTCCCGCGCGAGGCTTGAGAGTTCCCGATCCGAGATCGGGTCACCGTCTGCGGCACGGTCCATGACCACCCGAATGGGCTGCCAAAGCTCTGACACTTCGCGCAAGGTTTGCGAGATTTCAGTTGTTGGTGGGGCAATCACACCAATGTCGCCAAAACCGTCCTGCAGTGCCAGCAAGGAGGAATCGAACAGCTCAACCGCATTGGCCAGACTATCTGCGTAAACGGTTGGGTCTTCTGCCTCTCGCATCAGGCAAACGTTTTTCACAGCCAGCTGCGTGAGCATGCGTTGCCGACCAGCAATATCGATGGTGATTGCAAGACCAAGGTCCAGATTTTCTGAGCCCTCAGCCCACGCCCGGGCCGTCTTGTAGACAGCTATGTTCATGAACTTCAGAACGTCGAGGCCGGTTTCGTCCATCACCGCAAGATCAGCGTATTCCACATACGCCTCATCGATCCCTTTTTCCGCGATGATCTTGTAGGTGGCCCAATGTGGGTCAACACGCTGAAGCGCGCTGATCACGTCAGAATGCGTCTCTGGCCCCAGCCGCATGCTCGGATCACCATCACGCAAAGCTACATCTGTTCGGGTGAACAGTTCGTAGGCCTGCGTCAACTGATCATAAGCAGCGGTCGCATCAATATCCTGCGCCATCAAACATGCGGCTTTGGTCATCCGTTGCGACAACATGCGCTGGCGCCCGGCGACGTTAATGCGGACCGACGGATCGTCAGATGAGATCGCCGCGCTCTGCGCAGATGCGACCGCCGGGGTCAACAAGGCTGTGCCCAGCAATCCTGCGCTGATGAGGGTTCTTAACATGGGTGTTCTCCGTTTCGTTCCTGTACCGGCGACGGCACAGTGCGTTTGTTCAAATCTGTAAGGCAGTTCAGGCGCCATAAAGCCCGACCGCCTCATTCATGGTGCGCAGCAAAGGCTCGACATCGATGGCAAGGCGACCCAGGTCCTGCGTCGACAAGGTGCCGGTTTTCGCCGCATCGGTCAGTCTTGCCTTGATGGGCCGCCAGAGGTCGGCAACCTCTGCCAGTTTGCGTGCAACTTCGGGATTTGGCGGGGCAATAATGCCCGCCGTCGGATGCCCTTCACGTAAGGCATTGAGCGAGCGCTCGAACAGATCGATCGTGTCGTAAAGCCGCTCTGCCTGTTGTTCGGGTGCCGCTGCAACCTGCATCAGACATGCCTCTTTCACAGCCCTCTGGCTGAGCATGCGTTGGCGACCGGCGACGTCTACGGTAACGGCTAGGCCCAGCGACACTTTCGGGGCCGCTGCGGCATGTGATTGTGCTGTCACAAAGACGGCGTGGTTCAGCTCGCGTAACAAATCAAGCGCGGCATCATCAAGCGCAGCAAGTTCGGCAGTGGTGATTTCAGCATTGTCGATGCCGTTTTCGATGACGAGCCGGTAGATCGACCAAGGCCGGTCTGCCTGCCTTTGCACCTCTAAGACAGGCGTGTAGGTCTCTGGCGAAAGCCCCAGTGCAGCATCGCCATCGCGCAAGGCCCGCGACGAGCCGACAAACAGATCATACGATTGCGTGAGTTGGTCAAAGGCCGAGGTCGTGTCGATGTCCAATGCCATAAGGCATGCCGCTTTCACCATCCGCTGGCTCAGCATCCGTTGACGCCCAGCGATGTTGACGCGCAGCACAGCCTCTTCGGCGCCGACGGTGGCGCCATCGGCAAATGTGCTTTGCGGCATGACACCCATGCTCATCAAAGCAAGTACCTTCAGCAGCGAGCTTCTTCTCATTCAGTTATCTCCTGCATGCGCCATGGCGGCATGGTCGCGTGAATTGGTTTACACAATCTTAACAGGTATACGACGCTTACGTTAACGTCATGGTTGTTCCCTCAACAAAACGAAATCGCTGGCTGAAGCAGACATGCTTCAACACTCAAAGGGCGTATTGGAAAGGGATATTCTACAACCGGCAACTGGTTATGCGATACGCATGCGGTGTCAGTTCTTGTGAGTCAACGTTTGTCTTTTGGCGTTTCCGCAAGGGAAGGCAGAATCTGTTGTAATTCGGAACCAACAGGTTGCGCTTTCAATAAGAGAGTGGCGTTGAAATGATCATTTTTGATGCAGGTCGCAAAAACATTGGGCGAATGTGCGGCTGACCCCGCACCTCACGGAACCAAACCTTGATCGCTGCGAGGTGGTCCGTTTCCCTCGAAAATGCAGGACATCTAGGGTTCCGACGCGGTTTGACGTGTGACTGGTCCGAGAGATGTCGCTGTCCGTCAACAGACCGGGCAGTACACGGCGGGGCAAAATCCCGGGAGGCTACTGCGCTGGTTTGACCCGCGCTCCGACGACGCCCTCCTCGCGGTCAACCATTGGTGAAAATTGAATGGGGACCGAAAATGAAGACGTTTATCACGACAACGGCAATCGCACTCTACCTGGCAACCGGCGCTTCTGCTCAAGAGAAGACTGAGTTCCGGGTCGCATGGTCGATCTATGTGGGCTGGATGCCATGGGGGTATCTGGAAGACAGTGGGATCATGGACAAATGGGCCGACCGTTATGGCATCGATGTCGAGATCGTGCAGATCAACGATTATGTCGAGTCGATTAACCAATACACGGCCGGTCAGTTTGACGGTGTGTCGGCGACCAATATGGACACGCTGTCGATCCCCGCTGGTGGCGGCGTTGATACCACGGCCCTGATCGTGGGCGACTATTCCAACGGCAACGACGCGATCATCATCAAGGGTGATGGCGACCTGAGTAGCCTCGCCGATAAACCGGTAAACCTCGTGGAACTCTCAGTCTCGCACTATTTGCTGGCGCGTGGGTTGGACAGTGTGGGCCTGTCAGAGGCGGACCTCGACGGCGTCATCAACACCTCTGACGCGGACATGATTGCGGCCTTTTCCACGGATGAGGTTGAGGCGGTGGTGACATGGAACCCGCTTGTGTCGACCATTCTGGAAGACCCCACCGCCACCAAACTCTTTGACAGTGCCGATATCCCTGGTGAGATCATCGACTTGATGGTGGTCAACACCGAAACGCTTGCTGCGAACCCGGATTTCGGCAAAGCGATGGTTGGGGCATGGTACGAGGTCATGGGCCTGATGGCCGCCGGCGATGAAGAGGTGCTGAGTGCCATGGCCGAAGCGTCCGGCACTGACCTTTCCGGGTATCAGGCACAGCTTGCCTCGACCGAAATGTTCTATGATCCGGCAGAGGCTGTGGCCTTCACCGCAAGCCCCGAATTGCCAGCGACGATGGTGAGCGTTGCCGAATTCCTGTTCGACAAAGGCATTCTAGGCGAAGGTGCGCCATCTGCCGATTTTGTCGGCGTCGCCTATCCTGATGGCACGATCACCGGCGATCCGAACAATGTGATGTTCCGCTATGACACGACCTATATGCAAATGGCCGCCGATGGCAGCCTCTGATAGAACAACGCAGCCCCGGACCTGATCCGGGGCCCTTGCCCCATGCGCCTGATCAACATCAAACCGGGCCGTCCGCTGGCCGTTTTTTTGGCTCTGCTTCCTTTCGCGGCGGTGTTCATCGCATATGCCATCGGGTCCGAAATCCGGCTTGCGGCCAACCCGTCAGACAAGCTCTTGCCCGCGCCGTCCACGATTGGCGAGACCGCATGGCGGCTTATGACAAAGCCGGATAGGCGCAGCGGGCGTGTGCTGTTCTGGTATGACACATGGGCCAGTCTGAAACGGCTGGGGCTGGGGATCGGGATATCCGCGTCGATTGGGCTGGTCGTGGGACTGCTGATTGGGCTCTTGCCGCTTGTACGCAGCTTTCTGGCGCAATTCGTGGCGGTGCTTTCGATGATCCCGCCTTTGGCCCTACTGCCGATCCTGTTCATCATCTTTGGCTTGGGCGAGTTGTCCAAGGTAGTCCTGATCGTGGTGGGCACCCTGCCCTTCATCATCCGCGACCTGAGCCAACGTGTGCTGGAAGTCCCGCAGGAATTGCTGGTCAAAGCGCAGACACTTGGCGCCTCAACATGGGTCATCGCGATCCGCGTCGCGCTGCCGCAAGTGATGCCGCGCCTCATCCAAGCGGTGCGCCTGTCGCTGGGTCCCGCATGGCTTTTCCTGATCGCGGCAGAGGCCATCGCCTCCGATTTGGGGCTTGGTTACCGCATCTTCCTCGTCCGCCGCTTCCTCGCCATGGATGTGATCCTGACCTACGTGATCTGGATCACGATCCTCGCCTTCCTGATGGATTGGCTTCTGCGCTGGACCTCACGCCGGTTCTTCCCTTGGGCGGAGGATGGGCTATGAGCTTTGTTGCCGTCACTGATGTCTTCCAAAGCTATGGCCAGCGTCCGATTATCGAGCGGATCAATGTCGCCGTCGATGAGGGTGAGTTCATCTCCATCGTCGGGGCGTCAGGCTGCGGCAAATCCACATTCCTGCGGCTCTTGCTGGCGCAGGAACGGCCCTTACGTGGGGAAATCCGCATTGACGGCGCGCCTCCCGCTCAGGAACCGGGTTTGGAACGCGGCATTGTGTTCCAAAGGTACTCAGTCTTCCCGCACATGACGGTCCGCGAAAACGTTGTTGCTGGCGAATGCTTTCGCAAACCATGGGGGCGGTTCTTTGGGGCAGAACGCAAGGCGGCTCGCGCGCGCGCCGATGAGACTCTGGACCGCTGCGGGCTCGATCATGTGGCCGAACAATACCCCGCCACCTTGTCAGGCGGGATGCAGCAGCGCCTTGCTATCGGGCAGGCACTTGCCGCTAAGCCCCGCATACTGCTGCTCGATGAACCCTTTGGGGCGCTGGACCCCGGAACGCGCCTGTCGATGCATGACTTTCTGCAGGACCTCCGGACGGAAACCGGCATGACCGTCTTCATGGTCACCCATGATCTGGAAGAAGCGTTCAAGCTCGGCGACCGAGTCCTTGTCTTCGACAAGCCTCGCTGGGATCCGCATGATCCGAACGCCTATGGCGCGACGATTACCTACGATTTTGACGCACGTGATGGTGGTATTCCGTTTCAGCGATTGCGAGAAACGGGAATGACCATTGCGGAGGGCCTTTAAATGGCACAGATCATCGAAATCACCATTACCTATCACGAGGCGGACGCCGCCCGGCTTGCGGCCAAAGACTTGGTCACGCGTCACCTTGCGGCCTGCGTCCATATCGCCGGGCCGGTTGAGAGCGTGTTCCGCTGGGACGATGCCATCCAGATCGAGCCGGAATGGCGCCTGACAGTCAAAACGCAGAAGCCACTGGCCCGGAATGTGGCCGATCATCTGATCGAAAATCACCCTTACGACTTACCCGGGCTCGTCTTTCACCCTTGCGACTGCCAGCCGGCTTTCGCTGAATGGGTCGCAGCCGAAACCGCGGCGCCCGACCTCACCAAAAACGCCACGGACACCTAAGGAGCACCTGATGCCCGTCTTTTCCCATCACCGCACGCGATCTCATCACCCCGCCGACTTGCGCCGGGATGAGCGGCGTCATCACCACCCGGACCTGACCAAGCTGCAGGGCTGGAAGGCGATGCAGGCCGAAAAAGAGATCCCCGGCAGCGGTTGGGCGCAAGAGCGTCAATGGGCGCTCCGAATGGGGCTGACCGGTGCGGATTCGATTGAAGACAAATCCATCCCCACCTTCGCCCGGGGTGAGTTACCGCATTACGCTGGCATCAACACATTCCTCAAGGCGCCCTATGCCGAGGACGTCACCGAGGTGAAAGACTACGATGCCACCGTTCTTGGTATCCCGTTTGACGGTGGTACGACATACCGCGCGGGCACGCGGTTTGGACCGCAGGGGGTGCGCAAAATCTCGGCGCTTTACACGCCCTACAACTACGAAATGGCGATTGATTTGCGCGAGCAGATGACGCTTTGCGATGCGGGTGATGTCTTCACAATTCCCGCAAATATCGAAAAGACCTTTGATCAGATCAGCCGCGCGGTCAGCCACGTTGCATCATCAGGTTCTCTACCCATCATGATTGGCGGCGACCATTCTATCGGTTTTCCTTGTGTGCGGGGGATCGCGGAATGTACGTCCAAGAAGATCGGCATCGTGCATTTCGACCGCCATGCGGACATTCAGGAAAAGGATCTCGACGAACGGATGCACACCACACCGTGGTTCCATTCGACAAACCTGCCGAATGTCCCAGCGAAGAATCTCGTGCAGGTCGGCATCGGCGGTTGGCAGGTGCCGCGCGACGCGGTCAAGGTCGCGCGCGACCGTGAGACCAACATCATCACCATGTCAGATATGGAGAAAATGGGCGTCGAGAAGACCGCTGAAATGGCGCTGGAAATGGCCTGGGACGGGGTCGACATGGTCTACATGTCCTTTGACATCGACAGCATTGATTGCGGATTTGTCCCAGGGACCGGCTGGCCGGAACCCGGTGGATTCTTGCCGCGTGAGGCGTTGAAACTCGCCTCCATGGTCGCGGCCGAGGGGATCTGCGGCATGGAACTCGTCGAAGTCGCACCCCCCTATGATCAATCAGAGATCACTGCGCTGATGGGGACGCGGGTTATTGTAGATGTGCTCGGGTCGCTTGTTGCATCCGGCAAACTCGGTGCCCACAAACAACACATCGACAAACCGGTGGAGATCCCGCACGGCGAATTCGAAGGGAAACGCTGGTCAAATGCCAAGTGACGATACGACCGCTAGGGGTCGCACGCTATCCGAAGAGCTGAACCCTGGGATGGAAGCGGCACTTGAGGCGCGCTACGGCCATCTGGTGCCGGGCATGGCCGAAGGCGTTGTGGATTTCGCCTATGGCCGCCAATATGCCCGCCCCGGCCTGCCGCTGCGCGACCGCTATCTTGCGACCATTGCCGCACTGACAGCACTTGGCGGCCAGACTGCCCCCCAGCTCAAAGTGAACATCGCCGGAGGCCGCAAGGCGGGCCTGAGCCAGCAAGAGATTGGCGAGGCAATCTGGCAAATGGCGCTTTATGGCGGGTTTCCCGCGGCCATCAACGGGTTGAACGCGGCACTTGAAGTGTTCGCCGAGGAGGAAACAAAAGATGCCCCATGATATCGTGAACGGCCATATCGGCCACAACCACAGCCATGGCGACCACCTGCACAGCCACATGCCCGATGCAGATAAGGCCGAGGAATTGCAGGTGCTGACCACGCAGTTCATCGACGGCTTTGTCGCGGCGAAAGATAAGATGTCCTACCTGCGGCTTGCCGGGGTCCCGTTGGAGATTGACGCACCTGATGGTGGCCCCAGCATGAAGCTGGTGGACGTCCAACTGACCACCGAATGGCAGGTTGGCACGGCCTCTCCCTCGTTTGGGTCGCAGGAACTGTCTTATCTGCCTTATCCCGGCGACATGGTGACGGAGCGGACGAATATGGGCTTTGTCTATGTCTCCCTCCGCGCAAAACAGATCAACGATTTGCGCAGCTTCCTGCAGCAGCATCCCGCGGCCAGCGAGGTATCGTGATTGCCATCACTGTGTCGCGCCCCGACTCTGGGTCAATGCGCGCCCTATGATCCCCGCCAAATGGAAAGGCGGATAAGTGGTTGTAAGCCGAACTTGGCCTTGCAGACACTGACTTGGTGAAACACACTGATCGTATGCAGCCTCGTCCCTCGTTCCTTGTCTTCTCTGATCTTGACGGCACCCTGCTTGATCACACCACCTACAGTTGGGAGGCCGCAAAACCGGCGCTAGAGCGGCTGGCACGATTGGACATCCCGGTCATTCTAGCAACAAGCAAGACGGCAGCTGAAACCACTTTGCTGCAAAAAGAGATGGGCTTAACCTGTTATCCGGCGATCGTAGAAAACGGTGCGGGTATTGCAGGTCTCGACGGCGATACCGCGCAGAATTCACATGAATACAAAAAGCTACGCGCCATAGTTGATAGAAGTCCTGCTCAATTGCGCACTTCATTTGTGGGTTTTGGAGATATGTCAGTCGAAGAGGTCGTAGAGATGACCGGCCTCTCGCCTGAGGCCGCGTCGCGCGCCAAAAACCGCGATTTCTCCGAACCCGGCCTTTGGTCCGGTAGCGCGGCGGACAAGGATGCATTTTTGTCCGAACTCTCCGCACATGGTGTCACGGCTCGCGAGGGCGGGCGATTTTTGACGCTGTCCTTTGGCAAGACAAAGATGGACGGCATGGGGGAGGTCATGCTGCAATTTGGTCACCCTAAGTCCATCGCCCTCGGAGACGCGCCTAACGATGTCGAGATGCTGGAAAGCGCCGATTTCGGTGTGATTGTGGCCAACCCTCATCATGCCCCCCTGCCCGCGCTGTCTGGCGAAGAAACCGGCCAGATCACACGCACTGATGAGCCCGGACCCGCAGGCTGGAACACCGCGATGAATGCATTTCTCGACCGTCACGCAGTACCGATGAAAGGCTGACACCTTGGTTGATTTTCACCAGAACGGGAATATCGCAACCCTACACAATCTGCGGACCCGGACGCTCGCCGATCTCACGCATGAGCTGGAGGTTTTCGCTCCCACGCGGAAAATCTCGTTGGTTTTACCTTGTCTCTATTCCGAGCTTGAGACCGAGGCGATGCCTCGCATCCTATCGGAACTGGCTGAGGTCAAATACCTGCACCGCATCGTCATCGGCCTCGACCGTGCCGATGAGGCGCAATTTCGGCATGCCCGCCAATTCTTTGCCCCGCTCAATCAGAACCATACCGTCATCTGGAACGACAGCCCGCGTATGAAGGCGCTCGAGGCCCGCTTGAATGCAATCGGACTTGCCCCGGCAGAAAGTGGTAAGGGCAAGAATGTCTGGACTTCAATGGGGTACCTCATCGGCTGTCAGGATAGCGCCGTCATGGCAATCCACGATTGCGACATCACAACATATACCAACGAAATGCTGGCGAGGTTGGTCTATCCGGTGGCCAATCCCGGTTTTCCCTATCAGGTCGCCAAGGGCTATTATGCGCGGATTGGCAATGACAAGCTGAACGGGCGGGTCACGCGGCTTTTGGTCAGCCCGCTTCTGATCGCGCTGAAACGGGTGATCGGTGATCGTGACTACATCGATTACCTGCGAAGCTTTCGCTACCCGCTCTCAGGCGAGTTCGCAATGCGCACGAACATCTTGCCTGACCTGCGCATCCCGTCCGATTGGGGGCTTGAGATCGGTGTGTTGTCCGAGGCGTGGCGCAACCTTGCCCCCAAAGCCGTCTGCCAGGTCGAGATCGCGGATAGCTACGACCACAAGCATCAGACGGTGAGCCCGGATGATACCAATGCCGGCCTCAACCGGATGTCGGCAGATATCTGCAAGGCGGTGTTCCGTAAACTGGCGGCTGACGGCACGGTGTTCACCCAGAACACGTTCCGCACGCTCAAGGCCACCTATTACCGCATCGCGCTGGACCTGCTTGAGGCCTACTATACTGATGCGAAAATGAACGGTCTCCGCCTCGACCGGCACGCCGAGGAAGCGGCAATTGAGCTTTTCGCCGAAAGCATCATGCGCGCGGGCCAGATCTTCCTTGATCGCCCGCACGAGACGCCATTCATCCCCAGCTGGAACCGGGTGCATGCGGCCGATCCCGATTTCCTGCGAGAGATGCATGGCGCGGTCGCGGCGGATGCAAAGGAATTCGCGCCGACTGGTACCATCTGAGTCCTAGAGATCACCGCCTTCACGTCAAAACGGCGCTCGCCTTTCCCAGAATTGGTGAAAGCCGCCCCTTGTGCTACCTAAAGGACACCAGAGGAGGAGAATAACAGCACGAAATCACGAGCAGTTTGTCACAAATATCCAAGGGAGGAGCTATTATGAGTATGCGTTTACCCAGAGGACAATCCGCATCAGTCATTGCGATGATTGCCTCGGCAGCGACCTTCGCGTCAGCCGTCACCGCAGATACGAGCCCCAATACCAGCAGTCTGCAGCACTCCATCGTGCTGGAAGGATTGTCGGACCCGTGGGACATGGCCTTTCTGCCGGATGGCACCATGCTGTTCACCGAAAAATGTCAGGGTCTTTCGGTGCGTTTGCCTGATGGTTCTGTGAACGCGCTGCTTGGCATGACCGAAAGCGAAGGCTACGCCGCAACAGCCAATGACCTCTTCTGCGAAGGACAGGCGGGTATGAATGGCGTCGCTTTTGATCCTGGCTTTGATGAAAACAGGCTGATCTACGTCTATTCGACGTCAAATCTGTCATCACCACCGACGAACCGTGTCATGCGTCTGACGCTCAGCGACGACTTCGCATCCGTCTCTGACCGCACGGATATCATCAGCGACATTCCTTATAAGGAGTTTGCGACCGACCATCCCTTTGGCGGTCCCGGTGCGCATAATGGCGGGCGCGTTCGGTTCAATCCGTCTGACGGTTTCCTTTATGTGACAACCGGCGACACGCATAACGGTGAGGTGCCGCAAAGCCCGAGCCTTTTGGGCGGCAAGGTGCTGCGCGTTGACAGCGATGGGAATGCGGCGGATGGCAACAACGCCCCCGATCGCTTTGACCCGCGTATCTACACTTATGGGCACCGCAACATTCAGGGCATCACATTTCATCCTGAAACAGGCGTCCCGATTGTGGCCGAACATGGCCCGTGGCACTCCGACGAGATCACGGTGCTTGATCCCGGTGGGAACGGCGGCTGGGACCCTCGGCCCAATATCGCGGATCGTGGCGATTGCCCCGACAATTACTGTGGCTACATGCCCAATCAGATGGATGGGATGAACGCCTTTGAACGCGCGTCCTTCATGCCGATGACCGACACCGGCACATATCCTGAAGCGATGCCGCCCATTTGGAACAACAATGGATTGTCACAGGGCATGTCCTCTGCTGAGTTTCTGACAGGCGAGGCCTGGGGGTCGTGGGACGGCAACATGGTTGTTGGCATCATGGGCATTGGTTTTGGCGGCACGCCCATTGGGCAGCGGATCGATGTTATCGAGCTGTCCGACGATGGGCGATCCGTTTTTGACGTGACCGAGATGACGTTGCCCATGGAGCCGGGGCGTTTCCGGTCGCTGGTCCAAGGACCGGACGGCGCGCTCTACGCGGCTGTGGATGAAGGCGAGATACATCGCCTTGACCCGAACTGATCCATTTGGAGACGCGCCGTTTTCCGGCGGCGCGTCACTGCTTTAGTGCCCGGTATTGCTGATCCAGCGGCATTGATAGGGGGCCAGTGTGATA
Organism: Cognatiyoonia sp. IB215182; assembly: GCF_033963905.1. Taxonomy (NCBI): domain Bacteria; kingdom Pseudomonadati; phylum Pseudomonadota; class Alphaproteobacteria; order Rhodobacterales; family Paracoccaceae; genus Cognatiyoonia; species Cognatiyoonia sp. IB215182. Next base: position 39,827 of record NZ_JAXBMB010000003.1, read on the forward strand.
TCGCCCGTGCCGATATGATCCCCGGACAATAGGTCTATCCAGGTCAGATCGGCGATGAGGTTCAGGGCGCTGTCGGGGATCGTGACCGTCTCCGCGCTGACATTGTGCAGCGCAAAGATCGACTGATGCCGATCCAGACTTTGCCGCCAAAGACCAAAGACCCGTTCATCGGCCATCGGAAAGGTAAACTGGGTCGCATTGGGGTGAAACGCAGCCTGTTCCTTGCGCAATTGCAGGCGCATCCGCATTTGCGACATGACTTGCGCTTGCATACTGCCCGGATTTGCCAGGCGCTGGCGCAAGTCATCGTAATCCCAACGGTGCCGATTGATCGCCCGGTTCATGCCGCGCTTTTCTACGCTGTCATGATCATTTGGTGTGGCCAGCAATGAGTGAATGTAAAAGGCGGGAATTCCTTCGAGCGACATGACAATTGTTTGCGAACAGATAAAGCGCGCCAGATGGTATTCATCCACGCCATTGACCGTTTCGCGCATCGCCTCAAAGAATGTTGTGTTCAGCTCATATGGTGCCTCGCCCCCGTCAGGCAGCGCCCGCATCGAAACAAGGCCGCCGATCTTGCGCACCAGATCGATCACCGTCTTCTGATCATCCGCCGACAACAGCCCCTCTGCCGGGCGCATGCCAATCCCGTCATGGCTGGCCGTGAAGTTGAGATAGGCACAGCCCAAAGGGGCCGGCGGCATCGCGCGCTGCCACTTGGCCAGATGCTTGGCCGTACCCGTCATCATCGCATGCAGGATCAATGGCGGTAGCGGAAAATTGTAGATCACATGCGCTTCGTCCCTCTCGCCGAAATAGCTGAGATTTTCGGCCTTGGGCACATTCGTCTCGGTCAGCAAGACAACCGGCTCCACCGCGTAATCGCAAAGCAACCGCATCAGTCTTACGATGGCATGGGTCTGCGGCAGATGGATGGAGGGCGAACCAACCTCTTTCCAAAGGAAAGCTACAGCATCAAGGCGAATGATCTGTACGCCATTGTCGATATGCAGCCGAATGATGCGCAGAAATTCCAGCAAGACCTCCGGGTTGCGAAAATCCAGGTCAATCTGGTCATGGCTGAACGTGCACCAGACATGGCGCGGACCGCTGATCGTTTCCACCTCTTGCAAAAGTGGCGTGGTGCGTGGACGCACAACCATGTCGAGGTCGTCATCGGGCGAGGCCTCGAAAAAGAACCGGTCATAAGGCGCTTGTCCCTGACGGTACGCATTAAACCAGCGCCCCTGGCTTGAAACATGGTTGAGCACCAGATCCGACATCAGCTTGAACTCGCCCGCGATGCGGTTGATGTCGGTCCAATCGCCCAATTGCGGGTTCACCGCTCGGAAATCAGACACCGCAAACCCGTCGTCCGATGTGAAAGGAAAGAACGGCAGGATATGGACCCCGTTCAACACCCCCTTCAGATTTCCCAGAAGGAAATCGTAGAGCAAGTCCAATGGTTTATGCACACCATCGCGCAACGTATTGCCGTAGGTGATCAAAAGCGCGTCCGATTGCGACCACATCATATTGCCGGGCACCCTGCCCCGCTTGCGGCGGCGTGCACCTTCAGGCCAAAACGCCTCAATCACCTTGGTGGCCAGAATATCGGTATCAACGTCCGGATAAAGAAACGCCAGATATGGCTTTAGCAAGCGACTGAATGCCGTTGTTTTCTCTTTGGTGTCGGTGACTTGGTCCATGGGCAGAGACAAGCATGAAAAATCCGACCGGACAAACGATAACACGGACCCCTAAGACTTTGCGCATACATAGATGGATAGGATTGCTACTTTTCTGAGCGTCAAACCCGCGAAAAACCGCCACACGCCGTGCGTACCTACAACTTTTGCAACCATGCCCTACATGTGTCGGCAAGGCATGCGGTAATAAGGGACCCGCTCATGGCGATTTCATTGTCAAAGGGACAGACAATCAGCCTGAATGAGGTCGGCGACAACCTCAGACATATTCATGTTGGTGTTGGCTGGGATCCGGCCATACCGAAAGGGCTGATCGGACGATTGACCGGGCCAAAGGAAATCGATCTCGACGCCTCGGTTATTACCTTTGACAAGAAGAAGGAGCCGACCGGCATTGTCTATTTCGGCAAGCTTGAATCCCCGGATGGTGCGATCAAGCATATGGGCGACAACCTTACCGGTGACGGTCGCGGTGATGACGAGGTGATCGAGGTTGATCTGACGCGACTTGACGCCTCTACAGAAACGCTTGTCTTCTTTGTTAACTCCTATCAGGGACATACATTTGACGAGGTCGACAATGCGTTCTGCCGCGTGACCGATGCCGATAGCGGCATGGAACTCTGCCGCTACACGCTGAGCAATAAGGGAGCGCATACCGGGGTCGTGATGGCCACCCTGTCCCGCGATGGCGATGATTGGCAGATCAAAGCGGTGGGTATGCCCGGCGTCGGGCGCACTGCAGATCAACTTGTCCCCGACGCTTTGCGTCATATCTAGGTGCCTGCAGATTGGCAGATCATGAGCATAATCAAGCGCGACGGAGAGGCTTCATGACAGGAATTGCCGATGTGGCGGAGCGGCAAAGGTCTTCTTCGCGAAACCAGTCGACACCCGCCATTCCCGATGCGGAAAAAGCATGCTCGATTGGGCAAGGCATATGGGATGTTGCATCCGCCCCGGTCAACCGGTTAGGGCATCGATGTAAGGCAAGAACACATCGCCAGCACAGGCGAGATCAGGGAAGGGGTTTGACCATGTTGAAGAGTATGCCGCCAAGAGGCGCAGACGAAAACCCTTGTCCCGGCGACGCTGCTCTTCCCCTAACCGCATCCACCCTCTGATCAGGAATAAAGCACTTGGAACTTCCCAACTACGACCTGTTCGTACTGGCGGCTGGCGCCATCATGTTTGGCCTCTTCCTGCTGATCAAAGGGGGCGATTGGACGATTGAATCGGCCGTCTTTATCGCCGAGCGCACCGGGCTGTCACCGCTCTTCATTGGCGCCACGATCATCTCGTTCGGAACATCTGTTCCTGAACTTTTCACATCTGTGAATGCCAACCTCGCGGGCTATCCCGGCATAGCGCTGGGCAATGTGCTGGGGTCGAACATCGCGAATATCCTGCTTGTTCTGGGGGCGACGGCCATCGTTTTTCATGTCGAAGGCAGGGCCAAGGACTTGATGAAAGACCTTGTCATGCTCGTGCTTGCCACGGCGATCATGGTCTACGGGATGATGGCAGGCGTTTTTTCCATTCTGCTTGGCCTCATCATGTTCGGCATTCTGGTGGCGTTTGTCAGCTACCAATACGCAACCAACACACTTGTGCTTGAAGAGGATGACGACGACGACGCGACCGAAGGGATCGAAACGATGGGAATGGCACTTCTGATCCTGCTGGGTGGATTGGCAGCGCTCGCCATCGGATCGGAAATGCTGGTGAAAGGAGCCGTTGTGACGGGCACGATCATTGGCGTGCCTGAGGCGATTATCGGCCTAACTGTCGTAGCCTTTGGCACCTCGCTGCCCGAGCTTTCGACCTGCATTGCTGCCGCGCGCAAACACTCTGTTGGGCTTATTCTTGGCAACATCATCGGCTCTAACACGTTCAACATCCTGTCGATTATCGGTCTGACAGCGATCATCAAGCCATTGGATGTTGATCCCGTACTGTCCGGAGTTCAGATGTGGGCAACGGTTGGCGTCACGTTGGGCTTCGTGGCCTGGATGCTTGCCGTCGGTAAGATCACCCGGGCGGTCGGATATGTGATGGTCACCGCCTATATCGCGTTTGTTGCGGCACAATACCTCGTGCCGAAGATGGTCGCTTAACGAGACGCGGGAAATCGCTGCCAGCCCGTTTGCATCCGGCCCACCAGTGCCTATACCAAGTCCGAACCCAACAGGATGACAAGGACCTCGCCCGCATATGAGCACAGCAGAGATTGGCCTGATCGGCCTTGGCACGATGGGCGCGGCCCTGGCACTGAACATCGCGGATAACGGCTTCGACATCGCCGTCTGGAACCGGACCACCGCCAAGACAAAACAGTTTCAGGCCGATGCAGGCGCGCTTGCCGCAAAGGTGACTGCAACAGAATCGCTTGAGGACCTGGTCGCGGCCATCAAGAAACCGCGAGCCATCATCCTTATGGTTCCGGCAGGTCAGGCGGTCGATGATCAGATCGAGGCCCTGCGCCCGCTGCTTGACGACGATGACCTGATCATCGACGCGGGCAATGCGAATTTTCACGACACGAACCGGCGCGCTACGGCGGACGAAGGGCCATTTCTGGGCATCGGCGTTTCAGGCGGCGAGGAAGGGGCGCGCTTTGGCCCTTCCATCATGGGCGGCGGGAAACGCGACCATTGGGATCGCGTCGCACATATCCTGACGGCCATCTCGGCCAAGCATCAGGGCACCCCCTGCGCCACCTGGATGGGTGAGGATGGGGCGGGCCATTTCGTCAAGGCCGTCCATAACGGGATCGAATATGCCGATATGCAGATGATCGCAGAGATCTACGGGATGATGCGTGACGGTCTTGGCATGAATGCGGCAGAGATGGGTGATGTGTTTGCCAAGTGGGACAAGGGATCGCTTAAGTCCTACCTTATCGAGATTTCCGGCAAAGTGGCCCACACGACTGATCCCGAAACCGGCAAACCGATGCTGGATGTCATCGTTGATGCGGCTGGCCAAAAAGGCACTGGGCGTTGGACAGTGATTGAGGCGCAGCACCTTGCGGCGCCCATCCCCGCGATCGAGGCGGCTGTTGTAGCCCGCAACCTTTCTTCACAGCGCGCCAATCGCGCGCTGGGCGAAGACACATTCGGCGCGGCACCGCACCGGCTTGCCCATGACATGATGGCAACCGAAACGCTGGAACAGGCGCTGATCGCAGGCAAGATCCTGTGTTATGCGCAGGGTTTCGAGATGATCAGCAAGGCATCCGAGGAATTTGGCTGGGCCCTGCCCTTGCCCGAGATCGCCAAAGTTTGGCGCGCCGGCTGTATCATCCGGTCAGCGATGCTGGATGATATGGCAACAGCCCTGGCCGCTGATGCGCAACAGAACCTAATTTTTGCGCCGTATTTCGCCGAAATGATCAAGAAAACACATAACGCCCTTCGGCAAGTCGTGGCCCAGGGTGCCCTACACGGCATCGCGATGCCCGCACTCTCATCCGGCCTTGCCTATTTTGATGCAATGCGCACCGCCCGCGGCACCGCCAATATGATCCAGGGACAGCGGGATTTTTTTGGGGCGCACGGTTTTGCCCGCATCGACGGCGGTGAGGGACATCATGGGCCGTGGGGCGGTTGAAACCAGGTGTCGACAGATTTCTATTCGTGCCTCATTCGGTCGAACAGCGTACAAGAACGCTGTCCACTGGCGCCAAGTGATATGCATTTTGTCCAATGTTTCCAGATCAGAAACCTGTAATTGCTGCGATGTATGTCCGCTCTACGAATAAACTAATCTCCATTTTGTGATTGGAAACGGCTGGATATGACGATCAGATTGCCGATCCTCAACAAGGCTGTGCTGCATCGAAAACTGCGCGTCTTTGGTGGGGCTTTGATCACTCTATCGATGCTCGGGCCCTTCGGAACGTTCAATGACTTCGGGATACTGGGCCGCGTCGCCTATTGGGGTTCCATTCTGATGGTCTGCAGCATCGTCTTTGAAGTGACGGTGCCCGGCTTTTTGTACAATGACAGCCTGAGACGTAAACTCTCACGCATGCCCCGCTTCGTAATTGGCGTCTTGTCGGGGAGTATCGTTGGGTTTGCGTTTGTTATCTTGATTGACGCCGCTGCGAGAGAGCCAATCAGAGCAGTCATGTTGCCTTACGTCTTTGTGTCAGTGACAATGATTGGTGGCTTCATCTGTTTCATCAGTTTCATGCCGCCCTTTGCACAACATGCGGAAGCGTATGGAGATGCTCAGATCGACTTTGAACGCATCGCCTTTTTCAATAAGTACCCACAATTCAAAGGGTCGCGCATTCACTGGATCGCTATTGAGGATCACTATGCCAATGTCGTTACAGCGACCGGGCAAGTATCTCTCCATGCCACGATGCGCAATCTTGAAAAGCAGCTGAAAAACTATCCCGGTATGCGCATCCATCGGTCCTATTGGGTCGCTCACGAACAGATCGAAGCGGTGTATCGAAAGGGCCGTACAAGGATGATTAGGTTGACAGACGGTACCAGTTTACCGGTCGGTGGAACATATCTCGAAGCCGTCGAAAGGCTCATTGCTGAACGCAGCAACCGATAAAGTGAACCACCCGCTGGTGAATTCGGCAAGGAGGGCGTCTCTGTGTAAGCGCCAGTGCTTCCTTAGTAGTCCAGGTCGTAATAGTCATAGGGATGTTCCATGGACCAGAAACACTTGGAAGTGTACTCCCATTCGTCGCAAACGCCGCCGCAATTTGGGCCTGCGACTGCACCCGACTGGCTCGCTACAGCGGTCAACATCACCAATGAAAAAAAACCTTCGCAAGCGCGATGACCCGTTCGAAAGTTTACCTCAGACGCACATGCCATGTCGTTCTCCCATTTTTGAGGGCTAATGCGTACCGCCAAAAGGGCATGAGGATGCGCCTCGCTCAACAGGTCGGAGTTGGCGTTTTCGCCAATTTGCCGGCTGTTTCGTGAATATGATGGCTTGCCCTGACCGTACAAAAAACCAAACAACAAAGACCGGTTTTGAGCTCTTGAGTTGATTAGTGGGCAGGAGGCAATCCAGTTGTCCGGTGTCTCGGGACAGCCGACCTGTGCCTCGCCGGTCTAGCCCAACGCGTAGCCCGCACCCCGCACAGTCCGCACCGGGTCGCTACCGCCATGCTGGGTCAGCACCTTGCGCAGGCGGCCCACATGGACATCCACGGTGCGTGTATCCACATAGATATCGCGACCCCAGACCCGGTCGAGCAGCATGTCGCGTGACCAGACGCGGCCGGGTTTTTCCATAAACGTGGTCAGAAGCCGAAACTCTGTTGGGCCGAGTTTTAGCGGGTTGTCGTTACGGGTCACCCGGTGTGTTTCCGCGTCCAGCACGATGTCGTCAAAGGTCAGCACCTGACCCACTGTCGCCGGACGCACGCGGCGCAATTGCGTGCGCACACGCGCCATTAGTTCGGACACGGAATACGGCTTGACAACGTAATCGTCCGCGCCGGTCTCAAGACCGCGGACCTTGTCGACCTCCTCTGAGCGGGCCGAGAGCATGATGATTGGGATGGCCCGGGTCTCTGGCTTGATCTTCAACCGCCGACACACTTCGATCCCCGAAAGGTTCGGCATCATCCAGTCGAGGACGATGACATCCGGCGTGTCTTCATCGACGCAAATCATCCCCTCTTCACCATTTTCCGCGCGGGTGACGCGGAACCCTTCGGCTTCGAGATTGTATGCAAGCACTTCGCGTTGTGCGGCTTCGTCTTCCACAATCAAAACATGAGGTTGTTGTGCCATCATCTTAGCTCGGGTCAGTCACGTATGCCGTTTTGTCACCTTTTGGGCGTGCTTCGTCAGGCAGTTCGCCCGATACCAGATAAATCACCTGTTCCGCCATATTGGTCGTCAGGTCGCCCATCCGTTCGATATTCTTCGCCATGAAATGCAGATGCATGCACGCTGTGATATTGCGCGGGTCTTCCATCATGAAGGTCAGGAATTCGCGGAAGAGCGCGTTATACATCTGGTCCACTTCATGGTCGCGCTGCCGAACGTCCTCGGCCAGATCGATATCGCCGCGCAAGTAAGCGTCCAGCGTGTCTTTCAGCATCGCCTCAACCTCACGCGCCATCCGGCGCAGCGCGGCGTCGGATCCGCTCACCGGGCTCATCTCAACCAGTACGCTCGTCCGCTTTGCAATGTTCTTGGCATAATCGCCAATCCGTTCGAGCGATGCTGCCAGACGCAAAACCGTCAAGATCGAGCGCAAATCCTTTGACACTGGTGCGCGCAACGCGATGGTGCGTGCCGCCTCTTCATTGATCTGTTCTTCCAGCTGATCGATGGCGCGGTCACCGGCGCGGACTTCCTCGGCCAGTTCCACGTCGCGCTCGGCCAGAGACTTTGCCGCTTTCAGGATCGCCTCTTCGACCAGACCGCCCATCTTCATGATCAGGGTCGTGATCCCCTCCAGATCGCGGTCATAGGCCGACGAGATATGTTGTTCGTTCATCAAACTGCTCCTCACCCGATCCGCCCGGAAATGTAGCTTTCGGTGCGCGGATCCTGCGGGTTGGTAAAGATCTTGTCGGTGGCGTCATATTCCACCAGGTTCCCAAGGTGGAAGAAAGCGGTCTTTTGGCTGACCCGTGCGGCCTGCTGCATCGAGTGGGTGACGATCACCACCGAAAAGCTTTGGCGTAGCTCATCGATCAGGTCCTCGACCTGCGCTGTGGCAATTGGGTCAAGCGCGGAACAGGGTTCGTCCATCAACAGCACTTCGGGCGCCGTTGCAATCGCCCGCGCAATGCAAAGGCGCTGCTGCTGCCCGCCGGAGAGACCCGTGCCGGGCGCCTCAAGGCGATCCTTTGCCTCGTCCCACAGGGCCGCCTTGCGCAGGGAGCGTTCGACAATCTCATCCAGCTCCGCCTTGTTGCGGGCGAGCCCGTGGATTTTCGGCCCGTAGGCCACGTTATCATAGATGGACTTTGGGAACGGGTTGGGCTTTTGAAACACCATCCCCACTTTGGCGCGCAACTGCACCGGATCAACCTTGGCGTCGTAGATGTCTTCGTTGTCGATCAGGATATCGCCTTCGACGCGCGCGACATCAATTGTGTCGTTCATCCGGTTGATGCAGCGTAGAAAAGTTGACTTACCGCAACCTGAAGGGCCGATGAAAGCCGTCACCGTCTTGTCGTCAATATCAACGTCGACATCCTTGATGGCATGCGTATCGCCGTAATACACCTGCACCTTTCGGGCCGAGATCTTGATGTCCTGTTGCGTACTCATTGCGCGATCCACATGTATCATATCTTCCATTGTCAGCCCCTCCTACCAGCGCCGTTCAAAGCGGCGGCGCAGAATGATCGCGATGATGTTCATCGTCAGCAGGAAGATCAAAAGAATGATAATCCCGCCCCATGCTTTCTCAAAGAACGCTTCATCTGAACGCGCTGCCCAGGTGTAGATCTGTGCCGGCATGGCCGAGTTCGGATCCAAAAGACCGGATGTCAGACCATCCGGGTATTCGCGTGCCACATATCCCACCATCCCGATCAACAGAAGCGGTGCGGTTTCGCCCAAAGCTTGCGCCAGCCCGATGATCGTGCCCGTCAAGATGCCCGGCATCGCCAAGGGCAGGACATGGTGGAACACGGCTTGCATTTTTGATGCGCCCACACCCAGTGCCGCGTCGCGGATTGATGGTGGCACGGATTTCAACGATGCGCGGGTTGAGATCACGATTGTGGGCAAGGTCATCAGCGTCAGAACCAAACCACCCACCAATGGTGCAGATTGCGGCAGATGCGCGAACTGGATGAAGACGGCGAGGCCCAGAATACCAAACACAATCGACGGCACGGCAGCGAGGTTTGAGATATTGACCTCAATGAGGTCCGTGAATTTGTTCTTAGGCGCAAATTCCTCAAGATAGATCGATGCGGCCACCCCGATGGGGAGCGACAGCAAAAGCACCACCAACATCATGAAGAACGATCCGATCACGGATGCGCCGATACCCGCGCCGCCGGGATTATCCACGCCCGTATCGGTGCCGGTGATGAAGTTCCAGTCAAACGCGCTGCCGATAATGCCCGCATCGACCATAACATCGACCACATCCAGGTCGGCCACCTCAAGAAAACGGCCATCAACAACCATATCGCGGGTCAGACGGCCTTGCAGATAACGCTCGACCCGGCTCGCGGCGGGCAATTGCAAGGCCACCGCCTGTCCGATTTGATCGGGGTTTTCGCGATAGAAGCTTCGCAGATCGCCGCCGACTTTCCCCAAAAGCCGTTCAATCGTGTCGCCGTCAAATTCGACATCCAGCCCTTGTTCCTGGAACTGGGCCGTGACGTTTTCGACAAATATGTCCGTGTAGACGGCGGTCTTGAGCATTCTGCTCTCAGCGTCATCGAACTGCTCTTGCGTCAGGGTGAATTCGACATTCACCACGGTCTGCGTGAATGCGGGGATGCCATTGCGCAAGATCGAATAGGCAAGAAAGACAAGGAACGCCAAGCCGATAGAGATCGCGAGGACCCCATACATCTTGAACCGGGTCTCGGCCGCGTTCCGCTTTTTCATGCGCGGGGATTCAGTGAGCAGTGAGGCACGTTGCGCTGGTGACGGTGCCGCAGCGGGCGCGCTGGATGTCGCGTCGGTCATTCGTACTGCTCCCTGTATTTGCGCACGATATAAAGTGCAAAGATGTTCAGCCCGAGGGTGACCACAAAAAGGCTGATCCCCAATGCAAAGGCCACCAGCGCCTCGGGCGAGGCAAAGTCACTATCACCTGTCAACTGGCTGACAATCTTGGCGGTCACGGTTGTCATAGCGTCAAACGGGTTGAGCGACAGGCGTGCCGCGGCCCCTGCCCCCAGCACCACAATCATAGTCTCACCAATGGCGCGCGATGCAGCAAGCAGCACCGCCCCGACGATCCCCGGCAAGGCGGCGGGGATGATCACCTGACGCACGGTCTCGGAATGCGTGGCGCCCAAGCCCAGTGATCCGTCCCGCATCGCCTGCGGAACCGCGTTGATGATGTCGTCGGAAAGCGAGCTGACAAACGGGATCAGCATGATGCCCATCACAAGCCCCGCGGTAATCACCGCTGTGCCGCCTGCCATCCAGTCCACACCCAATGCACCGTCATCGCCAAATACGCTGACAAGGAGCGGTCCCACTGTCAGCAGAGCAAACAGACCGTAAACGATGGTGGGGATACCGGCCAGCACCTCCAGCATTGGCTTGGCGAAAGCGCGGACCGATTTGGACGCGTATTCCGAGAGGTAAATCGCCGCGAAAAGGCCAATTGGCACGGCCACCAAGAGCGCGATGACCGAGATGTAAAGCGTGCCCCACAGAAGCGGGATGATACCCAGTTCAGACGACCCGCCCCGGCCAGAGAAACTCGGCGACCACGACAGCCCAAAGAAAAAGTCCGTGATCGGGTAGAGCCTGAAGAACTCATAGGTGTTGAAGATGAGCGACAGGACGATCCCAACGGTCGTCAGAATGGCGATGGAGGCGGCGGCGATCAGGACCAGCAGAATGCCGTTCTCAACCACATTCCGCGCGCGGAAATGGGGCGTGACGAGCCGCCATGAAACCGCCAATCCACCTATCGAAATCGCCAGGGTCGCAAGCGTTTTCAGCACATTGCCAGTACCGGCCATCTCGCGATAGCGCTGCGCCGCGCGCAGCGTATCCGATGTGACGTCAGATCCAAGCGCCACGCCAACATCCGCCAACCGCTCGCGCACATTGGTGAACTCGACACGCATATCCGATGCCATCTCTTGGGTCATCGCACCTTCAGCAACAGCAGCGTCCAAACCCTCTGCCACGCGCCGCACATCCGACATCACAAGGCTTAAAGAGCCACCACTTTCGATACTGCGGTCGCTGATCATTCCGGAAACCGAGTTGTTAATCACAAAAGGCTGGACGATCAGCCACAAGAACAATGCCAGCGCTGCGGGAACAATCGCGTTCAGACCGACATGCGCGCCGTAGTAGGACGGGAGTGAGTGCAGCTTGCGCGCGTCACCATCTGCGACGGCGATTGCGCGGGTGCGGCCCAGGAAAAACCCAACGATGCCAAGCCCCAGAATGATCAGTAAGATCAGCGTATTCGACATGTCTTGTCCCCCTGCGGCCCTTTTCGTTTTCGCCCTTATGAGGCAACCAGTTCAAATCGCTGCAGTATGACTCAAGAGAAATCTGGTCGGCCTCACGCAAGGCAAGGCCGACCAATCACCATGAGGCGATTAGTTCATGGTCACATTGCTTGCGACCGCTTCCTGCGTCCCAGCCAGCTCTGGGTCAGACACCAGACCGTAAGCAGCCAGTGGGCCGGATGGGCCAGCCACTTCGTCAGAAACGAAGAAGTCAGCATATTCCTGCAGACCTGGGATCACACCCAGATGAGCCGCCTTGATGTAGAAGAACAGTGGGCGCGACACGGGGTACACACCTTCAGCGATGGTTTCGGTAGTTGGCTCAACACCCGACATTGTCGCCACTTTCAGCTTGTCTGTGTTGTTTTCGTAGAAAGCCAGACCAAACACACCAATCGCGTTTGCGTTTGCGTCCAGACGGGCCAGTGTTTCTGTGTAGTCACCGTCGATGTCGACGGACTTACCGTCGGTGCGCACAGCCAGACATGCATCTTCTGCATCGTCTTCGGACATGCCAGCAGCCATCATGGCTTCGAATGCACCAGTGGCTTCACAACCAGCAGCGATGACTTTTTCTTCAAACACTTCACGTGTGCCGTGCTTGGTGCCCGGGATGAAAGCGAGGATTTCGGCATCTGGCAGGTCCGGGTTGAAGTCAGACCAGCTTTCATGCGGGTTGTCGACAAGCTCGCCATCAACCATCACTTGTGGGGCCAGCGCGTTGAAGATGTCGGAAGGCTCGAACGCGGTGAATGCAGGACCGTCTGTTTGCGATGCAAAGACGATGCCGTCATAGCCGATGCGCACTTCGATGATGTCAGTAACACCGTTTGCGGCGCATTCAGCAATTTCGCGCTCGCGGATCGCGCGGGACGCGTTTGCGATATCGATGGTGTTTTCGCCAACACCTTCGCAGAAGCGCTTTAGACCAGCCGAAGAACCGCCCGATTCAACAACAGGTGCGGGGAAGTCAAAGTTCTCACCGAATGCTTCAGCGACGATCGACGCGTAAGGCAGCACAGTGGAAGAACCAGCAACCTGGACGTTGTCACGTGCAAGTGCTGTCGTAGCAGTAAGGGCAATGGCCGCGGTTGTCGCGGTCAGTTTCATGATCGACATCAAATCACTCCTGTCAGTCAAACATAGGTCGTGCGCGCACCGCGCGACCCTCAGGCGCGGTCCTAACGAACCTCACGCGATGCTTTTGTGACAGTCTTGTAAAAGTTTTATGACAGTGAATTTGATTCTAATTTGTTGGAAGAAAAACAGAGATTTGCGTGCCCTGCCCCTCTTCACTTTCAATCAAAAGCCGCCCCCGATGGCGATTCACGATGTGCTTGACGATGGCGAGACCGAGCCCCGTGCCGCCCACTTCGCGCGATCTGTGGTTGTCGACGCGATAGAATCGCTCTGTCAGGCGTGCAAGGTGATGTGATGCGATCCCCTCGCCCTTGTCAGCGACCCGGATTTCAACACCTTCGCCGCGCAATCGTTTGTGCATGGACTTGGGGTAAAGCGTGACAAGGATTTCCTTGCCAGCCGCACCATATTTGATGCCGTTCTCCACAAGATTGGTGAAGACCTGCACCAATTGTCCGGCATCGCCCGGCACCATCTCGTCACTGCTTTGCAGATCAAGTTTCACGTCGACGTCAGCGTTCTCTGCCTGTGGCTCTAACCCCTTGATCACGGACGACAATAGCGCACCAAGATCGACATGTTCGCGGGGCCTCACCCGTTCATCTTCTTCAACACGGCTGAGCGACAAAAGATCATCGACAAGCCGCGTCATCCGGTTGGCCTCATGCGCCATAATGCCCAGAAACCGATCACGCGCTTCGGCATCCTCGCGTGCAGCGCCACTGAGCGTTTCGATGAAGCCCAGCAAAGCAGTAAGCGGTGTACGCAATTCGTGGCTGACATTGGCGACAAATTCCCGGCGCATCTTGCCGGCCTCCTCGGCCGCTGTCTGATCTTCGAATGTCAAGACCGTGTCACCCCCCGCCTCAGCCAGAGATACACGGTAAGTCGTGTCCTTTTCGCCGTCGCGCCCGACGAATCGCGTTACTGCGCCGCCACCGGTACTGCGCACCTTCGCAATCGCATCGATAATCGCAGGCTGTCGCATGGCCGTAATGTAATGCTTGCCCACTAAGTCCGGGCCCAAGATCGCCTCAAGCGGCTCGTTGGCGACGCGCACCCGCTCGTCGGGGCCAACAATCAGTACAGGCAACGGCAGTGCATCAATGACTGCGGCAATTTGCTCTAATGTCACGGCTCGACCTCACGTTATAGTGATGCTCCCACTCACTCTTACATCGCTGACACGGTGTACGCATATTATTTTTGATGGCACGGAAGGAAATGCTTCTAACGCCCTGATTTCGATAACGAATTGTCAGCGACAAATAAATATTGAGGACCAAATGTCGGGACAAAACGCGCCAGAATCCGCCCACTGGCATCCTGAAATCCTTATTGAAACTGGTCGCGCTACGCTTGTGATCGGTGACCTGGAACGCTGGGCGGCCGAGGGGCGGCGCATGGCTGATGCGGGCGATGTTGACTTTGCCCAGATTGATGCGCTCGACGGGGACCTTCTGAAGAGGGTCAATCCGGATATCGTCTTGTCTGCCCTGGTCGCGGACACTTTCGATGCCGTTGATGTCGCGCTGAGATTGATCACCTGCAGCTACCGCGGCAAGTATCGCGCGATCACTGACCAGGAGGTCGACGCGCCCCTTATCACCCGGGAAATCAAATCCTTATCGGATGAACTTGATTTTGGACTACTGGTACTGCGCGCGCCTCCACCCGCCGCGAATGACGGCTAGGGCAATGCCGGTCGTCACTTACTGATGCAGATCCCGCATGAAGCGGGCCGCGTTTTGCTGATAATGCAGCGCCGATGCGCGTAAACCGTTAATCTGCGCATCATCCAGAGGCCGGATCACCTTGCCCGGCACCCCCATGACCAAAGAACCGTCCGGAATCGTCTTCCCTTCGGTAATCAGCGCCCCTGCCCCGATCAGGCAATTTTCACCAATAACGGCCCCGTTCAGCACCGTGGCACCCATACCAATCAGGCTGTTCTGACCAATGGTGCAGCCATGCAGCATGGCCTTGTGGCCGATGGTGCAACCATCACCGATCGTCAGCGGATAGCCCATATCCGTGTGGAGCACGCAGTTTTCCTGAATATTACTGCCCGCGCCGACGCTGATCAGCTCATTGTCGCCCCGCAAAGTCGAGCCAAACCAGATCGATGACTTTGCGCCCAGTCTGACGCGCCCGATGACATAGCAACCCGGCGCAATCCAGGCATCCTCTGCCACATCTGGCTGCACTTCACCCAAGGCGTAAACGCTCATACCCGTTCTCCGAATTCCGCTTGCAAGCTGCGCACATGGTCCACCAATTGCGGTTGCTGTGAGCGCCGCAAGCGCTCCGCACTGATGATCGTCTTCAGATGCGCCTCGGTCTCGTCCAGATCATCGTTGACAAGCACATAATCATAGCCATCCCAATGGCTGATCTCGTCCCAGCTTTTCTGCATCCGCTTTTCGATCACATCCTCCGCATCTTTGCCTCGGCTGACCAGACGGCGGTGCAATTCGGTGATCGATGGCGGCAGGATGAAGATCGACAGCACATGTTCCTGCAAGGCCGAATTGCTGATCTGTTGTGCGCCCTGCCAGTCGATATCGAAAAGCACATCGCAGCCCTTCTCTATCGCATTCTGGACCGGTGCCTTTGGTGAGCCGTAGTAATTGCCGAACACCTGCGCATGTTCGAGCATCTGACCTTCGGCCACCTGGCTTTGAAACTCGGGGACCGAGACAAAGACGTAATCCTGCCCATCCACTTCACCTTCGCGGGGCGCGCGTGAGGTGGCCGAGACGGAAAAGCGCAAGGTCGCGTCCCATGCGCGCAGGCGCCCCGCCAAGGTTGATTTGCCCGCTCCGGATGGAGACGACAGGATGATTAAAAGGCCGCGTCGGGGCATCACGCTACTCCACATTCTGAATTTGTTCGCGCATCTGATCAATGACCGCCTTTAGATCAAGGCCAATCGCCGTCAGGTCCTTTGACTGCGCTTTTGAACACAATGTATTGGCCTCGCGGTTAAATTCCTGTGCAAGAAAATCAAGCTTGCGCCCGGCTGGCCCATCACTGTCCAGCAAATCGCGCGCGGCAGCGATATGGGCGCCCAAACGGTCGATCTCCTCGGTCACGTCGGCCTTGACCGCCAAAAGCGCGAGTTCCTGCGCGATGCGCTGCGGGTCGATCTCGCCCACATCTTCAACCACGCGGCGCAAGGCGGCACTCAGGTTTTCGTGCATCTGCGGCACCCGCTCAGCCGCCGCTTTGGCTGCAGCCGCGGTCAGATCCGCAATCTGATCAAGCTGCCCTGCGATCAGCGTCTTGAGCGCGGCCCCTTCGGTTTCGCGCATGTGGATGAAGTCGGCGAGAAGCAGCGGAAAATCTTCTTGAAGGCCTTTGGCCAGCGCCTCGTCATCGTCTTCGGCGGTGGCATTTTTCAGCACGCCCTTTTGTGACAGGACATCTGCCGCATGGGGCTGTGCCAGCGTCACACCCATGGCAAAGGCACGCTCCTGCACAAGGTCAAGGGCGCCTAGCACGGCCTCAAGCTGGGTCTCGTCCACGCTCAGCGTCTCCGACGCCTCCTCGCGGTTAAGCCGCAAATTCAGCGTCACGTTGCCCCGCGCCAACCCAGCCTGCAAAGCCGCGCGCAAAGGTATCTCAAGTGCTGTCATCCCGTCGGGCAGCCGCAGCCGCAAATCAAGACCGCGCGCATTCACGCCCCGCATTTCCCAACGCCATGATGTCGCCCCGGATGTCCCGGCCCGGCTGGCAAAAGCGGTCATGGATCTGATCATCGGCGGCCCCGGTGTGTAAAAACCTTCGCAAGCACCTACGTGAAAACCGCCATAAGGGGCAAGAGCAGGTGCAATCCATCCGTTCTTCTTCAGCAAGCATTAACCGTTTTACACTTTATTAAGTGAACGGGGCGGTAAGCTTTGTTAAATTCCTCTTAACGTAAAGCTGGTATCGCTCCACCCCAGGGGCAGCCAAGGTTCGATTGAGGTCAAGATGACAACTGCGAGTGATATTCCGACACGGCGACGCTCTGACAAGGCTGGAGCAAATGATGCAACGCTTAAGAGCCTTGAGGCATATTGGCAAAACCTGCGCCATGCGCAGAAGATCCCGTCGCGCAACGATATCGAACCGCGCCAGATCGACGATGCGCTGCCGCATGCCTTTATTTTGCAGCGTGTAGCCCCTGGTGTCGCCCGGATGCGGGTTGCGGGGCAGAACCTGCATGACCTCTTGAAAATGGATGCGCGGGGCATGCCGATCAGCACGCTGATCCTGCCGGAGGCGCGTGATGAGATCGCCGAACTGATCGAGACGGCGTTTACCACACCGGCAATTGTCGCGATCCCTCTTTTGTCGCCGGGCACGATCCTGCGGCAAGAACTGACGGGGACGATGCTGCTTCTGCCGCTGCTCGACGCGAAGGGTGAAACAACACGTATTCTTGGCGCGCTTGTGACCGATGATGCACCGGGCAACCGTCCGCGGCGTTTTCAGATCCAGCCCGGCAAAGCGATCCGGAACGATCCGCTGCGCCCACAGCTCGCCAGCGTCCAAACCACGCCCCGCCAGACGAAAAAAGAGCCGAGCACATCGCGCCCGGCCCTGCGTTTGGTCGTCAACAACGGGTAGTTAGCCCGCCTTCGCCTGCTGCAGATCATTGCGGCGGGCAGACAGTTCCTCGGCCACCAGGAACGCGAGCTCCAGCGATTGCGAGGCGTTCAGGCGCGGATCGCAGGCGGTGTGATACCGGTCCGACAAATCCTCATCCGTCACAGCGCGCACGCCGCCAGTGCATTCGGTCACGTCCTTGCCGGTCATCTCGAAATGCACACCGCCGGGCACAGTCCCTTCAGCATTATGGACGGCAAAGAACTCCTTCACCTCGCGCAGGACGCTTTCAAATGGCCGTGTCTTGTAGCCGGTCGAGGACTTGATCGTGTTGCCGTGCATCGCGTCACAGGTCCAGACGACGTTGGCGCCTTCTTCTTGAACCGCCTTGATCAGTCGCGGCAGATGCTCACCAACCGACCCGGCGCCGAAGCGCGCGATCAACGTCAGACGCCCAGCCTCATTTTCGGGGTTCAGTGAGGCCATCAGCGATTTCAGATGTCCGCTTGTCATGCTGGGCCCGCATTTCAGGCCAATCGGGTTTTGCACGCCTTTACAGAACTCCACATGCGCGCCATCAGGCTGACGCGTGCGGTCCCCGATCCAGATCATGTGCCCCGAACCTGCGAGCCACTTGCCGGATGTGGAATCCAGACGACACAGCGCCTCTTCATATTCCAGAAGCAGCGCCTCATGGCTGGTGTAGAAATCAACGGTCTGCAGTTCATGGTTCGTTTCGGTCGTCAGACCAGCCGCTTCCATGAAGTCCAGTGTATCGCTGATCCGTTCAGCCATATCGCTGTATTTCTTGACCTCGTTGGCATCGGTGAAGCCGAGCGTCCACTTATGGACCTCATGCACATTGGCAAAACCACCGGTCGAAAATGCGCGCAACAGATTCAGCGTTGCCGCCGCCTGCAGGTAAGCCTGCAGCATGCGTTCCGGGTCGGGCACACGGCTGTCTTCGGTGAAATCAAACCCGTTGATGATGTCACCGCGGTAGCTGGGTAGTTCCACACCATCTACGGTCTCGGTCGGTGCAGACCGCGGCTTGGCCATCTGCCCGGCCATGCGACCCACTTTGACCACAGGAACCTTGGCGCCGTATGTCAGCACCACGGCCATCTGCAGCATCACCTTGAACGTGTCGCGAATACCGTCGGCAGAGAACTCTGCAAAGCTTTCCGCGCAATCACCACCTTGCAGCAAAAACGCCTCACCACGGCTAACCGAGGCGAGTTCCGCCTTCAGGCGCCGCGCCTCACCTGCGAAGACCAACGGAGGATAACCGGCAAGACGCGCCTCAACAGCGCTGAGCGCGGCTGCATCGGTATAATCAGGCATCTGAACCCGGGGCTTGCTGCGCCAGTCAGATTTTTGCCAGTCGGTCATTGTCTTGCTCCATATCCAAGAGAGGTTAGCGTTATCAGGATGCTCGTATAACCTGCAGGTGCAGGTACGCCAATGGCAAAATGTGAAGACGCCACTTGATCAAAAAGCCAGTCGCGCAAGTGACTTTCCCTCTTGAAGGGTGCCGTCAAAACTGGTGTGGTCTGTCATCAAAATGCGCGCACCGGAAAGCCACAATGACGACCGAACCCCAGATCATCGACGTTGACCACAGCGGCAAACCGCGCCGTTTCGTGTTTGTCCTGATGGATGATTTTACGATGCTTTGCTTTGCGGCCGCACTTGAAAGCCTGCGCATCGCAAATCGGACTGCGGGCAAAGAGCTTTATACGTGGAAGATCATTGCGGAAGGCGGCGAAGAAGCCACCTGCTCGAACGGCTGTTCCTTCCGTGTCGCGGATGATCTGGTCGAGCTGGAGCGTGATGATACGGTCATGCTGTGCGGCGGCATAAATGTACAGGCGGCGACTACAAAGCGTGTGCTGAACTGGTTGCGGCGCGAGGCCCGACGCGGTGCACGGATCGCGGGGCTTTGCACCGCTGGATACACGATGGCCAAGGCGGGGCTTCTTGACGGCAAGAAGGCCACGATCCATTGGGAAAATCAGGACAGTTTCGCCGAAGAGTTCGAAGAGGTTGAACTGACAAAGTCAGTCTTTGTGGTCGATGGGCAGCGGATCACGACAGCGGGCGGAACAGCCTCGATCGATCTGATGATCAAGCTGATCGCCGACGAACATGGGGAAGAGCTGGCCAACGCTGTTGCTGATATCCTGATCTATTCTGCAATCCGCACCGATCAGGATACGCAGCGCCTGTCGATCCCGACCCGGATTGGCGTCCGACACCCCAAACTCAGCCGCGTCATCCAGATGATGGAGCAGAATATCGAAGAGCCGATCAGCCCCGCGATCCTTGCCCGCGATGTGGGTATGTCGACCCGACAATTGGAGCGACTCTTCCGGCGTTATCTGTCGCGCAGCCCCAAGCGATACTACATGGAGTTGCGCTTGCAAAAAGCGCGCAACCTATTGATGCAAACGGATATGACCGTGATCAATGTGGCGCTCGCCTGCGGCTTTGCGTCCCCGTCGCATTTTTCCAAATGCTACCGCTCGCACTACGACACAACCCCCTATCGTGAGCGCGGTAGCCATAGCGCACGCCTATCCGTCTGACACTGGCCACACTGCCCGCGCGCCTTGGGGTATCACTGGATCATCGGCCCGCAAAACCCTCATATTTCGGGCGCTTTGCCTTTTGGTTCACGCTTTCCTTTTGGAAACGGCCTGCTAATCTGCGCCGCAGGATAAAGAAATCCGATAGGGAGAATAAACATGAAAAAACTGCTCATGGCGACCAGCGCGGTCGCAATGATGGCGGGCGCTGCGCATGCCCAAGAGGTCAAAATCGGGGTGATCCTCGGCTTCACCGGACCACTTGAATCGATCACACCCGCAATGGGTGCTGGTGCAGAACTGGCGATGCAGGAAGTGACGGATTCCGGCGCACTTCTTGATGGTGCCACTGTGACATCCGTGCGCGGTGACAGTACCTGCATTGATGCGGGTGCGGCGACGGCTGCTGCAGAACGCCTGATCACATCGGACGAGGTCGACGCGATCATGGGTGCGGATTGTTCGGGCGTGACCGGTGCAATCCTGCAGAACGTCGCCCGCCCCAATGGCGTGGTGATGATTTCACCCTCCGCGACATCCCCTGGCCTCTCCACTGCAGAAGATGACGGACTGTTCTTCCGCACCGCGCCTTCTGACGCACGTCAGGGCGTGATCATCACCGAGATCCTGCAAGATCGTGGCGTGGGCGAGGTTGCCCTGACCTACACCAACAACGACTACGGCAAAGGTTTGGCGGACGCTTTCCAGGCTGCGTTTGAGGCTGCCGGTGGATCGGTGACCATCTCCGCAGCACATGAAGACGGCAAGGCCGACTATTCTGCCGAAGTCGGCGCGCTTGCATCCGCTGGTGGTGAAGTGCTGGTTGTGGCAGGCTATGTCGACCAGGGCGGCTCCGGCATCATCCGCTCAGCCCTTGATACCGGCGCGTTCGACACGTTCTACCTGCCAGACGGCATGGTGGGTTCTGTACTGAACGACAATTTCGGCGAAGAACTCAACGGCTCTTTCGGTGCTTATCCCGGCACGGATAATGCCGGTGCAGGCAAATTCGTCGAAATGGCCGAGGCTGCGGGCTTTGACGGCACCAGCGCCTTTGCGCCCGAATCCTATGACGCCGCTGCACTGATCATGCTGGCCATGCAAAAAGCAGGCTCCACTGATCCCGCAGCCTTCAAAGATCACGTCTTTGATGTAGCCAATGCCCCCGGTGTCGAGATTATGCCGGGTGAACTGGCCCGCGGGCTTGAGCTGATCGCAGCTGGCGAAGACATCGACTATGTCGGCGCCTCAGCCGTCGAGCTGATCGGCCCCGGTGAATCTGCAGGCAACTATCAGGAAATCGAGTTTTCCGATGGTGTCTATTCCACGATCAAATTCCGCTAAGCCGGGCACTTGATCTTCAAGCGGCGCGGGGGTATCGCCCTCGCGCCGTTTTGCAAAAGCGGCCACGGGGCGTGGCATGCAGGGAACATCAATGATCGTTGTCGAAGACCTGGTTAAAACCTTTGGCGGCTTTCGCGCCGTAGATGGCGCGTCTCTGACGATCAACGAAGGCACAATCACCGGGTTGATTGGCCCTAACGGCGCAGGAAAAACCACGCTTTTCAACGTGATCGCAGGTGCTCTTGAACCAACTTCAGGCCGTGTGACCCTGCGCGGCGAGGACATCACCGGCCTGCCGCCACATGAGCTTTTCCATAAAGGCCTCCTGCGCACCTTCCAGATCGCGCACGAATTCTCATCCATGACCGTGCGCGAAAACCTGATGATGGTTCCGGGCGACCAATCGGGTGAGCGCCTCTGGAACGCCTGGTTCGGGCGCCGCCGCATCGCGCAGGAAGAACGCGCGCTGCGAGCGAAAGCCGACGAGGTGATAGAGTTCCTCACTATCGAACATCTCAAAGATGAAAAGGCGGGCAACCTCTCCGGCGGGCAGAAGAAGCTGCTGGAACTGGGCCGCACCATGATGGTCGACGCGCAAATCGTGTTCCTAGATGAGGTAGGCGCAGGCGTAAACCGTACCCTTCTGAACACGATCGGGGACGCAATTATCCGCCTGAACCAAGAACGCAACTATACATTTGTGGTCATTGAGCATGACATGGACTTTATCGGCAAGCTCTGCGACCCGGTCATCGTCATGGCCGAGGGGCATGTGCTGGCCGAAGGGACCTTGGAAGAGATCAAGGCCAATGAACAGGTGATCGAGGCCTATCTCGGCACCGG
This sequence comes from Cognatiyoonia sp. IB215182, assembly GCF_033963905.1. Classification (NCBI taxonomy): domain Bacteria; kingdom Pseudomonadati; phylum Pseudomonadota; class Alphaproteobacteria; order Rhodobacterales; family Paracoccaceae; genus Cognatiyoonia; species Cognatiyoonia sp. IB215182. The sequence continues at coordinate 62,218 of NZ_JAXBMB010000003.1, forward strand.
ACTTAAGAACAAGGAACTGGTTTCATGATGCGTTTCGTCGTCAGCCTGATCCTTGGCCTGATGGCCACGCAGGTGGCCGCACAAGAGGTTGTTGGCCGGTCTGTCGTTGAAGGCCGGACGGTGGATCTTCTTGATGACGGGACCTGGGTCTATACCGAAGCCATCGAAGGCGATTGCAGCGCGATAACCCCGTTTCTTCAGTTCTGCGGCCAGACTGCGGGCTGGTCGCCCACCACGATCCCCAATCCCGATGTCATTGCTGCATATCGCTACGATGACCGGCATTACGGCCAAGTGATCTCGGAAGAGTTGGGTGCGCGGGACGGGCTGACCGCTGCGTTGATGCGCGAAACGGTGATCAGCAATGCCGCTGGCGTTATCGGAGTGCGACCACAAGATATTCCGGTGGTTGATGTCTATCGCTCGCGCGCAGGGAATGCCGGGGTCGAGACTGTGGTCTACACGTTTACGATCGATGGGCTGGATGTCGTCTATGCCAACGGCATTTACACGTCACCAAACCGCACGATGCAACTAGTGACATTCGCAGTTGGCCAAGAGTTCACTGATCGGCACCGGGCTCTGCACGACGCATTCCTTTCACATATGCGGATTTCGAAATAGCCGCATCACACCATCACCGACCCGACCAACTAGCAAAGGTTAAGACGATATGAAATTTTTGTTGACCGTCCTGCTCGGCGCAATACTCGGGGCCGCCGGAACGCTTTACTACATCTATATCAACCATGCGGACCCGACCGAACAGGCGCTGATGCGTGACACGCTGACCACCTATGCGCCGTTCCTTGCGGAGTACATCAATCAGTGAGTGAGCCGTTCCTGATCGGGGAGGCCATGACCGGCGGTTATGGCAAGGGTCCTGATATCCTGCATGCCTGCACGATTGCCGCCGAAAAGGGCGAGATTGCCGTGATCGTGGGCCCCAACGGGGCGGGCAAATCGACCGCGATGAAGGCTGTTTTTGGCATGTTGAATGTCAATCAGGGTGCGGTGCGGCTGGATGGCGAGGATATCACCCACCTCTCCCCGCAGGAACGTGTTGTGAAGGGGATGGGGTTTGTGCCGCAGGTCGCAAACATCTTCACCTCCATGACGGTTGAAGAGAACCTCGAAATGGGCGCCTTCATCCGCCGCGACGATTTCAGTGAAACAATAGCGCAGGTCTATGACCTGTTCCCGATCCTGAAGGAAAAACGCCATCAGGCGGCGGGCGAGCTTTCGGGCGGACAACGCCAGCAGGTCGCCGTGGGCCGGGCGCTGATGACCCAGCCCAAGGTGCTGATGCTGGACGAACCCACCGCTGGCGTCAGCCCCATCGTCATGGACGAGCTCTTCGACCGCATCATCGAGGTCGCCCGCACCGGCATCCCGATCCTGATGGTCGAACAAAACGCCCGCCAAGCGCTTGAGATCGCAGACAAAGCCTATGTGCTGGTCCAGGGCAGGAATGCGCATGCGGGGACTGGGAAAGAGCTGCTGGCTGATCCCGAAGTAAGGCGGAGTTTTTTGGGTGGATGAGGATGGCGATGGTTCTTTTGGCGCTCAGTACGCCCTCAACGGCAGAAACGGTCACCTGCAACCTACAGGGGACGCCCGTTGTCTTTGAAATCGGCCGCACCCAATTCGCCCCGGCACAACACGCTGGAGAACCACCCCGGCGCAAGGTCACCACAGTCCAGATGGGCGACGCCCAATTCCCGGCAGAGCCAATCCTGATGGGCGATGTACGCGGGTTCTGGGGTGAAGGTCTTGGCGGGTCAAACGTGATGTTTGTGGTGCAGCCTGATGGAAATGCTGTGCTCAGCAACACAAACGAAGGAACACGTTTAGAAGGTATTTGTCAGGTGACACGATGAACGTATTTGGCCACCTTGCAAACAGCACACTCATCCGCTTCTTTGTAGTCGTGCCCTTCATCTTTTCTTCATGCGGTCGGACCGAAGACATGCCGACATGGGAACCGGCAACACAAGCTCAGATGGATGCGCATCGCCAATCTGCGAGGTTCCAGAACATCTTGGTGTTATCGTGTGTATTTACGCGCATTCTGGGAGAAGGTGAACCCAACATCCAACTGCCGTTTGAGGTCTGGATCCACAATGAAGCAGGACCGGGTGATGAAGAGTTACTTGCTGAGTGGGGCGGTGGAGATGCCATGGATGACTATACGCGGGCTAGAACCCACTACGGTGAGGTATTTACCAGCGGAAACGGTCCTCCTGGTGCGCCGCCGCGGAGCGTCATTGTCGTCAACAATGATCTGACGGCCACTCTCCGTTACCGCTCGGGCGACTACGATCTGACCGACGGCCGGCTCGTACTTGTTGGAATGACAGACCAGACTTACTCCGGAACCTGCGAATACGGAGCTGCCGCATAATGGACATCCTCAACGCCCTGGTGGCCTTCGCCAATTTCGTCTTCGTCCCGGGCCTTGCCTACGGCGCGCAACTGGCCATTGGCGCGCTTGGCGTCACGCTAATCTACGGCATCCTGCGCTTTTCGAACTTTGCCCATGGCGACACGATGGCTTTTGGCACGGCGATGACAATCATCGTGACAACCGCCCTGACCGGGCTGGGTATCACCTTTGGCCCACTTCCAACCGCCCTGCTCGCCCTGCCCATCGGGATCGGAGCCACCATCCTGTTGCTCTTGGGCACAGACTGGGCGGTCTACAAATTCTACCGCCAGCAAAAAGCCTCGCCCGTCATCCTCGTGATCGTCTCCATGGGCGTGATGTTCGTGATGAACGGGATCGTGCGGTTCATCATCGGCGTGCGTGAGGTGAACTTTGCCGATGGCGAACGGTTCCTGATCACCGCACGCGAATTCCGTACGATGACGGGCCTTGATGAGGGGCTGGCGATCAAGACCACGCAGGTGATCACGGTCGTCGTGGCCTTCGCGGTCATGGCGCTGCTCTTCTGGTTTCTCAACAAGACGCGAACCGGCAAATCGATGCGGGCGTTTTCGGACAACGAGGACCTTGCCCTACTCTCCGGCATCAACCCTGACTGGGTGGTCAAGGTCACCTGGATGATCGTCGCGGCCCTGGCCACCACTGCAGGTGTCCTCTACGGCCTCGACAAATCCTTCCGCGCCTTTACCTATTTCCAGCTGTTGCTGCCCATTTTCGCCGCCGCCATTGTGGGTGGTCTCGGCAACCCGATTGGCGCCATCGCAGGTGGTTTCGTGATCGCCTTCAGCGAAGTCACGATCACCTATGCGTGGAAAAAGGTCTTGACCTACCTGCTGCCAGAGCCGCTGGAGCCGGATAGCCTCGTCCAGCTTCTCTCCACCGATTACAAATTCGCCGTGAGCTTCGCGATCCTTGTGATCGTCCTGCTCTTCAAACCGACGGGCCTGTTCAAGGGGCAATCCGTATGAACCCTGCTGTCAAAAACACATTCCTGTTTTCCCTTGTCGGCGTCCTGCTGGTCGGCACCGGTATCATTCAGGGTTGGAACTCGGCCCTCGTGATCCTGAATATGGGTCTTGTCTCTGCCATCATGGCGCTGGGGGTGAACCTGCAATGGGGTTTTGCCGGGCTCTTTAACATCGGGGTCATGGGCTTTGTGGCGCTGGGAGGCCTCGCTGCTGTTCTGATCTCAACCCCGCCTGTGCCCGAAGCCTGGCAGGCGGGTGGATTGCGGATCATCGCCGGGTTGGTCCTAGGAGCCGCGACCGTTGTTGCCGCTGTCATGGCACAAAAGCGGCTGACCGGGCGCACCAAGACCCTCGCAACTCTGGCCATCCTGATCGGCGGCTTCTTCCTCTATCGTGCGGTCTTCGACCCCGGCAAGGCGGCCGTGGAGGCAGTAAACCCCGCCGTCAGCGGCTATCTGGGCGGGCTGAACCTGCCCATCCTTTTGGCCTGGCCTGCGGGCGGCCTGCTGGCGGCGGGCGCAGCCTGGTTGATCGGGAAAACCGCCCTCGGTCTGCGGTCTGACTATCTGGCCATCGCGACCTTGGGTATCGCCGAGATCATCATTGCCATCATGAAAAACGAGGACTGGCTGGCGCGCGGTGTGAAGAATGTGATCGGCCTCGACCGGCCCGTGCCCTATGAGATCGACTTGCAGAACGACCCCGGCTTCGTCGAGCGGGCCGCGAGCCTCGGCCTCGACCCCGTGACCGCCTCAACGCTTTATACCAAGATCGGATATGCGGTGCTTTTCACCATCGTCCTTCTGATCATCCTCTGGCTTGCGCAAAAGGCGCTGAACAGCCCATGGGGCCGCATGATGCGCGCCATCCGCGACAATGAGGTCGCGGCAGAGGCGATGGGCAAGGATGTGAAAGGTCGTCATCTGCAGATTTTCATCCTCGGCTCAGCCATTTGTGGGATCGCCGGCGCGATGATGACGACGCTTGACGGGCAACTCACGCCGGGCACCTATCAACCCCTGCGCTTCACCTTTCTCATCTGGGTGATGGTGATCGTCGGCGGCTCCGGCAACAATTTCGGCGCGATCCTCGGTGGCATGCTGATCTGGTGGCTTTGGGTGCAAGTTGAGCCATTGGGCCTTGGCCTGATGAGCATCATCAGCAGCGGTCTGGCCGAAGACAGCGCACTCCGCGAACGGCTGATTGACTCGGCGGCACATATGCGGCTGCTGACCATGGGGCTGATCCTGCTCCTTGTGCTGCGCTTCAGCCCGCGTGGTCTGATCCCCGAACGCTGACTTGCCCTGCCCGCCCGCCTTGGTAAAACGAGGCACCCAAGCACAGAGGACCCTATGGCGCGCATCTTTCGCTGGCTTGTGCGGCTGGCAACAGGACTGATCATTCTTGGCGTCGGACTGATCGCGCTCGCCTACTATTTCGCGTCCCGTTCCCTGCCCGAATACAATGCCGAAAGCACAGTGCGCGGGATCTCAGCACCGGTGGAGATTGTGCGCGACAACGCGAATGTGCCGCACATCTTTGGCACGTCTGACAATGACGTCTATTTCGCGCTCGGCTATGCGCATGCCCAGGATCGGCTCTGGCAGATGACGATGCTGCGGCGCACCGCGCAGGGGCGGCTCTCCGAACTCTTTGGCGAGCGTACTCTCGGCATCGACGAGGTCCTGCGCCGTTTCGATATCTACACGCTCGCCGTCTCGTCCGTGAACGCGCAGGACGACAGCACCAAGGCTGCTCTGAACGCTTATTCCGCCGGGGTGAACGCCTGGCTTGCAGAGGTCAATGCTGGCGCGCGCGGACGCGGCGCGCCGGAGATGTGGCTTTTCAATCATCCAATCTCTCCCTGGCAACCAGCGGATTCCATCGCAATCCAGAAGCTCATGGCGTTGCAGCTTTCCTCGCATCTGGAAAGTGAAGTCCTGCGTGCCCGCACGTCGCTGATCATCGACAATGAACGGCTGCGGGACATTCTGCCCGATGATCCGTCTGACGGTGTGGCGGCCCTGCCGGAATATGCCACCCTCGTGCCGGGTGTGCCCAATTACACTGCCAATATGCGGCAAGCGGAGGACCCTCTCGCGCCGTTCAACCGTCCACCACTTGCAGGCGCGTCGAATGCATGGGCTGCGGATCCAAGCCGGTCTGCCAGCGGTTCGACCCTGTTGGCCAGTGACCCGCATCTGGGTCTCACAGCGCCCTCGATCTGGTATCTGGCGAGGCTTGAGCTTTCCACCGGCGGTATCATCGGCGGAACGATCCCCGGCATGCCGCTGGTCCTTGCCGGGCGCAGCGATGCGTTGGGTTGGGGCATTACCTCCGCTTATGTCGACGATCAGGATATCGTGCTGGAAGAGGTGAACCCCAACAACCCGAACGAATATCGCGGCCTTGACGGGTGGAACACGTTCCGCAGCCGCGACTCTGTCATCAATGTCAAAGACGCGCCCGCGGTGACACTGCGGCTGCGCTGGACAGTGAACGGCCCAGTCATGCCAGGCGATCAGTTCAACCTTGGCACAATCACGCCTCCGGGCCATGTGACGGCCATTGCCTGGAGCGCTTTGTCCGACCGCGACACGTCGATGTCCGCCGGCATGGCACTGATGCGCGCACGCAATGTGGATGATGCGATTGATGCGGCAGAGACCTACATCGCGCCCGCACAAAACCTGACACTCGCTGATCGCAACCGCATCGCGATGAAGACCATCGGCGCCCTGCCCGCCCGCGATCCAGGCCATCAAAGCCAAGGCCGCTTCCCGGCCTTCGGCTATCTGGCCCAGAACCGCTGGCAAGGCCGCTTTCCCTATGGCGACAATCCCGAGTTTGCGAACCCTGAGGGCGGCATTATCGGCAACACTAACAACAAGACAATTGATCGGCCCTTCCCTCAACATGTCTCATTTCTGTGGGGCGACACGCAGCGCATCAACCGCTGGCGGCGCTTGATGCAGGCGCGCGAAGTGCATACCCGTGACAGCTTCATTGAAGCGCAGTTGGACACGGTCAGTTTCACCGCCCGGACATTGTCGACGCTCATGGGGGCCGATCTGTGGTTCACGGGTGATGCCGCGCCCGAAGGCACGCCCGAACGCCAGCGCCAGATCGCGCTGAACCTGCTGTCCTCCTGGAACGGAGAGATGAACGAACATCTGCCGGAACCATTGATCTACGCCGCCTGGGTGCGCGCCTTTCAGGAGCGCCTGATCCGCGACGAACTGGGGCCATTGGCTGCCGAATTCACCCATCCCAACCCCGTTTTCATCGAACGGGTTTTCCGCGACCTGGATGGCGCCGGCATCTGGTGCGACGTGATCCAGTCCGCCCCGGTTGAGACCTGCACCGACATCGCTCGCCAGGCGCTTGATGATGCGCTTCTCTGGATCAACGAAAACCATGGTGGCGCGGTCGAGGCCGTTCGCTGGGGCGATGCCCACGAGGCGACCCATGATCACCCCGTCCTGGGCCAAACCCCGATCCTCGAATGGGTCGTGAATATCCGCCAATCGACCAGCGGTGGCGATAACACGCTACAACGCGGCCGTACTTCTGGCACCGGGCCAAACCCGTTCCAGAACGTTCACGCCGCAGGCTATCGCGGCGTCTATGATTTCGCCGATCCGGACAGCTCCGTCTTCATCATCTCCACGGGTCAATCCGGTCACCCCCTTTCGCGCCACTACGACAATCTGGGCGAGCTCTGGCGGCGGGGGGAGTACATCCCTATGTCACTTGATCCGGATCTCGCAAGGGCGGCGGCAGTCGGTGTCACCGTCTTGCGGCCCGGAAACTAGGCCACGTACAAACTGCTGATCGGAAACGTCCTAGAAAGAGGTTGCGGCCAAAATGCTTTCCATGGCGTCGAATGCGGCTGAACCCGTGCCGGCAGTGAAATAGGTTTGGCCGGTGTCAGCGAGGTGCCGCCATTCTGCTGAAAAGATGTCGTTTCCGCCGTCATGCCAGAACATGACACTTCCATTCTCAAGTTTTTCGACAACAAGGCCGTAACCGGAAAACAGCATTCCATCGCCTTCATCGACATGTGGCGCCATGGCAGCCGCAACATAATGCTCACTCACGATATCCGCGTTCAGGAATGCCGCCCAGAAGGACAGGAACCCCTCTGCCGTCGTGACAAGCCCGCCATTGCCAATCAGGTTCCATCCCGGCGCGGGCCCGCCCCAACTTGCCTCTGCCACATGGCGCCTTTTGAACCCCGTCAGCCAAGTTCTGTGACTGGTGATCGCGCGGTCCTCATCATAGGCGCGGCCATAACCAATCGGTGTCGAGCCTTCGGGGATGACATTCTCGATCAGGTAATCCTCATATGTCATCCCGCTTCGTATCTCGATCACCGCGGCGAGAAGCGAATATCCGGCATTTGAATAGGCGTAAGTCGCGCCCGGGGTGTTATCCAGAGGTGTCGCAAGGACCCGTTCCAGAAACGCGGCACGCGTCAGCGGTTCGTTGTCATCGCCCGTTGACTCCACAATCCCAGATGTGTGCGTGAGCAGCTGATGCAGCGTTATGTTCGCCTTATCATCGGGCACATCAGGTAACAGCGCCGCCAAGGTGCTTTGCACCGAAAGACCCGGCTCCTCGATCAGGTGCAGCGTTGCGATGGCCGTGACGGTTTTGGCGATGGAGCCCAGATCAACGATTTCATCAGCGTCATGCGCCTTGATATCAACACCGCTCTCGACGGTCACCGCGCCGGCGCCGTCTTGCGCTGCCACGATAACCGGATGATGGGCACGCATCACGGTTTCCAAAGCTTCGTGCGCAGGTGTGTCGGCCAAGGCCGGAGTGGCAAGCGCGGCGAGTGCGGCGCCAAGTAGCGGGGCTTTCATGACGATGATCCTTCTACGTTTCCTGCAGTCTTGCGCGTCGAGATGTCAAATCAAACAAAAAGGTGGTGAGAAACATGCTTGACAGCAAACGATTGCTCAATCGGCTAAAGCCGCCCAAACCGCTCTTTCTGTAGTTCCGTCCAAAACACCGTCATCTGGTAGCCATTATCGATTTGCTGGTCATCCGTCACGATCCCGGCCTCAAAAAGCCACGCGCGTTTGCGGCCCTCGGCAAATCCCAAGGTCAGGGTCTCAGAAGTGCGGGGATCCTTCAGCTTTTCCGGAATCGCGGCGAGAAGCGTCGCCATCCCCTCACCGGTCACTGCAGACATCGCGAAAAGGTCATCCGTCCGCTCGGCTTGGGTCAATGCGGCTTCGCGCGCATCGCCCTCCAACAGATCGATCTTGTTCCAGACCTCGATAATCGGCGCCTCTTCAGCGACGCCGAGGCTTTGCAGGATCGCATGCACATCCGCCGCCTGCTCTTCGGTCTGCGGATGGCTGATGTCGCGGACATGCAGGATCAGGTCGGCGTCCAGCACCTCTTCTAATGTCGCACGGAAAGCTGCCACGAGTTCGGTGGGCAGCGCGCTGATAAAACCCACTGTGTCGGACATGATGACCTCGTCGCCCGTCGGCAAAACGATCTTGCGCATCGTGGGATCAAGCGTCGCGAAAAGCATGTCTTTGGCCAGCACCTCGGCCCCGGTCAGGCGGTTGAACAAGGTGGATTTGCCCGCATTGGTGTAGCCGACGAGTGCGACAATCGGGAAAGGCACTTTCGCGCGCGAGGCACGGTGGAGTTCGCGCGTTTTGACGACCTTGGCGAGTTGCTTGCGCAGGCGGTTGAGCTGTTCGTCAATGGCGCGCCTGTCCGCCTCGATCTGCGTTTCACCGGGACCACCAACAAAACCCAATCCGCCGCGCTGGCGTTCAAGGTGGGTCCAGGCGCGGACCAGCCGCGTCCGCTGATAGGACAGTGCCGCCATCTCGACCTGCAGCACCCCTTCTGAGGTGCGCGCGCGGTCGCTGAAAATCTCCAGGATCAGCCCCGTCCGATCGAGCAGCTTGACACCCCAGGCCTTTTCCAGATTGCGCTGCTGCACCGGCGTAACGGGGCCATCAATCAGGACAAGTTCAACCTCTGCCGACTTCAAGACGGCCTTCAGCTCATCAATCTTGCCCTTGCCGAATAGCATCCCCGGCTGGACCTGAGACAGGCGCACGATATCCGAACCAATGACCTCTAGATCAGGCAAGGCGGCGGCCAACGCCACCGCTTCGGCCAAGGCCGGCTCCGCCTTGCGTCGTCCACTTGCGTTTTTCAGATCAGGATGCAGCACCCAAGCCCGCGTGACCGGGCGCGCATGTTCAAGCAAGGTTACTCTTCACCTTCGTAAAGGCTGATCGGCTGGGCGGGCATTATCGTTGAAATCGCGCTTTTATAGACAAGCTGCGACTGTCCATCCCGGCGCAGCAGTACACAAAAACTGTCAAACCATGTGATCACACCCTGCAGTTTGACGCCATTGACCAAGAAAATCGTTACCGGAACTTTTGTCTTCCGGACATGATTCAAAAACGCGTCTTGCAGATTCGCTTTGTCGGCGGCCATTACGACACCCTTTTATTGTTTTTACGGCCGCGCACCGGCCCCCCTGGTTGAATGGTCAGTATGTCGCGTGCTTTTGAGAGTTTCTAGCCCAAAAAAGCTAAACCTTTGTCGGGGCTTATCTCTGCCAGATTTCCGGGTTGAAAAGCGCGATGATTGCAAGTGTCTCCAACCGGCCAAGCACCATCGCAGCCGCCAAAATCGCCTTCGCCGGGTCGGGAATACCCGAATAGGCAATGGGCGTTTCCGCAGCCACTGTGGCCAGAGGCCCGGTTGTAGAAAGTGCAGAGACCGCCAGCACCATGGAGGTTTCGAACTGCACACCAGTGAGGGACAGCATCAGCATGACAGCCGCAATGCTGAGCGCGAACAGCATGAAGAAGACCCACGAGATAAAGGCCCCCTGTTTGCGCACGCGCCGTGCCTCGCGCCCGCCGCCGCCGATGGAGGACGGGTGCAAAAGCCGCTCCTGCTCGCGCTCGCCATGGCGGTAAAGCGCGTAAATCCGCAAGAGCTTTACACCGCCCGCCGTCGTTGCAACGCCGCCGCCAATCAGCGCCATGCCAATCAAGAACAGCCCCGGAGTCTCTAGGCCGGACCAGACGGTCGCGCCGTCCCAAAAATGCGACTCAAAGCCGGTTGTCGTCAGAAAAGACGTCACCGTAAACAGCGCTCCCCAGAGCGCCGCACCAACCTCCTGCAATTGTGCAGGACCGTCCCGGTCAGCGGCGCCGATATAATGGCGCAGGAACAAAAGCAGCGTCACAGTCCCGATCAAGACAAGTGCCGTGATGAATTCCGGATCCCGGCGCAATCCCTTGCCCCCCTCGCCGATCATGCCTTTGCTGAATGTCAGTCGCGACAAAGCAAAGACGAAGAAAAGGAAGATCAGAAGCTCGCCCCAAAACCGCGACGCAGCAAAGTAAAGCCCGCCAATCGGGGAAATGCCGGAGGTCGATAAGGTGGACATGGCATGGATCAGGGCAATGTACGGGAATTCCCCCATCACCACCAATCCAATCCACAATACGAGGGTCAGGCCCGCATAGATCGGTGTCAGCGTCAGCGTATAGCGCAAGAGCCGCTCGGACGGGTCTGCAATCCGGTCAATTTGGGTATAGCTGCGGGCGGCACCCTGTCCCGCACTTGCCGTCGCACGCACCTCAAAACCGCCGAGGTTCATCGGAGCAAAGATCGAAACAGCCGTGACCCAAATCAGCAAACCACCCAACCAGCCCACAAGGCCGCGCCAGAGATGCAGCGATGGCGTCAGCCGCCCCGCTGTGTCATAGACTGTGGCCCCGGTGGTGGTGAAGCATGACACCATCTCAAACCAGGCATTGATGAACGTTGTGTTGCCCACGGCGACATAGAACGGGATCGCAAACATCACCGGCAGGACCGAGAAAGCCGACAAGAGCCCAACTAATTGGCTCCGCGCCACATTGGCGGGCGAGTAGCCCGATGTGGCCAGCGCGATTAGCACGGTTAGGATGGAAAACAGGATGAAGCCGTAGAAGAACACCCGCATCGTGGTGAAGTCTTCCATCACCGCCGCATGGCCCGCCGGCACGATCATCGCGATGGCGCCGATGCCCATCAAGACAACGAAAAATGGCAGGCGGACGATCCGGTTCATCAGAAGAAGTCGATCGACACCTGCAACAGGCGCTCCACTTCGGGTACGTCTTCGGTCATGGCGAAAATGGTGATCACATCGCTTTCTTCAATGCGCGTCTCGCTGGTCGGCCTGATCACCTTGCCCTGCTTCATCACCGCCCCGATCAATGTGCCTTCCGGAAAGTCGACCTCTTTGATCTTTTGCCCCGCAATCGGAGAGGTGCCGAGTACCTGCGCCTCAATCACCTCGGCCTCCGCATCACCAATCGAATAGACACCACGCACACGCCCATGCCGGATATGGCGGAGGATGGAACTCACAGTCGTTGCGCGCGGGTTGATGTAGGCGTCGATATCAAGCGGCGACATGAGCGGCACCAAAGTTGGGTCATTGATCAGCGTAATCGCCATCGGACAGCCCATTTCCTTTGACCGGACAGAAGCGAGCAAATTGGTCTTGTCATCATCGGTCACGGCCAGAACGGCGTCAGCGGTCGCAATATTCGCTTCTTCCAAGAGGCCGCTATCCAACCCATCGCCATTCAGCACAATGGTCCGGTCCAGCGCATCGGCGGCGCGTTCGGCGCAAAAGCGGTTGCGTTCGATCATCTTCACGCGCACGCGTTCGGTCCGGGTCTCAAGCGCCTGTGCCACGGCCAGACCGACATTGCCACCCCCAATGATCACGATACGCTCTTGTTTTGATTGGGTTTTTCCAAAAATCTCAAGCGTGCGGGTCATATCGTCGGTATGGGTAAAGACGTAGCATTCATCGCCCGCAAAGATCTGGTCTCCAGATGAAGGAACGAACAAGACGCCTTCGCGCCGGATGCCGACAACGACCGCCCGCAAGGTTGAGAAAAGATCGGTTAGCTGCCGCAAGGGAGTGTTGATGACCGGGCAATCCTCATCAATCGTGATGCCTAAAAGCTGCGCCTTGCCCTCAAGAAAGCTTTCGGTGTCAAACGCGGCAGGTGCGGCGAGCCTTTGCAGGGCGGCGTCCGCGACCTCTTTTTCGGGCGAGATCACCACATCAATCGGCAGATGATCGCGGCGGTAAAGGTCGGAATAAATCGCATCCAGATAGCTTTGCGCACGCAGCCGCGCGATCTTGCGCTGCACGGCAAAAACCGAATGGGCGACCTGACAGGTCACCATGTTCACTTCATCGGAATGAGTGGCGGCAATCACCATGTCCGCATCTCGCGCTCCGGCCCGGTCGAGGATATCGGGATAACTCGCAAAGCCCGCAATCCCCTGCACATCCAGCGTATCGGTCGCGCGGCGCACCAGTTCAGGGTTGTTGTCAACCACCGTCACATCGTTATTTTCGCCCGACAAATGGCGCGCGATCTGCCAGCCGACCTGGCCCGCACCGCAAATGATGACCTTCATCAGGCTTCGCCTTCGACATAGGCCACACGGCCACCGGCCTTATTTGTCGTGACAACACCCAACGATTTCAGTTTGCGATGCAGAGCCGAGCGTTCCATGCCCACGAAAGACGCCGTCCGGCTGATGTTGCCGCCAAAGCGGTTGATCTGCGTGAGCAGATATTCACGCTCAAAAAGCTCGCGCGCCTCGCGCAAGGGCAACGTGGCCAGCCCGCCACCCAGCACAATCCGGCCTTCCTCGGCACCAGCCTCTTCCGTTGCGGGCAACTCCTTGGCCTGGATGTCGCCCGTGTTTTCGCCAAGGATCAGAACGCGTTCGATGACGTTCTTCAACTGACGTACATTGCCGGGCCAGAGCATCGTTTGCAGTAGCGCGCGGGCATCATCTGCCAGATCGCGCATGGGCAAACCCTGGGCCTTGTTGAAAACTTCAATAAAGTGTTCGGCCAGCACGGGGATATCTTCGCGCCGTTCTTCGAGCGACGGCACCGCAATCGGCACAACGTTCAGGCGGTGATAGAGTTCTTCCCTGAAGGTCCCCGCCTCAATCGCCAAGGGCAGATCCCGGTTCGTGCTGGAGATTACGCGCAGATCAACCTGCACCTTGTCTGTGCCGCCCACACGCTGAAAGCGCTGTTCCACGAGGACACGCAGGATTTTTGATTGCGTGCCCAAGGGCATGTCGGCCACTTCATCGAAGTAAATGACCCCGCCATTCGCCTCTTCCAGCAAGCCGGGTTCGATCCCGCGCCCGCTATCTTCGCGGCCAAACAGCACCTCTTCCATCCGCTCCGGCTCAATCGAGGCAGAATTGACTGTGATGAAAGGGGCAGAAGAGCGATTGGAGTTGGCGTGGATGTAGCGTGCTGCAATCTCCTTGCCCGCGCCCGCCGGTCCGGTCAGCATCACCCGTCCATTCGACTTCGTGACCTTGTCAAGCTGCGACTTCAGCGTACGGAACGCCGCACTTTCGCCCAGCATCTCGGCACTGGCCACCTCACCACGCTTGAGCTCCAGGTTCTCGCGGCGCAGGCGCGACGTCTCCATCGCACGGCGGATCACAACCAGCAACTGATCTATATTGAACGGTTTTTCGATGAAATCATACGCCCCCTGCTTGATCGCGGCGACGGCGATTTCGATGTTCCCGTGGCCGGAGATTATCACAATTGGGATATCCGGATGATCGCGCTTCACGGCCTTGAGGATGTCGATCCCGTCCATATTGCTGTCTTTCAGCCAGATATCGAGGATCATGAGCGCGGGTGGCTCTGCTGCAATCTCGGCCATGCAGGCGTCAGACGTACCTGCAAGACGGGTCGTAAACCCTTCATCCTGCAGGATTTCCGAAATTAGCTCACGGATATCGCGTTCATCATCTGTGATCAGAATATCGCCCATATCGTCCTCATTGTGCTGGTATTTTTGTGGCCGCCGACAAAGCGGGAAGTTGGATGATGGCACAGGCGCCTGCGTGATCCTGGCCTTCGAAAACTTCGGCATCAGTCAGGGTCAGCACCCCGCCATGCTCTTCAATGATCTTCTTCACAATCGGCAGGCCAAGCCCCGTGCCGCTGTCGCGCGTCGTCACATAAGGCTCAAAGAGCCGGGCACGGTCTTCCGGCAATCCGATCCCGTTGTCCGCGATCTTGATCGTCACCGCATTTGGTGCATGAGCAAGCGACACACGTACCTCTGGCTGATAGTCGCCAGGCTGGTGTTTTTCGATATATGTTTCCGTGGCTTCGCCCGCATTCTTGATAAGATTGGTCAGCGCCTGGCTGATCATTGTCGAATCCATCTCGGCCAGAACCGCAGCTTTGGGCAGGTCCGCCACAATCTGCACATCCGGCTGCCCGGCCTTTTGCAGAGTGATCGCGTCCTGAACCAGTTTGGTCATATCGGCCACATTCAATTGCGGCTCTGGCATGCGCGCGAATTTTGAGAATTCATCGACGATCCGCCGCAAATCATTGGTTTGGCGGACAATCACATCGGTCATCTGATCAAGCTTGCCCGCCTCATCGCCCACCTGCACGCTGAACTTGCGCTTGATCCGCTCCGCTGACAATTGAATCGGCGTCAGCGGGTTCTTGATCTCATGCGCGATGCGGCGGGCCACATCTCCCCAGGCCGCCATGCGCTGCGCGCTCACCAGATCGGTGACATCGTCAAAGGCCACAACATAACCCTCTAGCGCGCCATCGGCATTCCGGCGCGGCGACATGCGCACCAGCAGACTTTCCTGTTGGCCCTTGCGGATCAGGTTGACCTGCTCTTGCACGCCATCGCCGCCTGAGCCACGCACCTGGTCAAAGAGCGCCGCAAATTCGGGGATCGCTACCGATAGCGCGCTATCTGCCTGGTCCTGTTTCACGGATAGCAACCTGCGGGCTGATGGGTTCACAAATGTGACGCGCCCATCCGCATCGAGGCCCACGACCCCAGATGTCACCGAACTCAAAACGGAATCGAAAAGGCGACGGCGCCTTTCTGTCATCCGGTTGGTTTCCAACAACTGATCGCGCTGCCCTTTTAGGCGGCTGGTCATCTGGTTGAAGTAATGACCCAACTGAGAGATTTCGTCGTCACCCTCATCCTCGATCACCCGCACATCCAGATCGCCGGATCCCACACGCTGGGAAGCGGAGACAAGCCGCCCGACCGGGCGCGACAAACGCTCTGCAAACCACAAGCCGCCCCAGATCGCCCCGAGGATCAGGATGGCAGCGAAGCCCAGATAAAGCAGGCCAAACTGAAACAGGATCTGCCCACGTTCATTCGCCAGCTCCTCGTATTGAGCAACGGTTTCGGTTGTATCGTCGAGCAAAGACAGCACATTCCCATCCACAGGGCGCGTGACGTAAAGATACCTGTCCCGAAATGCCAAAAGCGGCAGCAACGCGCGAAATTCGTTATTCTCGAAATCCTCGATAATCACGATCCCGATTTCACGCGCCTCTTCGAAAGCACCATCAGGTGGGCGTTCATAGTCGAAATCATAACCCAGACCGCGTGCGGCAATATTGCCTTCCCCATCCAGCACAAAAGCCTCGCTTAGCCCGCGTTCGATCTGTGTCTGGATACTACCCAGAAGGCGACGTACCTCGCCATTGTCCATGAACAGATTGGCCTGCCGTTCGCGGTTGAGGTATAGGGCAAGACCGCGGCTATCTCGGGTCAGTTCCTGTTTGTGCTCTTCTTCATAAGCCTGCGCGGTGGTCAATGAGGTGCGCAATACGTTCCCAACGGGTTCCGAAAACATACCATCGAGCGCCACCGAGATCAGCAGAACCGAAAAGACCGCCACCAACACCGTCGGGATCAAAGCCGCAAGCGCAAAGACACCCGTAAGCCGCAAATGCAGGCGGGACCCGGCCGATTTCGCCCTGCGTGCCGCCACCATACGGGCCACCTGCCGCATCAAAAGCGCCAGCACGATCAGCACATAAATAAGGTCGGTCAACAGCACCAATTGCAGCAAGGACGAGGAGGCGCCCCGGTCCATCGGCACAACGACAATATAGGTCAGCACAGCAAGAAGCGGCGCAGCCAGCACAAGGCCTGACGTCAGCGCGCTTTGCACATGGCGCTGTCTTTGCCACCGGCTGAGCCGGTTCATGTTGAGGCCCAGAAGGGTCCGCTGCACGCGTCAAGCCCCGCAACAAGCGTGGGGTGATGTGCCCCACGGATACCGCAATCTTTTGTGGTCAAAACGACACGATGACGCATCGAAGCCACGGTTCTGTTGCGGGTTTACATCAATTTGCGGCGGCGTGTCACGCGGATATCGAGATCGGTGATTTTCTTACGCAGCGTATTCCGGTTGATCCCCAGAAGGTCGGCGCATTTGGCCTGATTGCCGCCCGTGGCGTCGAGCGCGATCTCGATCAGCGGCCCCTCGACCTCTTTCAAGATCCGGTTGTAGAGGCCCGGCGGCGGCAACACCCCGCCATGTAGATCAAAGTAACGCCGCAAGTGTTTGGCAACGCTTGCAGAAAGCTTTTCCCCTTCACCGCCAGAGCGCAGGGGTTCAATCGCGGGTTGGTTACCCAACACCATCTCGACCTCAGCGCGGGTGATCTCTTCCTCGGCGGCTGTGAACACAAGCCTGCGGACCGCGTTCTCCAACTGGCGGACATTCCCGGGCCAGCTATAGGCCCGCACCAGATCAAGCGCGGCATCGCCAAAACGGCGCGCGGGGGCACCGTCACGCTCCGCCCGCGCAAGGAAGTGCTCGGCCAAAAGCGGGATGTCATCCACGCGTTCGCGCAAGGATGGCACATCCACAGTCACGCCGCCCAGACGATAGAACAGATCCTCGCGAAACTTCCCCTCTTCCATCCGCGCCATCAGATCCGACTGCGACGTGGCCATGATGCGCGGGGCATTGTCACCCAGACTGTCGAGCATGCGCACGATACGCGCCTGCGCCTCGTCCGATAAATCGCTGACCTCATCAAACAGGATCGATCCGCCCTTGGCCCGGCTCAGCACGGTTGATGGGCCATCCATCCCTTCGAGATCAGCGGCGGAGACGACAACGAAAGGCAGGCTGCGCCGGTCGGAGAAATCATGCACCGCGCGGGCGATCAGCGATTTGCCCGTGCCGCTTTCGCCCGTGATCAACACGGGTAGCTGCGTGTTCATCACCCGCGCCACAAGGCGGTAGAGTGCCTGCATCACGCCCGTGCGTCCGACCAACGGCAAGTCGCCCCCCTGCTCGGTTGAGGCGACGTCCGGTGCGCGGGTGATCGGCGCACGGCGCTTGACTTCTAACGCGCGGGCAGCGCGCTTCATCAGGTCGGGTAAGTCGAACGGTTTGGGCAGATAATCGTAGGCATCCGCCTCGGCCGCCTGAATGGCTGTCATGATCGTGTTCTGGGCAGAGATGACGATGACAGGCAGGCCGGGTCGTGCTTCAGAGATTTGCGGCAGCTGCTCCAGACCATTGCCGTCAGGCATCATGACGTCCGAGATCACGAGGTCGCCTTTGCCCTCATCGACCCAGCGCATCAGCGTCACCAGCGATGAGGTCGCATGCACCTTGCACCCCGCCCGCGTCAGCGCCTGTGTCAGCACCGTCCGAATTGTCCGGTCGTCATCAGCAACAAGAACGGTTCCGTCCATTACGTCTCTCCTGTTTCAGATTCTTTTGGGGCCAACGGCAGGGAAATGCGGAAGACCGTGCGACCCGGCACGGACTCCACTGATATCCACCCGCCCGCATCGCCGATCAGCTTTGAGACAAGCGCAAGGCCCAGCCCCGTGCCGTTCTCGCGGCCTGACACGAAGGGCTCAAACACGTCATCGGCGATCTCTGGCGGCAGGCCTGGCCCATCATCTATGATCTCGATCTGGAGCGGCAGTCGCGCCTGTGTGCCATCCGACCGGCGCACCCGCAGCGAAGTTTCATAGAATGTATGCAGGCGGATCGATCCGCCTTCCTTGTTCGCTTCGGAGGCATTCTTGAGCAGGTTCAAGAACACCTGCAGAAGCTGATCAGCATCTGCCAGCGTCTGCGGCAAGGACGGATCGTAATCCTCGATAAAGAGCATATGCGCGCCGAAACCCACGGCAGCAGATTGCCGCGCGCGGTCGAGTACATCGTGGATATTCACCGGTTTCAGCACGGGCGGGCGCAGATTACCAAACTGCTCCACCTGTTCGAGCAGTTTCACAATGCGGCGGCTTTCTTCGACAATCAAGTCGGTCATTTCCCGATCATCCTGATTGAGCCCCATCGACAAAAGCTGCGCGGCACCGGTGATCCCCGCCAGCGGGTTCTTGATTTCATGGGCCAGCATCTCGGCCATGCCGATGGCCGACTTCGCGGCCTTCTCGGACGAATGGTTCTGATTGATCCGGCTCGCAATCTCACGCGGGCTGATCATGACGATCATCGTGTCATCCCCGCCTTGCAGCGGGGCGAATTGCAGGTTGCAAAGTCGTGGTGCCCGTTCGCCGCTGCCCACATCCACGTCATTGACAAAAAGCGATGTCCGGTTCTTGCGCGCACGGGCAAACGGCGCCTCAAGCGGGGCATCGATCATCACCGTATCCCACAATTTCTGGCGCATCAGCGCCTTCGTGGACATGTTCAGAAACGATTCCGCCGCCGGATTGGACGAGACAATCAGATCATCGTCATCCAGCAAAAGCGCAGGCACCGGCAGCGAATTCCAGAGCGCGGTATCGACAATCATGCGGCCACCCGCTGACCCAACGCGTCGGGCAGATCGCGCAAAACATCGCGTGCTGCACGATGCGTCAGGATCGCCTTGCGCAAGGCCGGTGGCGTGCCTGCGTCATCCATGTACCAGCCCAGATGCTTGCGCGCGACCTTGAGCCCCAGATCATGGCTGTAGAAGGTCAGCATGGCCTCATAATGCCCCGCAACCATATCGATCAAGGCACCGCCCTGAGGGATCTTTGGCTTGGGCGAACCATGAAGCGCCGCTCCGACTTCGGCCAAGACCCAAGGACGTCCCTGTGCACCCCTGCCGATCATCACACCATCCGCGCCTGAACGATTGAGAGCTACGCGTGCTGTCGTCGCATCCACAATATCCCCATTCGCAATGACGGGGATCGACACGGAATCCTTGATCTCGCGGATCGCATCCCAATCGGCGGACCCTTTGTAGAACTGACACCGCGTGCGCCCGTGGATCGTGACCAATCTGATGCCCGCATCCTCGGCCCGCCGCGCGATATCGGCCGCGTTCAGGCAATCGTCGTCCCAGCCAAGCCGGGTCTTAAGAGTCACCGGCACATCAACTGCATTCACTACGGCCTCAATCAGGCGCAGCGCGTGATCGGGCGTGCGCATCAACGCGGACCCGGAATAGCCGTTTGTGACCTTCTTGGCGGGGCAGCCCATGTTGATATCAATCATCGCCGCGCCATTATCCACGATCATCCGCGCCGCTTCGGCCATCCAATGCGCCTCGCGGCCCGCGATCTGCACAGCGGTCCCTGCCTGATCAAAACCTAACTCGGCCCGCTCCCGCACGCCGGGTTTTGCCTGCACCATTTCCTGGCTCGCGACCATCTCGCTCACCACCCAGCCAGCGCTGAACGAACTGACCAGCTGGCGAAACGGCAAATCGGTAATGCCCGCCAGCGGGGCAAGGGCCACCGGCGGTTGCAGCGCAACGTTTCCAACGTTCAGGGTACTCGATGTTGCCAACAGAACAGTCATTCGCTCAAAGGGTGTGCGTTAGTGTTGAAATAGGGCGATAATTGCAGCCTCACAATATGCACCGAAATGAATCCTCCCCAAAAATGATCACCTGCCCAAAAATTAATCAAACAAGCACAAAAACAGACGAATTGCACAGGGCGGTTATGCGCCATAGAACAGCCTCAGGGAATGGGCGGAGCCTGGGATGCAAGTTACTGCAATCATCGTCGCAGCCGGGCGCGGCACACGGGCTGGCGGGGACCTGCCCAAGCAATGGCAGATGCTGCGCGGCCGGCCAGTGCTGGACTGGACGCTTGATGCATTCAAGGCCCACGCGGCCGTGCATGACATCGTTGTCGTTATGCATAGAGACGATATTGCGGCGGGTCGCGGCGACAATTTGCACCCAACGAAGATCGTGCCGGGCGGCGAGACCCGCAAGGCATCGGTGCTAGCCGGATTGAATGCCTGCCCCCAAGGAACCGACCGCGTTCTGATCCACGATGCAGCGCGCCCGCTTGTCTCAGCTTCCATAGTCGACCGTGTCCTCACCGCGCTTGACACACAAGAAGGCGCGGCGCCTGCTCTACCCGTCACCGACACGCTTTGGCATGGCGCAGACAACGGCGTCACGGGTCTGCAGGATAGAGCGGGCCTCTTCCGCGCGCAGACGCCACAGGGATTTCACTTCGCCCCGCTTCTGGCAGCACATGAGGCCAGCAACGGAGACGCCACCGATGATGTCGCGGTCGCGCAAGCCGCTGGCATGCGCGTGGCCATCGTGCCGGGCGACGAGGACAATATCAAAATCACGCATCCGGGCGACCTTGCCCGCGTTGAAAAACTGATGGGGCAGCAGATGGATATCAGATGTGGCAACGGCTATGACGTGCACCGGTTCGGGCCGGGCGACCATGTCTGGCTCTGCGGTGTGCAAATCCCCCACGGGCGCGGCCTGCAAGGGCATTCCGATGCTGATGTCGGCATGCATGCGGTGACCGACGCGATCTATGGCGCTCTGGGCCAGGGCGATATTGGCCAGCATTTCCCGCCTTCTGACCCGCAATGGAAAGGGGCGGCAAGTCATATCTTTCTGGAACATGCCGTAGCCTTGGGGCTGGATTCGGGCTTTGAAGTAAGCAATGTGGACTGCACCCTCGTCTGCGAATACCCCAAGATCGGCCCGCATCAACCGGCGATGAAGGCAGCACTGGCCAAGATCATGGGGCTTGGCGCAGACCGGATCAGCGTGAAGGCCACGACGTCCGAGCGGCTTGGCTTCACCGGTCGAGAAGAGGGGATCGCCGCGCTCGCCACAGTCACACTGGTCAAAGCATGACCCATCTGATCGCTACGTTCTTCTATGCTGGCCATCTGCGCCCTGCCCCCGGCACATGGGGGTCGCTCGCCGCATTGCCTGTAGCCGGGGTCATCTACACAATCGTCGGTCCATGGGGCTTGGTCGTGGCATGCATCCTTGCCTACGCTCTGGGCGTCTGGGCCACAGCGGTGGAGACCAAGGGAAAGGATAATCACGATCCATCCGAAATCGTGATCGATGAAGTTGTCGGTCAGTGGATCGCGCTTTTGCCCGTCGCTTTCGGGGCATGGGTGCGAGGCATCGAGATCACAGCACTCTGGCCCGGCTGGATCGCGGCCTTTGTTCTGTTCCGGCTTTTTGACATCACCAAGTGGGGTCCGGTGGGTTGGGCCGACAAGCTGCATGGCCCGACAGGTGTAATGCTTGACGATGTGATCGCGGGCGTCTTTGCGGCCATAGGCGTCGGCGTACTCGCGGCACTTTTTCATTTGGTGCTGTTGTGAACGCGCAAGATCTTCTGGAGTTAGCCAAGGCGAAAGGCGTCATGATCGCCACCGCCGAAAGCTGTACCGGCGGCATGGTCAGTGCCGCAATTACCGATATCGCGGGCAGTTCGGCTGTCTTTGACCGCGGCTTCGTGACCTACACGAATGCAGCGAAGATGGCGCAGTTGGGTGTCCGCGCGGCAACGCTCGACGCGCATGGTGCCGTTTCAGAAGAGGTGGCGCTGGAAATGGGTCAAGGGGCAATCACCCATTCCGATGCCGATCTGGCCGTTGCCATCACGGGTATTGCAGGCCCCGGCGGGTCCGAGCATAAGCCTGAAGGACGGGTCTGTTTCGGGATCGCGACGAAGGATCGTGCATTTGCGGAAACCGTTGAATTCGGTGCGCTCGGGCGTGCCAAGGTTCGGCAGGCTGCCACTGCTCATGCGCTTGATCTACTGGGTGCCGAACTGATGGGTGGGCCAGGCTAAACGCCTAGCCGTAAAGTGCCGCTGCACGCCGCTCAAACGCCCGGACCACGCGCTGCATCGCATCGTTGAAGAACACATTCGCCGCGCCCTGCAACAGCCTGTTTTTGAACTCGAAATCAACAGCAAAAGAGACCTCACAGCCACCGTCAACTTCTTTGAATTGCCACTGGCTCTCCAGATAACGGACCGGCCCGTCAAGATACTCGGTATCGATCCGGTTCTCACCCGGCCAAAGCGTGACCCGGCTGCCAAAGCGTTCGCGGAATACCTTGAACGAGATCACCAGGTCCGCCAGTAACACGACCTTTTCTCCATAATCCTGCGTGCTGCGGATGCGGGCCGCCGCCGTCCATGGCAGGAATTCAGGATAATTCGCCACATCCGCCACCAAGTCATACATCTGCTTTGCGGTATACGGCAGAACCTTGGTTTCAGAATGGGACGGCATCTTGGGTCTTTCGCAACAGGTATTCGGCAAGCATGTCCTAACTTTCCTAATAAAAATCAAGCCACGAAGCTGCGAGCGGTCCTGATGCCGCAGTGCCACCTCAATTTGCACGTTGCGCCAAGCGCCGTTTGCCCTCACATCTGGGGCATCACTACTGATGCAGGAGCCGTCAATGCCCGCCGACCACGCAACCTATCTGATCGACGAAATGATCAGCGCCAAGGCCATTGCCGCGCGGATCGAGGCGTTGGCCCATGAGATTCGTGCTGACTTCGCCGATACCGACAAGCTGGTGGTCGTCGGGCTCTTGCGTGGTTCATTCGTTTTCATTGCCGATCTGGTGCGCGAACTGGACCTGCCGGTGGAGGTCGATTTTCTCGAAGCCTCGTCCTATGGCGATGGCATGGAAAGCTCTCGTGAAGTCCGCATCCTCAAAGATTTACGGGGACAGATCGAAGGGCGCGACGTGCTGGTGGTCGAAGACATCGTGGATACCGGCCATACGTTGAACCACGTCACAAAACTGCTCTCATCGCGCAAGCCCGCGCGGCTCAAGACCATAGCCCTACTCGACAAACCCTCATGCCGCGAGGTCCCGTTCAAGGCGAACTGGACCGGGTTCGAAATCCCGGATGAATTTGTCGTGGGCTACGGGATTGATTACGCCCAACGCAACCGCAACCTGCCGTTTATCGGCAAGGTGCGGTTCAAGGATGGCGCGGAATGAACCCCTTATGGTTTCTGCGCGCAAAACGCTGGGTCCAAAACCCACCCTCGCCCGCGCGGATCAAACTGGTTTTCTGCATTGTCGCATTCTGCCTGACACTGGCTGCGCTTGAACACTTCGGCTACTGGCCCGACTGGGCGGCGGCGGAGCGGTTGCGTCCTTAGCAGGAAGGCAACAGTTAAAGGCTCCAAACCCGCTTTGGTATCAACGTATCAAAGGCGCACGTATCAACTACACTCGCTAGCAATTATTTGCGTTATCTCTGCGCGTGTTTCTTCATATCTCTGATCCGGCTGAAATTCTGATCGATAAAACAAGCGTATCATCAACTCATCCCGTTGGCCGAAAGCAAAAAACGCAGGCGCGGGCCAAACCTCTCCGAGCCACTTCTCATCGGAGAAAAGAGACGCATCCCCTTGCGGGTCCCCCCGAAGACCAAGTGCATTGAACGCCTCCTGGCGAACACAAGAGGCGGTTTTTTCAGGGGTATTGTCAAATTCTGCATTTATGAAAACGAAAGCCGGTTCCGAGGCATCCGTCCATTCGAACAATCCGAGCAAACACGGGACATTTGGGTTTGTTACAGTATTAATAACCGAACTCAAGATGGGTCGATCAGGAAATGCGTCCAACAAAGATTCCCGATTGTTACTATCTACGAACACAAAAACGATTGTCCCACCATTCATAAGGTTTGGCTCTTGCAGGGGGCGTACTGATGCCGATAGCTCAGTATTACCTTCTATGAACAATCTTACCTGCGTCACCGCGTGCAGGAATGCATCATATTGCATATTTTCTGCAGGTACCAACGACATCTCGATATCTAGCTGGCGCTTTCTCAAGGGCGATCTACAGTCGCGACAACCTGACGCGGAAACCTCAACATTATGCGCCATATGAGCGAAATCAGATGCAAAAGTGTAAGTCTCGTTTTCTCGGTCATAGGTTTCGATGAACTCACAGTCCGAGCGAGTTAGAGCATTGAGACTAGTCTGAGCCAAGCCAGCATTACATGTAATGATTGCCACGAACCCCCAAAGGGCTATTCGTTTCCTTTTGTGATGATTGCGCTGCCTGTGAAAAGCAGTGCTCATACTTCAATCCCTAGGGTCACAGTTCGCCTCACCCAAAAAACACCCCCTAAACAACCCCCAGCTTTTCATTCCGCGCCGCACGCAGCCGCGCGAAATCCTCACCCGCGTGATAGGATGAACGGGTGAGCGGCGTGGCTGAGACCATCAGGAAGCCCTTGCCATACGCGGCCTTCTCATAGGCCTCAAATTCCTCGGGCGTCACAAAGCGATCAACCTTGTGATGCTTTGGCGTGGGCTGCAGATACTGGCCGATGGTCAGAAAATCGATATCCGCCGCGCGCATGTCTTCCATGACCTGCATCACCGCCTGCTTGTCTTCGCCGAGGCCAACCATGATGCCGGATTTGGTGAACATCGTTGGGTCAAGCTCCTTCACCCGCTGCAACAGCCGCAGTGAATGGAAGTAGCGCGCACCGGGGCGGACCTCCGGATAAAGGCCAGGCACCGTTTCGAGGTTGTGGTTGAAGACATCCGGATGCGCCTCGACGACCAGTTCCAGCACGGATGGGTCGCAGCGAATGAAGTCCGGCGTGAGAATCTCGATTGTCGTGTCAGGCGACTGTCGCCGGATTGCGCGGATCGTCTGGGCGAAATGCGCAGCACCCCCGTCTTCAATATCGTCGCGGTCTACTGACGTGATGACCACATGGTTGAGCCCCAGTTTCTTTACGGCATCGGCGACCCGGCCGGGTTCGAACACATCAAGCGCTTCAGGTGGTTTGCCTGTCGCGATATTGCAGAAGGTGCAAGCCCGCGTGCAGACCTCACCCATGATCATCATGGTGGCGTGACCCTGGCTCCAGCATTCGCCGACATTGGGGCAGCCTGCCTCTTCGCAGACTGTGACGAGCTTATGCTCGCGCATGATCTTGTGCGTGTCCTTGTAGCCCTGCGAGACCGGCGCCTTGACCCGAATCCAATCCGGCTTTTTTGGTTGCGGCGCATCGGCGCGGCGCTGTTTTTCAGGATGGCGCTGTGCCGGGATCTTCAGGTCACGGGTGGGCATGTCAGGCTCCAAGCTGTCTGGACCCTAGGTAATGCCTCCGCCCTGCCTTATGCAACCGCCACAGTGCCGCGCATGACGGCACTGCACGGGCTGCATGGACCGCCTAGCCAATCATCGGGCCGAACTGGCCCTGCGTTTCCTCATAATGCCGCTTGAGCCGCTGCAACGCGATGCGCAGGACGATCTTGGCAGAGCGTGCGGACCAGCCCATGTTCTTTTCGGTCTGCTCCAACCCTTCCAGATAGCAGCAGCAGCGCAGCGCGATGTCGCCCAAGCCGGGGCCCAGATCCTGCAACGCATCGCGGACACGTTTCTTGGCTGCGGTCGCCCCAGGGGAGGCTTCGGGGCGCAATTCCACGGCCTCGCCGGTCACAAAGGCCTCCCAGCTTTCGACGGTTTTTGCACCGACCTGCGCCAACTCGAAGTCTTCGCGCAGCCGTTCGCCTGCGGCTACGAGATCCCGTTTAAGGAAAAGCTCCCCGTCACGGTCCCGACGACGCGCCAGACCGACAAGCGGGCTTTCCGTCATATGATAACGGTGGGCCGGGCGCGTCTCACCTTCAATCGCCGCAATGTCCCAGCCGGCATCGCTGTCCAAATCGGCCTTCTTTTCGGCAAAACCACTGGCGCGGTTTTCATCCTCTGCCGTCAGGCGGCGCAAGGCGGCACGGCCTGTATTTGTGATGAAGTACCGTGCCACGCGCCCGTCGGGGTCAGGACACCCAATCCAGTCTTTCAGCGCCATCGCCTGTGCGATCTCACGATCGACAACAGCGGTGCGCAACTGCTCACCCGTTTGCCCCTCGCGCACAACGACAGCCGTCTCCATTTCCCGTGCGACGGCCAGCACCGCGCCCGGTTCACAAAGTCTGCGCAAGATCCGTTTGGCATCCTGATCAATCTGCTTTTGTGTCAATGGCGCAGTCTTTACAGGCGCCGCATCGAGGCAATCTACTTGTGTCATTCCCAATTCCCTTTCCATGTGATCGCAGTCGGTCGTCACTCGGGCAGAAAGGGATTTCAGAGCCGCATCAATCAGCGGATCATCGCGGCGGCATTCAAACCGACGCACTTGACGCAAAACAGTTGAGGGGTGGCAGTCACTCGCGCGGGCCAATGCGCGAATGGATTGGCCTGTTTCGGTATGCGCCAGATAGTGGCGCGCCGCATCAGGTACCCATTGTGGAAGCGCATTGGGCCCAGCCGACCCCTGTTGTGCAGTCATCTCACTCGTCCTCTTACCGATAGTCCCGAGACGCAAACGAAGAGCCACCCACACCGAAAGCGCATCGGCGACGCAACGTATGCGTGTATGGTTACTCATTTGTTAACGACGTGTTTCGTACGTCAACCATTCTTTCTGAAGGATAAACAATCCTGAGGGCAGCGTTCTTAACTAATGCACTTCCCGCAACACCGGCCAAAGGAGTGTACACCTAACCTGACACAAAAAGCTTTCAGAAAGGCCTTCAAATGCTTGATATTCAAACACGTTTACACACACTTAAACGCCCAAAGCTGCTGGCGCGCAGCGTCCGATTCGGGCTTGATGACTATCGCCGAGACATCCATCTGCGCAGGCTCCTGCAATGCGACACCTTGCCACGTCCGGCCGTTGCTATCATGCGGCTCTTTGATCTCGAGGCCGAAATGAACGGTCTGCGCGAGGCAAAATCAGGCAATTATGCCGTAGCAAAACATGTCGAAATCCTGATCGCACTGGCAGGCGAAGCGCAGCTTTTGCAGACAGCCACACCTGACGCTAGGTAAAGGTGTCAGGCATACTGGCTTTCTTTTCAGCCACATAGGCGCGCAGGCGCGCTTCGATCTCAGGATCAAGCGCGGGTTGTTGATAGGTATCAAGAAGTTTCTTGACCCGCGCTGTCGCAAGGGTCTGTGTGTCACGCGCGCCTTCTTCGTCCCAGGTCTCAAACGGCTTGTAGTCAAACAGGTCCGATCGCCAGAAAGCTGTCTTGAAATTGGCCTGTGTGTGGGCGCATCCAAGGTAATGCCCGCCCGGCCCCACCTCTTCGATAGCATCCATGGCCTGACCATTGACGCTTAGATCGACGCCTTTTGCGAAGTGGTGCAACGTGCCCAATTGGTCAGCATCCATCACGAATTTCTCGAACGAAGCGACAAGCCCGCCCTCAAGCCAGCCGCAGCTATGTAACATGAAGTTTACACCGGAGAGCAGCCCCATCTGCAGGCTGTTCGCCGTCTCATAGGCGGCCTGTGCATCAGGCAGCTTCGATCCACAGAATGACCCTGCGGAACGATAGGGCAATCCGAGCCTGCGGGCGAGCTGTCCGGCCCCGTATGTAATGTGACTCGCCTCTGGCGTGCCAAAGGTCGGCGCACCGGAATTCATGTCGATTGATGTCACGAACGTCCCGAAGATGACAGGCGCCCCGGGCCGGACGATCTGGCTATAAGCAACCCCTGCCAAAACCTCGGCCAGCACCTGCGTCAGCGTGCCTGCCACCGACACCGGCGCCATCGCCCCGCCCACGATGAACGGGCTGATGATTGAGGCCTGATTGTTCTTCGCAAAGACCTCCAACGCGCCCATCATGATGCTGTCGAATGTCAGCGGCGAGTTGATGTTGATGAGCGAGGTCATCACCGTGTTCTCTTGCACGAATTCCTTGCCGAACAGGATCTCGCACATCTCAACCGAATCCTGCGCGCGGCTGGGTTCGGTCACCGACCCCATGAACGGCTTGTCCGAATAGATCATGTGGGTCAGCAGCATATCCAGATGGCGCTTGTTCACCGGCACATCGGTGGGCTCACACACCGTCCCACCGGAATGATGCAGCCATTTCGACATATAGCCGAGCTTCACGAACTTCTCGAAATCATCCATCGTCGCATAGCGGCGGCCACCTTCGGCATCGCGCACAAAGGGCGGGCCGTAAACCGGCGCAAGCACGAGGTTTTTGCCGCCGATGACGACATTGCGCTCCGGATTGCGCGCATGCTGGGTGAACTCCGCCGGTGCCGTCGCGCAAAGCTTGCGTGCCAGTCCGCGCGGGATGCGCACCCGCTCTCCCTCAACTTCGGCACCAGCCTCTTTCCAGCGGGCCAGCGCTTCGGGGTTTTCCACGAAATTCACACCAATCTCGGCCAGCACCGTCTCTGCATTGGCCTCAATCACGGCCAAGGCCTCGTCAGTCAGCACCTCGTAGTTGGGCACATTCCGTTCGATGTATTTCGCAGTCTCGACACTGACCGCCGTCCGCTCTGCCCGGCGCGCCGCACCACCGCCACCACGCCCGCGGCGTCCCGTTCTGATTGGTGCATCCGACATGATCGATCCCTCCGGCAAGTGATTGCACCGTTCTTAGCGCCCGGCGCCAGCCGACCCTGCCGATTTTGCGCCGCTTGGCGGGCAAAAGCGACATGCGCCTCTCTTGCGCCGGGTCCGGCAACCGCTATAGAGGCGCCATGGAACACAGCACCCACGAACGCCTCCTGATCATCGATTTCGGCAGCCAGGTCACGCAGTTGATCGCACGCCGCCTGCGCGAGCTCAGCGTCTATTGCGAAATCCACCCCTATCAGAATGTCACGGATGACTTTCTCGCGGATTTCGCCCCCAAAGCCGTGATTTTTTCCGGCGGTCCCGACAGCGTGACCCGCGAAGGCTCGCCCCGCCCGCCGCAATCGGTCTATCAACTCGGCGTGCCGATCCTGGGTATCTGCTACGGCCAGCAGGTGATGATGCAAGACCTGGGCGGTGTCGTTGAGGGGGGCAAGATCACCGGCGGCGGCGGCACGGCTGAGTTTGGGCGCGCCTATGTCTCACCTGCCGGGGAACTGCCCTTGCTGGACGGCTGGTTTGCTGATGGCAAAGAGCAAGTCTGGATGAGCCATGGCGACCATGTCGCTGAAATCGCAGAAGGTTTCGCGGTCTACGGTACTTCACCCAACGCGCCCTATGCCATCACCGCCGATCCCGCCCGCCAGTTCTACGCCGTCCAGTTCCACCCCGAAGTGCACCACACACCCAACGGCGCCAAGCTATACGAGAACTTCGTGCGGCTGGCGGGCTTCACAGGCGACTGGACGATGGGCGCCTATCGCGAACAGGCTATCGCCGCGATCCGCGAGCGGGTCGGCGACAAAAAGGTGATCTGTGCCCTGTCTGGTGGCGTAGATTCATCGGTTGCCGCGGCCCTGATCCACGAGGCTGTCGGAGATCAACTCACCTGTGTCTTCGTCGATCACGGGCTCCTGCGCCTCAACGAGGCCGAAGAAGTCGTCGGCATGTTCCGCGATCACATGAACCTTCAGGTCATCCACGCGCAGGAACAGAATCTCTTCCTTGGCGAACTCGAAGGTCAGTCCGACCCCGAAACCAAGCGCAAGATCATCGGCAAACTCTTCATCGACGTCTTCCAGAAATACGCCAACGACATCGACGGCGCCGAATTCCTCGCCCAAGGCACGCTCTACCCCGATGTGATCGAAAGCGTCAGCTTTTCCGGCGGGCCATCGGTCACGATCAAAAGCCACCATAATGTGGGCGGCCTGCCCGAAAAGATGGGCCTCAAACTGGTCGAACCCCTGCGCGAGCTCTTCAAGGACGAGGTCCGCACCTTGGGTCGCGAGCTTGGCCTGCCCGCCAGTTTCATCGGACGCCACCCCTTCCCCGGCCCCGGCCTCGCGATCCGCTGCCCGGGAGAGATCACGCGCGACAAGCTCGACATCCTGCGCAAGGCCGACGCGGTCTATATCGACCAAATTCGCAAACACGGGCTCTACGATGAAATCTGGCAGGCCTTCGTCGCGATCTTGCCCGTCCGCACCGTTGGCGTAATGGGCGATGGGCGCACGTATGACTACGCCTGTGCGCTGCGCGCCGTTACCTCTGTCGATGGGATGACAGCGGACTACTACCCTTTCAGCCACGACTTCCTGGGCGAAACCGCCACCCGCATCATCAACGAAGTGCCGGGGATCAACCGGGTGACCTATGACATCACCTCCAAACCGCCCGGCACGATTGAATGGGAATAGGCTGGGTCCTATTTCCTCAGCGCGGCGACCAATAAATCGGCCGTAAACTCTCCGGGGCTGCAGGCCGCGATGTCACCCTCCTGCCCGATCTGAAACCACGTATCACGGTCAGCCAGATCAACGCCCATCACGGGCCCGATGCTGAGCGGGTCACGGCCCCAATGGATGTCGTCAAAGGGATCGGTGTCAAACCAATCCGTCAAAGCAGCCTTTGGCAAATCGGCCCCCGCCACCAGGAACCCAGCGATACAGTCCACCTGCCGCTCAACAAGTCCACGCAGCATCGCCTCTTCATCGCGGCGCGCGCGGATCTGGGCCAGTGCAAAATCAGCCACGCCGTGCCGCACCTGCACGGCATGTCCGTAGGAATGCGCGACAAGATATGCGGCTTGCGGCTGGTCTCGCACGTCTCGCGTCAGAAAGATGACGTTCTGGCTGGTACAATAGGCGGCATGGGGGTTCACGTTGGCATCCGCACCGCAGCGCCCCGCAATCTCGCGCGCGATCTGCACAGGCGGCATGCTGTCGAAAGCCTCCATAGCGGCCTGCTCCACCCTTTCGACCGGGTCAGCGACAGCAACCACAGGCATGACAAGGAACAGAATAACCCAGCGCATCTGTAGCCCCCTTTCATGATCAAAGCCTTACACAGACGATGAGAGGTTGCAAAAGCCGTCGGCAGCAGACCAAGTAGCGCCATGGATATTGCACGCTCCCATAACACGGTCCTTCAGGCCGCCCTTTGGATGATCGGTGCCATCGGCGCCTTCACCAGCATGGCCGTGGCCGGGCGTGCGGTCAGCGATGAGCTTGATACGTTTGAGATCATGCTCTATCGCAGCCTGACGGGGATCGTGATTGTCGTCGTGATCGCGCATCTGGCGGGCACGCTGCATCAAACGCGCACATCGCGATTGGGCCTGCATAGCCTGCGGAACCTGTGCCATTTCACCGGCCAGAACCTCTGGTTTTATGCGATCACGATGATCCCTCTGGCGCAGGTCTTTGCGCTGGAATTTACCACACCGATCTGGGTCATCCTGCTCTCACCCCTCATTCTGGGCGAGCGGATCACGCGGATTGGTCTGATCAGCGCGTTGATCGGGTTTGCTGGCATCCTGATCGTAGCGCGACCTGATCCGGCCAATCTCAGCCCCGGCCTGATTGCCGCGGCGGCCTGCGCGATCTTCTTTGCGCTGACCGCAATATTCACCCGCAAGCTGACGCGGACTGAGTCGATCACGACAATCCTCTTCTACCTCACCGTCATGCAGGCCCTTTTCGGCCTCGTCGCGGCAGGTTTTGATGGCGATATCGCCCTGCCCTCGCGTACGCATATCCCCTGGGTCATTGCAATAGGCATTGCCGGGTTGGTCGCGCATTTCTGCCTGACCAAGGCGCTCAGCATTGCGCCCGCCAGCGTCGTCATGCCGATCGACTTCGTGCGGCTGCCAACCATCGCGGTTGTGGGCATGCTCCTTTACGATGAACCACTTGAACTGATTGTTTTTGTCGGTGCAGCGCTCATTTTTGCGGGCAATTACCTCAATATCAGTCAGGCGCGAAAAACAGCGCCGAA
The DNA here is from genome assembly GCF_033963905.1 of Cognatiyoonia sp. IB215182. Lineage (NCBI taxonomy): Bacteria > Pseudomonadati > Pseudomonadota > Alphaproteobacteria > Rhodobacterales > Paracoccaceae > Cognatiyoonia > Cognatiyoonia sp. IB215182. Next base: position 94,494 of record NZ_JAXBMB010000003.1, read on the forward strand.
CTGAACGGGACAGTTCAAATATTTCAAAACAACGTCAGGTAGTGTATTTTTGTGACGCTACGATGCCACCTGCGACGTGACGTCGCGTCATTAATTGACGCAAAGGTTACGCACTCCTTAGGGTCCGCTGCACAGATTTTGTTCATGATAGGGACGAGGACATGAAACAGGCACTCACCGCAGGCGCAGCCCTGCTTTTGACGACATCACTGGCACATGCGGTAGGCTTGGACCGGTCCGGGCAGCCGATTGGCATCATCTTCGAAGAGGGCGGCGAGACAGGCGCTTATGCCGAGTTCAGCTTTGGCTACGTGATGCCAGAAGTCGACGGTGAAGACGTTGCTGCGTTTGGAGGAAGCGAAACTGGTAACGTCGCCGAAGACTACAGCGTGCTTGGTTTCGGCTACAAGCGCGACATCAATGATCAATTCTCAATTGCCGTTATTGTGGACGAACCATACGGCGCAGATATTGTCTACCCAACCGGGGACTCCGTCGCTTTGGGTGGTACTGAAGCAATTCTTGATAGTGTCGCCGTCACTGGTCTTCTGCGCTATAAAATTGACGACAATATCAGCGTCTATGGCGGCCTTCGCGCACAGTCGATCGAGGGCTCAGTGACGCTTGATGGTCTGGCATATGGCGGCCCACCACCCGGCGGCGTTTCAGGTTACAATGTCGATCTGGACCGGGATACCGGGTTTGGGTACACGCTTGGTGCTGCGTATGAAATTCCAGATATCGCCTTGCGCGTCGCGCTTACCTATATCTCCGAAATCGAACATGAGTTCGGCACAACGGACACTTTCGGTTCGACTGAGGATACCGAGGTGACGACACCACAGGCCGTCAACCTAGATTTTCAAACCGGCATCGCGGCAGACACCTTGCTTTTTGGCTCCGTGCGTTGGGCTGAATACAGTGTTGTTATTGTAGAGCCCGAAAACTTCCCACTCGGTTCATTGACTGACATCGAAGACGGCTTTGGTTACACCTTGGGTATCGGTCGTCGCTTCACCGATGAGTTTTCGGGCTCTGTCAGCATTGGATTTGAACCAGAAGGTGATAGCGATCTGGTATCTCCCTTGTCGCCAACAAACGGTAACTTCTCGATTGGCGTGGCAGGGGAATACGAGGTGGACAATGTAACGCTCGCAGCCGGTGTGCGTTACATCATGCCAGGTGACGCAAGTGCCGAAACAGGTACGCCAGACACCGCGCGGTCAGATTTCGAAGACAACAGCGCGATCGGCGTCGGCTTCAAAATCGGCTACAACTTCTAAATCCGATAAGCAAACCAAGCAAAGCCCTGCCAAAACCGGCGGGGCTTTTTCGTTTCTTTCGCATGATACGGGTTGCTCTACTGTTCGGGACACGGTCAAACCGGCCTCATGACAACTGCACAAATGACCATTTCGCCCCGTGCTTGGGCTGAACTCGTCCTGCTGGCCTTTATCTGGGGCGGGTCGTTTTTGTCGATCCGTATCGCCCTGAACGAGCTCGGTTTTCTGACCTCTGTCGCGCACCGCACCGGCTGGGCGATGCTGATCCTGTGGGCCTATGTGCTGTTCCGGCGGCTTCCGATCCCAAAAGACCCGGGAATCTGGGGCGCTTTCCTTGTCATGGGGCTTCTGAACAACGTCATTCCATTCAGCCTGATGGCCTGGGGGCAGTTGCATATCGAAACGGGGCTCACTTCAATCCTGAATGCCGCGACCGCCATTTTTGGTGTCATCGCCGCCGCGATTTTCCTTGCCGATGAACGTCTGACCCTGCGCAAGGCGGTGGGTGTGAGCCTTGGCTTTCTTGGCGTCGCCACCGCAATCGGGCTGTCAGCGCTTTTGCAGTTCGACATCCGCTCGCTGGGCCAATTGGCGGTGATCGGCGGAACGATCAGCTATGCTCTGGCAGGTGTCTGGGCGCGCAAGACACTTGGGGGCCTGCCGCCACAGGTGGCCGCTGCGGGTATGCTGACCGGGTCAAGCCTAATCACCATCCCTGCCGCCTGGATTATCGAAGGGCCGTTCAGCCTCGCGCTTGCGCCGCAGACCTGGGCCGCCGTCGCCTATTACGCCATCATCGCGACCGCCGTTGCTTATCTGCTCTACTACCGGGTTCTGGCCATGGCGGGCAGTGGCAATCTGATGCTGGTCACGCTGCTTGTGGCGCCTGTGGCCATCGTCCTTGGCGCGCTTGTGTTGGGTGAGGCGCTGCCGCTGCGCGCCTATGCCGGTTTCGCGCTACTCGCTCTTGGGCTTATCATCATCGACGGGCGATTGCTGCAGGCGGTCCAGTACCGCGCGCGCCGCGCGTAGGCCCGGCGCTTCACCGCCCTGCCCCAGCCGCTCCATCGTGACGCGCATCGCGTCCAACTGTGCGCCCGGGTCCTGCAGAACCGCCAGCACCGCATCGGCAATCGGACCCGGCTGGCAATCTTTGCCGATGAACTCCGGCACGGCCCGCGTCTCGCTGACGAGATTGACAAGCGTCACCGTATCAACCAGCAGCATCCGCGAGATGATCATGCGACTGAGCCAGGCCATGTCATAGGCGATGACCATCGGCGTGCCGTTGGCCGCAAGTTCCAGGGACACGGTACCAGAAGCCGCCAGGGCGACATCTGCCCGCCGGAACCACAGCGCCTTTTCCGGTGATGCGGGCGGCAAGACCGTGACGGGCACTGACCAATGCTGCACCCGCTCTTGCACCAGCGCATGCACCCCTTCGGTCGTCGGTATGACAAAACGCGCATCCGGTACCTCTGCCGCGATCCGGGCTACAGCATCGCCAAAGCGGTCAGCCAGGCGCGATACCTCGCCCTTGCGGCTACCGGGCAGGACCAGAACCACCGTGCCCGACCCCAAGGCGGCGGCTTCGTCAAGCGTGGCAACCGGTTCCGCCACCACCGGATGGCCGACAAAATCGCAATCCATGCCTGCCGCTTGCATGTAAGGCGGCTCAAACGGGAAGAGCGCCAACACATGGTCGATATGCTGCGCCATCTTGGCCGCCCGGCCCGCGCGCCAGGCCCAGACGGTAGGTGCCACGTAGTGGACCGTGCGGATGTCGCTCGCTGCCCGCACCAGACGTGCGACGCGCAGGCAGAAATCCGGGCTGTCGATGGTGATCAGTACGTCGGGTTTGGTCTCCAAAATCGCCTCGGCCATCTGCCTGATCCGGGCCTTCAGTGCGCGGTACTTCGGCAGGATTTCGGCGAGGCCCATGACGCTCAGCTCATCCATCGGAAAGCGGCTGACCAGCCCTTCGGCCTGCATCAGCGAGCCGCCTACCCCGTCAAAGGTGACGTTCGGGCGCAGCTCTTTGAGTCCGGCCATCAGCGCGCCGCCCAGCTTGTCACCCGACGGCTCGCCCGCGATCAGAAAGACCCTCATTCTGCCCCTTTTTCACGGACCCACAGGAAAGCGCCGCCCGCATCCAGAATGGAGATGACCTCTTCCTGCTCAAGCACCATCACACCCCCCGCTTCGATCACGATGCCCGCAAACCCCGCATTGACGATCCCTTGCGCCGTGGCAGGGCCAATCACTGGGAGGTCAGCACGGCGATCCTGATCAGGTTTGGGCGCTTTGAAAAGGATTGTGTCTGCGCCTGCAGATTTGTCCAAAGGCTCCCCCACCACCAAGCTTGTCAGCCCATCAAAGGCGGAGGTGGCCGCATCCGAAACGATGCCGAGAAAGTCATCGTCGCCCTGTGGTGTCTCGCCCTTGGCATAGGCGGCGATCATCGCATCGGTACCCTCGGCGTCTTCGACGGCCACGACTTCTTGCTGCGTGACCAGACAGGCCTGCCCCTTATCCGCTTTGCCCATAGCACCCACACAAAACTCGCCCACGCTTGCATCTTTATGGTGCTGGTCAGACGGCGCCGTTTTCGTCAGGACACCAGGACTAGGCAGCAAGTCTGCGGCAATCACATGGGCGGCCAGCACCTCAAATCCATGCTCTTCCAACAGTCCAATCACAATCCGCAAGGCACCATCATCCCCCTGACCCAAGGCAGCAAGGACGCGCGGCACCAAGGGTTTGGTGGCCTCATCAATTGCACTCGGGTCAATCTCAGGGCGCCGGATCGCACCGGCCATGCAGATACGCGTGACACCAGCGTCCCGCAGCGTTTGCATGAAGGTGCCCAGATGCTCCAACCGGAACCGGATATCGACGGGCAATGCGGGGTCAAATCCCTGCAAGGCACAGATCAAAGGACGCTCCGGCAGGCGCGCGACCAGCGCGGGCGGCAGATCACCGGTACCTGCGATCAGGGCCAGCATCCGCTATCTCGGCGTCAGGAAATTGCGATCGGAGGCACCAAGAATGAAAGCCACCATCTGCTGGACAAAGTCGCTATCGCTTTCATCGGCCAGCCTGCGCGCACGGTCCTGAAACGTGCCCTCACCGTCCTTGAGCATCTGGAACGCGGCGCGCAGTGCCGTGATATCGCTGCGTTTCACGCCTTTGCGTTTCAGTCCCACGAGGTTCAGCCCGTCCAATTCACCACGTGGCCCAACGACAAGACCATGCGGGATGACATCATTGGCAACCATTGTCAGTGCGCCGATAATCGCGCCCCGGCCAATGCGCACAAACTGATGCACGCCCGAAAGCCCGCCCACGATCACGTCATCTTCGACGATGCAGTGGCCGCCTATTGCGACCGAATTGACCAGAACAACCCGGTCGCCGATCTGCGCATCATGGGCCACATGGCAGCCCGCAAGGAATAGACCGTCATCGCCGACACGCGTCAGGCCGCCGCCACCAGCCGTACCCGTATTCATGGTGACATGTTCACGAATGCGGTTGCGGGCACCGATACGCAACTGGGTCCTTTCGCCGCCGAATTTCTTGTCCTGCGGGATTTCTCCGATCACAGCAAAGGGGTAAATCTCTGTGCCATCGCCGATATGCGTGTCGCCTGTCACGACGACATGGCTCTTCAAGTTCACATCGGCACCCAGAACCACCTCCGGGCCGATCACGCAAAACGGGCCAATCGCGCAACCCGGACCAATCTGCGCCTCTTCGGCGACCACGGCAGAGGGGTGGATCCCGGCCATCAGCCCTGCATATCCATCATCGCGGTGAACTCGGCTTCTGCGGCCATCTCGCCATCAACACTGGCCACGCCCTTAAAGCGCCAGACTTTGCCGCCGGGCTTGCCGCGGGTCGTCTCCACATGCATCTCAAGCACATCGCCCGGTACGACCTTGCGGCGGAACTTGCAGCCGTCAATCGCCATGAAATAGACCAGCAGATTGCCGTCGGTCAGACCCAGCGAGGCGCCCACCATCACAGCCGTCGTCTGCGCCATCGCCTCGACAATCGTGACACCGGGCATGATCGGGTTGCCGGGAAAATGACCCTGAAAATGCGGCTCGTTCATGGTGACGTTCTTGATACCAATCGCCGATTGGGTTCCTTCGATGCTGTGCACCTTATCGACCAGCAAGAAAGGATAGCGATGCGGCAGGATTTTCTGGATCAGTTGAATATCTGCTTCGGTCACCACATCGGACATCGGACAGCATTTCCTTGTTATTCTTGCGGTTCTTCGTCCGCTCCCCCACCCCTAGCAAGCGCGCAGAGACGGGGCAAGCACCGGCTAACGGGTACCATCGCCCAAGGCCGCGTCAATGCGAACGATCAGATCGTCGGTGATGTTGACCGCGCGGATCGACATGATCACATTGCGGCGGTCCATCACCATCAACGCGCCGCGTTCCAGCATCATATCAGCGATGACGCTTTGCACCCGGTCTTCAAACTCGGCCCTTGCTGCCGCATCGGCCGATTGAAGTTCGGCATTCTTGGCGTCGCGGACACGGCGTACCTCTTGCACTTTTTCATCGAACGCATCCGCCTCGGCCCGAAACTCTTCGGGTGTCATGTCGGGGCGGCGCAAGGTCAGGCTGCGCTCTTCTGCGGTCAGCGTCTCGGCGATCCGGTCATTTTCGGCCTGCACCTCCGAAGCTCTCATCTCAAGCTCGCGCGCGAGCCTGCGGCCATAAAGCGTCTCAGGGTAAAGCCGCTCACTCTCGATAATGAGAATGTCCGGGCCGGATTGCAGTTGTTGCGCAGCCGCCGGCAACGCCAGCAGCATGCAAACAATAAAGGCCCGCCAGAACCGCATCAGAAGCTACTTGAGACTGTCAGATCGAATGAGCGCGGCTCATCAAAATCCTGCACATCCAGAGGTTCAGTGAAGTTGAACCGCAAGGGGCCAATGGGCGTGGTCCAGAAGATCGACGCACCGATGACAGTTCGCGCAATCGGGTCGTCAGACAGCACGCTGGCCGATCCGGTTTCCCCCACATCCCACAAGGCGCCGTGGTCCAGGAACACACCGCCCGAGATGCCATATTCACTTGGCAAGCCAAGGGGGAATTCTGCCTCAAGTCGAGCGACGGCAAAGGAGTTACCGCCAAGCGCATCATCGGTATCTGCGTCACGCGGACCAATGCCACCTGGATCGAAGCCACGCATAAGCCGGCTGTTGAGGAAGAAACGGTCGGTAACCCGGCTGCTGCCATCCTGGTAGGTCAAGTTCCCACCTTCCAACGTGGCGCGTAATGTCACCTCTTCGTTGAAGATACGTGTCTCAGCCCCCGCGAGAGCGGTCGATTTGATAAACTGTGTCTCGCCAAAACCAAACTCCTGCCCAAAGCGGAACAAGACGCCCGCATTCGGGTTCAGCCCCGTGCGGCGCGTGTCGAAACTGTAGTTGTACCCAAGCGCATTGGTTGTAAGGCCGCCCTGCTCCGCCTCATCCTGGATGATCTGGCTGGCATCGTCGGACACATCGCTAATGTCGGTGTACTCAAGGGCATAGAACACCGACAATCGCCCGTTTTCGCTGACGGGAAAACGCAATGATGGGCTGAGCCGCAATGCTTCAGTATCGTAAAGGGCGTTTTCGTTGTTGGTCGTCCGATAGGAGAGGTCGATGCCAAAACGCAGATCGCGGCCCAAGAGGTTGGGTTCCGCAAAGCCGAAGCCGTAGCGTTGGTTGTTTTCGGCAGTTGAGACATCAAAGCTGAACCGCTGACCACGGCCACGGAAATTCCGTTCGCGGTAAGAGGCTACCAATCCAAAACCGGTATCGCTATTGAAGTTCGCGCCAAACGACAATTCCCCCGTCGGCCCCTCAACCACATCAACATCCACGATCACCTGATTGGGCGATGTGCCGGGGCGGGTATCGACATTTGCGCTCTCGAAAAAGCCCAAGCCCCGGATGCGGCGTGCACTCTGGCGGATTTCACGCGGATTGAACGGATCGCCCTCGACCACACGGAACTGATTGCGGATGACCCGATCAAGGGTCGTCCCGTTGCCCTCGATATCGATCCGTTCCACAAAAATCCGCTCTCCGGGGACCATCACATATTCGATGTTCAGCGACAGATCCCGGTCGTTGCGGGTGATGCGCGGCTCAACGCGCACAAAGTTGAGCCCCCGCTGCAGTGCCAGGCGTTCAATACGGTCAACATCCGTATCGACGGGAACAGGTGAATAAGTAGCACCACGGCGCACCCGCACGGCGCTTTCAAACTCGGACGCATTCACGCCGGGGATTTCGCTGCGTACCGACACGTTGGCAAAGGTAAAGCGCTGACCTTCACGCAGATTGAACGTCACCAGATAAGCATCCCGTTCATTGGTGAGCGTCACGTCCACGTTTTGAACGACGAAATCAACGAAGCCGCGTGAGCGATAGAAATCCGTCAGCAATTCACGATCACGCGCAATGCGCTCTGGCGAGTATGTATCGCGCCGCACAAGCGTGCGAAAGATACCGGCCTGCTTAGTGTCCAGCACGCGGCGCAAGCGACCGTCGGAAAAGGTGCGGTTACCCAAGAAAGACACCCGCTCAATCTCGGTCACGGCGGATTCGACAACCTCAAAGATAAGGTTCACCCGATTGTCTGGAAGCCGAATGATGCGAGGGGTCACAATCGCATTGATGCGGCCCTGCTGAGCATAGGCCTGCGTGATCGCTGCCGTATCGGCTTCGGCTTGTGTGGGGTTGAAGACCCGGCGCGGCTGCGACTGGATCAGCGGTAAAAGCTGGGCATCACGCAGACGCGCATTGCCTTCGATATTGATGACATTGATGGTCGGATATTCAACCACACTGATGAGCAAACCGCCCCGGCGTGGAATGACGTCCACGCTTTCAAACAGGCCAGACGCCCGGATACGCTGCCCCGCATCATTGAGTTCCGCCACTGTCAGCGTTTCACCCAGATCAATTTCTGCGAATGTAAGGATCGTTCCGTCCGCGACACGCTGGTTCCCTTCGAATGTGACTGAATTCACGGTCACACTTTGCGCATGCAGTTGCGTCGCCGTGAAAAGTACCAGAAAAACCGCGCATAAGTGTTGCAGCAGACCGCGGCTTTGCGCCTTGATCAGTTCGACTATTCTTTTCATTTTTACCGCCCGTCTCACATCCCAGTTCCTGTCGGAGTAGCCCGTCCTCAAGGGGATGTCAAAACACCAAACGGCTCTCGCCCCGCTTTATGAAACAGGGTGAAATGGGTGAGAGAAAGCCCCACACATTTGGGGCAAGGCGCCGCTTATGGGCAGAGCAACGTGTCGTTGAGAATGGTGAATGTCATCAGCGACAAAATCAGCGTCAGTCCCACGAACATGAACACCTGAACGGCCTTTTCACTCGGTTTACGGCGGGCAACCGCTTCATAGGCGTAAAACATAAGGTGCCCCCCATCCAGAACCGGAATCGGGAAGAGATTGATCATGCCGACAGCAGCCGACAGGGCACCAATAAACCAGATGAAGCTGCGCGCCCCCTGTTCGGCCATCGAGCCACTTGTTTCGGCAATGCCAACCGGGCCAGACAGATTACATGTCGAAATCTGGCCAACAATCATATGCTGCAAGGCGGACAATGAGGTTGTCAGCAGGTTCCAAAGGCTTTGGGCACCGAGCTGGGTGGCCTCTGCCAGTCCAATCGGCTCGGTCTGCGCATCAAAGAACAACTGCCCGGCAATCCCGATGCGGTACACCCTTTCGAAGGTGCCGCCCGGGCGCGGCTCGTCTGTGGCGCGGGGTTGAAGTGTGACAGTCAGTTCGTCGCCATCACGCCATAGAGTCAGCTCGAGTGGCGCTCCTTCAGCTGCAAGAACCAGCTCTTGCAATTGCGGAAAGGCAAATATCTCCTGCCCGTCCACGGCAGTGATCACATCGCCTACTTTGATGTTTGCGTCATCAGCGGCGGAACGCGGTACGACACTGGAAACCGCCGTTGGCATCAGGAACGGGCCTTCGGCGATCACCTCGACCCCGTTGCGCTCAACCAGATAGTCCAATCGCTCTTCCAACGGCAGAAGATCAATCAGCATCCCTTCACGGTCAGGGTCATCAAAAAGCTGGCCTTCAATCGCAATGAGCACGTCGCCCGGCTCAAGCTCTGTTGTGTAGCTGGGCGGCAGATCGCGAAGCTCACCAAAGGTTACAGGTGTAACGGCACGCCCCTCATACATGATGGACCCGGCAAAGATCGCAATCGCCAGGACAAAATTAAAGATCGGCCCAGCCGCAACCGTGGCGACGCGGGCCCAAAGCGGCGCGCCCAGCATCGTGCGGCGCATATCCACCTCTGCAACCGAGCCGTCAGAGCCAACACTCGCCGCATTGGCATCGCCCAGGAACTTGACAAATCCACCAAGCGGCAGCGCCGCGATCTGCCATTCGGTTCCCCGTTTGTCCGTCCGGCTGAAAAGTACTGGTCCAAAGCCAAGCGAAAAGACCTCCGCATGGATGCCACACCAGCGCCCGACGATATAGTGGCCATACTCATGGATCGCGACGATGACCGACAGTGCCACCACAAAGGCCGCAATCATAAAGGCGAAATTGCCGAATATCGGCACGAATTGCATCAGGTCCAAGGCATTATCCCAATTGGCTGATGGCCTCGCCCGCGCGGATACGGGCCAGCCTGTCTGTCTCAAGCACGTTATCTAGAGTGATTGCGGCATTTTGCAGCCCACCGTCCGATGACATTTTGTCCAACGTCGCGGAAACAACCCGTGACATGTCCAGAAATCCGATCTCACTCGCGATGAACGCATCAAGCGCACGTTCCTTCGCAGCATTGAAGACTGCTCCTGATAGGCCACCCTGCACCATCACGTCTTTCGCAATCGCTAAGGCCGGGTAGCGTTCAGGATCAGGTGCCTCAAAGGTCAGTTGACCAATGTGCGCCAGATCCAGCCGCTCGACCGGCAAGTCCTTGCGTTCCGGCCAATGCAGCGCATAACCGATCGCATGCCGCATATCGGGTGGCCCCACATGTGCCATAAGCGCCCCATCATTGAACCCCACCATCGCATGGATCAGGCTTTCGCGGTGCACGAGTACCTCAATCATACCGGGCGAAACCTCGAAGAACTCTTTCGTTTCAATCAGTTCCATGGCCTTATTAAACATCGATGCGCTGTCGATGGTGATCCGTTGGCCCATGTTCCAGTTGGGATGGCTTGAGGCCTCAGCCAATGTCGCTTGCGCCAGTTTTTCGACGGGCCAATCGCGAAACGCACCGCCACTTGCGGTGATGATCACCCGCTCGACAGCGGCCATATGCTCGCCCACAAGCGCCTGAAAGACGGCCGAATGCTCACTGTCCACAGGTAGTACCGTCGCCCCATGCGCCTTCGCACGGCCCAGCAAAAGCGGCCCAGCAGTCACCAGCGACTCCTTATTGGCCAGCGCAAGGGTGGTGCCGTGTGACAGCGCCTCGAGGCCCGGCACAAGTCCGGCGGCACCTACAATCGCCGACAAAGCCCAATCAACCGGTCGCGAAGCCGCCTCTGCCACAGCGTCCGGCCCGGCGGCAACCTCGACGCCCGAGCCGTCAAGAAGAGCTTTCAGTTCATCATAGCATTCGGGATAGCACGTTACCGCAAGATCGGCCTTCAGCCGGACGGCATCTTTTGCCAGTTGTTGGAGGTTTCGCCCGCCGGTCAGCGCTACAACATCGTAAGCCTGATCATCGCGCGCAATTAGATCAATGGCGCTCTGGCCCACCGATCCGGTTGCCCCAAACAACGTGATCCGCCTCAAAAGACCACCCCCGGAACATCGACAATGTCAGCGACGAAAATCAGAAAAAGCGAAGCCCCCAGCAATGCGTCAAACCGGTCAAAAAGCCCCCCGTGACCGGGGATGAGGGTTGAGCTGTCCTTTACCCCCATCCGCCGCTTCAGCGCACTTTCTGCGATATCACCCATCTGGCCAGCGAAGCTGAGGATCATTGAGATCAAAATCACCCACACCCCGGCATTGGTTAGAAGCGTGAAGATGAACCCGACGATACCGGCCCCGATCCAGCCTGCCACGGTCCCGCTCCAGGTTTTCTTTGGGCTGATCCGGGGCCAGAATTTCGGGCCGCCAAAGGCCTTGCCCGCGAAATAGCCAAAGATATCCGTGACAATCACGACTGACATCAGCCACAAAAGCCAGGTGAACCCATAATCGACCCGGAAATGCACCAACCCCCAGCCCGCGACTTGAATGCCCAAGGCGAAAACAAAGAATGTCTTCTTTTCCGTCTTGAGTTGCGAGATCCCGATCAGCGGCACGATCAGAAACAGCAAGAACCCCCAGGGTGTGGCCTGCGTTAACTGCCCTGACATGACCGACGCCGCAAGGGCCGCGAGCAGCATGCCTTTTGTCGGCTCTTTCGGGCGGATCATCATCCAGAGTTCCCAGATCATGACGGCGCTGACGAAAACGACCATCATCTGGAACCAGACGCCACCGAGGATTACGCCAACGGCGCCGACAACCACCATGGCGGCGCTTGAGGCGATGCGAACGGTCAGATCATCCCACTTGGTCGGATTGGCAGGTGGGGGTGTCATTGTCAGGCCAGAATCGCCCCAAACCGGCGCTCACGACCGCCAAAGCTGGCAAGAACTTTGGCAAATTCATCTGCCGTGAAGTCGGGCCAGAGCGTGTCGATGAATTCGTACTCCGCATAAGCCGATTGCCAGAGCAGGAAGTTCGATATCCGCGCCTCGCCACTGGTGCGGATCACCAGATCGGGGTCGGGCAAAACATGTGTATCGAGGAACTTCGATAGGGTTTCTGCATCAACATCATCATGTGTCAGGCGCCCCTGCTCAATCTCATAGGCCAGCCGCTTAGCCGCGCGCGTCACTTCGTCCCGTCCACCGTAATTGAGTGCCACTGTCAGGTGCACGAGGTCGTTGCCCGCCGTGCGCAATTCCAGATCGTCCATCAATGTGACCAGCTTGTCGTCCAGCCGGATCCGGTCGCCAATAAACCGCACGCAGACACCGCTTTCGAAAAGCTCCTGCGCCTCGCGCTCCAAATACTTACGAAAGAGGCTCATGAGCCCCGCCACCTCGGTCTGAGTCCGCTTCCAGTTTTCGGTCGAAAACGCAAAGATCGTCAGGTACTTCACTCCCAGATCAGGGCAGGCCTTCACGATCTCGCGCACGCGCCGCGCGCCGGCATGGTGCCCAAAGAGCCGCGGGCGACCCCGCTTTTGCGCCCAACGGCCATTGCCATCCATGATGATTGCGACATGGGCCGGGTTGATCTTTGCGTCTGCGTCTTTGGGCATGGATGGCCCCTTTACTGATTAGATGGCCTAGACCTGCATGATCTCGGTTTGCTTGGTCTCAAGCGTTTCATCAACTTTGGCGATATGGGCGTCGGTTAGTTCCTGAACCGCGCTTTCCCAGAATTTCTGATCATCTTCAGAGAGACCATCGGCCTTGGCCTTCTTGATCTGGTCCATCCCGTCCTTGCGCAGGTTGCGAATAGAAACACGCGCGCCTTCGGCATATTGCCCCGCCACCTTGCTTAGCTCACGGCGGCGTTCTTCGTTGAGTTCGGGAATGGGTAACATGATGATCGTGCCATTCATCTGCGGATTGATCCCCAGACCGCTTTCGCGGATGGCCTTTTCGACTTTGCCGACCAGACCCTTGTCCCAGACATTGATGGTGACCATGCGCGGCTCTGGCACATTCACTGTGCCGACCTGATTGATGGGCGTCATCGTACCATATGCATCGACCATCACGGGTTCCAGCATCGACCCGGACGCGCGGCCCGTGCGCAGCGAGGCCAGTTCCGTCCGCAAATTCGCAATCGCGCCATCCATCCGGCGGCCCAGGTCATCGGTATCAAGTTCAAATTCTTCAGACATTCTTTGCTCTTCCTCGGGGCCACTTTGCCCTACTTTTGAACCTATTACGCGATGGTGCGTTCCTTGTATAGGTCAGGTTATCCGCAAGGATCGCGCAGAAATTGAGCAAAATCATGTTTTCGAAAGTTCAAAAATGCGGATCAAGGCAGCCCGCGAAGAAAGAGCGCGACCCGACCGCGCATGTTAGTCTTCGACGATGGTATAGGTCCCCTCACCCGCCATGATCCCACGGAACCCACCAGGTTCGTTCAACGAAAACACAACGATGGGCAGGTTGTTGTCACGGGCCAGCGCAATCGCGCTCGCATCCATTACCCCAAGGCGCTTCTGCAACACCTCATCATAGCCGATCTTGTCGAGACGCTGCGCATCCGCATGTTTCTTCGGGTCCTTGTCATAGACGCCGTCCACATTCTTGCCCATCAGGATCGCCTCACAAGCCATCTCACTGGCACGCAAAGCTGCCGCAGTGTCAGTGGTAAAGTAAGGGTTCCCGGTCCCGGCGGCGAAGATGCAGACCCGCTTTTTCTCGAGGTGCCGCACTGCGCGGCGGCGAATGTAAGGCTCGGCCACTTCGTTCATCGTAATGGCCGAGATCACGCGCGTATGAATGCCCAATTCTTCCAGCGCGGACTGCATCGCCAGCGCATTCATCACCGTGGCCAGCATCCCCATATAATCGGCCGTCGTCCGCTCCATCCCCTGGGCCGATCCTTGCAAGCCCCGAAAGATGTTCCCCCCGCCGATCACCATGCAGATCTCGACCCCGAGATCGTGGACCGCTTTGATCTCCGCCGCGACCCGTTGCACGGTCGGTGGATGCAAGCCAAAACTCGTGTCCCCCATCAGCGCCTCGCCAGAGATTTTGAGCATCACACGTTTGAACGTGGTTGTCTCGATATCGGTCATGGCGTCCCCCTGATGCGCTTTGTTATTGGCGCGCAAAATGTCCCAAAAGGTTGCGGGGTTCAATGGCCCTCAAAACCGTTTGGGCAAAGGATTGCGTCATGATTTCAACCCTGCGACGCGATCCAGTTGTGGACCTCTGTTGCAGCCTTATCGGGCGACAGGTCAGTCACGTCGAGACGGAGCAGGTTTTTGGCGTCATCGCCATAAAGGCGATATCCGTCTTTGTGGTTGCGCAGCGCCATTTCTGCATCGCGCGGTTTGCGTTTTGACTCACGACCAGGTTCCTGAATGCGTCGCACGTTCTCTTCTGGGTCACAAAGAAGATGAACCACGTAAAAAGGCCCACGGATCCGACCAAGCTTTTCGATACGCTTCCAGCATTCATCGCCCCATGGCGCCGAACCCGCCAAGGTTTCGGTCAGAACCAGCGGAATACGCGCATCCAATCGGCCAATTAAGTCGTCGGTCAGCACCTGCATCGCCCGCACAGCATCGTAGAATGCTGGCGACTTGAATGTCGTGAGCGCAAAAGCAGGATTGTAAACCGTGTGGTTGTCCAGAAGCCGTCCCTGCAGACGTTCGGCCAGAATTTGGCCAATGGTCAGCTTGCCAACGCCCGGATATCCGTTGAGAACGATGAGCATGGGCTTTTCCTGTCAGTTTCCCTTTCCTATGTACGGGCGTCGCAGCCAGTAACGTGCAAATAACCTTGATGATCACACTTCTCCCAGACAAGCCCATTTTGATTGCCGGACCGACCGCGTCCGGCAAATCGGCCTTGGCGCTCCATATCGCAAAGATGCAGGGCGGCGTGATCGTGAATGCGGATGCGTTGCAGGTCTTTGACGGATGGCGCATCTTGACCGCACGGCCGGATGATGCTGATCTCGCGCAAGCGCCCCACGCACTTTATGGGCACGTCCCATTTGATGCCGACTACTCGGTCGGACACTGGCTGCGTGATCTTGCGCCCCTCTTGGACGGCCCGGACCGGCCGATCATCGTCGGCGGCACCGGGCTCAACTTTCATGCGCTGACCGCCGGTCTGGCCGAAATCCCAGCAACACCAGACGCGCTGCGCGCGCATGCCGATACGCTGCTACTGTCAGAGATGTTGGCCGCGCTTGATCCGGAGACCAAAGCAGGGATCGATACGGCCAATCGTATGCGCGTGCAACGGGCGTGGGAGGTGCAAGAGAACACAGGCCGTTCTTTGCGCAATTGGCAACAGGCGACGCCGCCGCCGCTATTGCCGTTGGACCAAACCGTCGCCATCACGCTGGATGCTCCGAAGGAGTGGCTGAACGACCGCATCGCGCGGCGCTTCGATCTGATGCTGGCAGAGGGCGCGCTGGATGAGGCGCGGGCGATGTTGGATCACTGGGACCCCAACCACCTGTCCTCCAAGGCAATCGGCGCGCCCGAACTCATCGCCCATCTGAAGGGTGAGATGTCGCTGGAGGCCGCGCGCGAGGCCGCAATCATCGCCTCGCGCCAATACGCCAAACGCCAGCGCACGTGGTTCCGCGCGCGGCAAAAGGACTGGTATCACCTGCCCATCGCAACGGCTGACATATCCGCAACACTGCGATTCGCCGATCACCCAGACCGTTGATTCCGCAGCGCTTTCTGGAGAAACTTGTCAAAAATCAACATTGAGGCAAAGTTGATGACGATGATGAGCGATGTCAAACCAGCGCTGGCGCTGGCCACATTGACCTATGCCGGACCGGCAGCAAAATGGCGGACCGAAGCGATGCGCAGCCATGCAACGCCGCGCCTGATCCACATCACCAAGGGACAGGGCCGTATCACCGTTGCTGGGCTGACAAATGGCTATGGGCCCAACAACCTGATCTTCATTCCAGCCGAGACGATCTATGGCCTCGAAGTGGGTCCAACGGTCTTTGGTCAGATCATGACCTTGCCATCAATCACAGACTGGCCCGACCATCCATTTCACCTGCGGCTGCGTGATGTCGCCCCGCAAAAAGAGTTGCAGGGCTATATTGAGGCAATTGAACGTGAGCTCCAGCCCGGTGGCGATGATCGTGCGGCAGCCTGCCATCTCGGCCTTTTGACGATCTTCGTCGAGCGTCAGTTGCAGGCCCGCGACCCGGCCAGCATCGACCAGCGCCGCAATTCAGCGGCAGGCAAGCTTGTCGCGCGCTATGCGACACTGATTGCCCGCGACTTTGCGGCCGATCGCAGCGTTGCCGATTTCGCCACGGCGCTGAACGTCACCCCAACCCATCTGACCCGTGTCTGCCAGCAGACCTGCGGACGCTCGGCGCTAAAGCTCCTCAACGAACGTATCCATTATGAGGCATGCATGCTGCTGCGCGACACGAAAGAGCCGGTGCAGGACATTGCACGGCGGCTCGGTTTTCGGTCCGCCGCCTACTTCACCCGCAGTTTTCAGGAAAAATCGGGCCAAACGCCCTCAGATTTCCGGCGCACAGGCGGTGCGGGCGCACGAATCTGAGCGCCGCTTATTGCTGCGATGCGGCACCAAAGCGCTTTGATGGTGAAGCGCGCGATGTCGCTTTCCGACATGTCAGATGTCGCTTTTGACAAGTGTTTGATCAAAGCGTCGGTTGACCTGCGCCCGGAAAACGTGCGGAATGGGACAGACGGCGGCGCCACGCGACAAAGGCGCGCAACAAGCCGACGCTATAAAAAGATGTGTCACAGGGAGAAAATAATGACGCCATCACGAAAGCCCATCCATCCAGCTGCGCTGATGTATGCCGAAGAAGCGAAAGCCGGCAAACTCAGCCGACGGGAGTTTTTGGCGCGCACGACCGCTTTGGGGGTAACCACATCCGCAGCTTACGGTCTACTTGGCATGAACGCGCCAGCGCAGGCTGCCGGGCATGCCCAGCAAGGCGGCACGTTGCGCATGCAGATGGAAGTGCGGGCGCTGAAAGATCCGCGCACCTATGACTGGACCCAGATCGCCTATTTTACAGCCGGCTGGCTGGAATATCTGGTTGAGTACAATTCTGACGGCTCGTTTGAGCCGATGCTGCTGGAAGGCTGGGAGGTTAACGAGGACGCGACCCAATATACGCTCAATGTCCGCCGTGGCGTGACATGGAATGACGGGACCGAATTCACAGCGGAAGACGTGGCCCGCAACATCGAAGGCTGGTGCGACAAGACAGTCGAAGGCAACTCCATGGCAGGCCGTTTCGCGGTTCTGATTGACGACACCACCGAAAAAGCCATTGATGGCGGCATCGAAGTGGTCGACAGTCACACCGTGCGCCTGAACCTGCCCGCCTCTGACATCTCACTGATTGCTGGTATGTCCGATTATCCGGCGGCGATTGTGCCTGCGGGCTTTAACCCCGATGCCATGCTCGACAATCCTGTCGGCACGGGCCCCTACATGCCTGAAAGCCTTGAGGTTGGTGTGCGCGGCGTGATCGTGCGCAATGAAGGCCACGAATGGTGGGGCTATGCGGCTGGCAAAGGCGCCTTCCTCGACCGGATCGAATACATCGATTACGGCCAGGACCCCTCCGCCTGGGTCGCCGCTGCCGCAGCAGACGAAGTCGACATGACCTACGAAACCGTCGGCGACTTTGTTGACGTATTCGAAGGGATCGGTTGGGAACGCTCTGAAGTGGCCTCGGGTGCGACCATCGCCATCCGGCCTAACCAGTTGGCTGAGGTTGATGGTATCCAGCCTTACGCTGACAAGCGTGTGCGTCAGGCCATCGCCATGGCGGTGAACAACGATGTTTGTCTAGAACTTGGCTACTCGAACCTGGGTGAAGTTGCACGAAACCAGCATGTGGGGCCGATGCACCCCGCTTGGGCGGATGTGCCCGGCCTGCCCTATGATCCTGCGAAAGCCTTGGAATTGCTGACCGAAGCTGGCATGGCCGACTTCGAGATGGAGATCATTTCCATCGACGACGATTGGCGCAAGAACACGACTGACGCGGTTGCGGCTCAGTTGCGCGATGCGGGTTTCAACGTCAAACGGACGATCATCCCCGGCTCAACCTTCTGGAACGATTGGACGAAATACCCGTTCAGCTCGACCAACTGGAACCACCGTCCGCTTGATACGCAGATCCTTGGCCTTGCCTATCGCTCCGGTGAAGCCTGGAACGAAAGCGGCTTCGCCAATGCCGAATTCGATGCATTGCTGGCCGAGGCAAACTCCATCGCCGACGCTGATGCACGGCGCGAGACGATGGGCAAACTGCAGGCTATCATGAGCGACGAAGGTGTGACGATCCAGCCTTACTGGCGCTCGCTTTACCGCCATGCCAAGCCGGGCTTTGTGGGCTGGGATATGCATATCGCGTATCTGCCGCAGATCTATAAGATTGGGCTTGCCGCCTAAACGAAATCGGGCCGCCTCAAACTAGACGCGGCCCTTTTCATACCACGCACCACCGATAAACGATGGGCAAAAAACGCGGGTGAACACGCCCGCAAACGACCAACAGGGGTCTTGATGGGATTATTCATTCTGCGCCGCCTTGGCGTGATGCTGCTGACAGCATTATGCCTCACCTTCATTGTTTTCTGGCTCACCAACCTCGCGCCCAACCTTGAAAAACTTGCGAAGACGCAAGGCAATGCAAGGATGAGCGATGAAGCGGTTGAGACATGGCTGGCCAATCGCGGCTATTCCCAGCCCCTGCCCGTCAAATACGGCCAATGGCTGGGCGTCGTGCCGGGCTATGTGATTGAAGGAACTGATGGCGAGATACGCGGACGCTGCATCGACCCCGGCCAAGACGCTTCGGAGGCGCCCCGGTTCTGCGGTATCCTGCAAGGCGATTGGGGTTTTTCAACCGTCGCCAAGGAAGATGTGAGTGAGGTGCTGCCCACGCGCCTCGCCAATACCGGCAAGTTGATGTTCTGGGTCATGGTTGTCATGGTGCCCGGTGCCTTGATCGTGGGCGTGCTCGCGGGCATGCGTGAAGGCTCTCGCACGGACCGGACACTGTCCACCGCCTCCATCATCTCCACCGCGACACCGGAATATGTATCGGGTGTTGTCTTCATCGCGCTCTTCGCCACCTCCACCTTTGGTATGCAATGGTTCAAAGGCTCTGCCAGTTCGGCGGTGCAGGATGCGACGTTTGAGAACTTCTTCCTACCGGTGATCACCATCGCGCTTTACGGCATGGGCTATATCGCGCGGATGACCCGCGCCTCCATGGCCGAGGTGATGACCGCGCAATACATCCGCACCGCCCGACTGAAAGGCGTGAGTTTCCCCAAGATCGTGCTGAAACACGCGCTCAGGAACGCGCTGATCGCCCCCTTCACGGTCATCATGCTGCAAATCCCGTGGCTCTTGAATGGCGTGGTTATCGTTGAGACGCTCTTTACCTATCAGGGCTTTGGGTGGGAACTGGTCCGCGCGGCCTCTAACAACGATATTGAGATGCTCCTAGGCGTCTCTGTCATCTCTGTTTTCGTGGTGCTTCTGACACAGCTGATCTCTGACATCGGCTATGTCTATCTGAACCCACGCATCCGTATTTCTTAAGGGGGACCCGGACATGGAACCGCTTACATGGACAGGCAGCCTCGGCACCATCCTCAACCCCGTTTTCGGGATCGCGATTGCGCTTTATCTCGTCGCAGTCGTCGTGCAAAACGTCATGGCCTTCATAGCAGGCCCGGTCACTCTACAGGCTAATCCTGACGGCACGTTGCAATCGCGCGGCGGCGTGATCGGGTTGCTTGAGACGGCCAGCAAATATCTGTTGCTGGTCATCGTCGCGGCGCTTCTCGCCTATATCGTGATCCCGCTTTTCATGGGCTACGGACAGGCCGGGATCGTGGGCGAAATGTCCAAACGTTTCCTGCCGGTGTGGATTGCACTTGTGGTGCTGTTCGTTGTCTCCATCCGCTATAAGCGGCGGCTCGGCCTTTACGGCAAGCTCTTTGACAGCACCGTGGGCATGATCGGCTTTGCGCTCGTGATGTTCTGGGTGTTTACCGCCCTTTTCTTCGGCGTCTTCGACTGGATCGCCACCCATGATTACCTGACGCAAGTCTCGGGTCTGAAGAACAAAGTGCCGGGCGTGGCTGTGCCAGAAGGGACTGCAGGTTTGCTGCCCCACTACCTTCTGGGCGGTGACAACCTGGCCCGTGATGTGTTCAGCCGGATGGTGGCGGGCTCCACCTTCGTGATCGCGATCGCACCGCTGGCCACGCTTTTTGCGTTCATGGTCGGCATCACGCTGGGCCTGCCTGCAGGCTATTATGGCGGCAAGCTCGACACCGTTCTGTCGTTTCTTGCCAACCTGATCCTAGCCTTTCCCGTAATCCTGCTCTTCTATCTGCTGGTCACGCCGGAGATCGTGCAGACAGGTATCCCGTCCTACATGGCGGCGTTCCTGTTCTTCTTCCCGCTGATCTTTTTCTTCGTGCTCTTGAACTCGCGCTACTACACGCAGCCTGCGAAACGTACGGCGATCATGATCCCGGTTCTGGGGATCCTCGGCTGGCTTTATCTGTCTGTCATCAATCAGCGTGGCACGGTGATCAACTTCCTACCGCCATGGCTCGATGGGTTCGATATCACCGTGCTGGTGGTGTTCGTGTCGGTTGTCTTCGTGAACGCGCCCACGGTCTTCCGTATCGTGCGCGGTCTGACGCTTGATCTGCGCACGCGCGACTATGTGGCCGCCGCCCAGACCCGTGGTGAAGGCGCGTGGTACATCATGCTGTGGGAAATCCTACCAAATGCGCGCGGGCCCCTTATCGTCGATTTCTGCCTGCGGATCGGCTATACGACCATCCTTCTCGGCACATTGGGTTTCTTCGGTCTTGGCCTGCCCCCCGAAAGCCCCGATTGGGGGTCCACGATCAACGAAGGGCGCAAGCTGCTTCTGGTCTTCGCACACCCTGCCCTGCCCCCTGCGCTGGCTTTGATGAGCCTCGTTCTGGGCCTCAATCTGCTGGCCGACGGCCTGCGCGAAGAAAGTCTGAAAGACTGATGAGCGCCTCCGTCACAACACATTACACTGAATTCGGAGGCAGCTGATGGCCACCCAAGACCCGACCCAACCGATCCTTGAAATCGACAAGCTGTCCATTTCCTTCTTCACCCGGCTGCGTGAAATTCCGGCCGTCATGGACTTCTCCGCAACCGTCATGCCGGGCGAGGCACTTGGCCTTGTCGGCGAATCCGGGTGCGGCAAATCCACCGTCGCCCTTGGCGTCATGCAGGATCTGGGTGTGAACGGACGCATCGTCGGCGGATCGATCAAGTTCAAGGGCGAAGACCTGAACGAGATGTCGCCCGAACGGCTGCGCGACATCCGCGGCAGCGAAATCGCCATGATCTATCAGGAGCCCATGGCATCGCTGAACCCTGCCATGAAGATCGGCAAACAGCTGATGGAAGTCCCGATGATCCATGAAGGCATCGGCGAGAAAGAAGCCTATGCGCGAGCACTGGAAGTCGTCACCGACGTCAAACTGCCCGACCCGGAACGCATGCTGAAAAGCTACCCACACCAACTTTCCGGCGGCCAGCAACAGCGTATCGTCATCGCCATGGCGCTGATGGCAAACCCGTCGCTTTTGATCCTCGATGAGCCGACCACAGCACTTGACGTGACGGTCGAGGCCGCCGTGGTCGAACTGGTCAAGGACCTTGGCAAGAAATACGGCACATCGATGCTTTTCATCAGCCACAATCTAGGGCTGGTGCTCGAAACCTGTGACCGGATTTGCGTGATGTATTCCGGCGAAGCGGTCGAACGCGGCAGTATCGAAGACGTCTTCGACACGATGCAGCACCCCTACACACAGGCCCTCTTCCGCTCGATCCCCCTTCCCGGGGCCGACAAAAACGCGCGGCCCCTCGTGGCCATCCCCGGCAACTTCCCCCTGCCTCACGAACGCCCGCAAGGCTGCAATTTCGGGCCACGCTGCGACTATTTCGAAGCCGGGCGCTGTGATCAGGGCTTTATCCCGATGGAAGTCGTGCCCGGCAATGACCGACATCAGACGCGTTGTTTGAAATTCCAGGAAATTGACTGGAACGCACCGCTTGTCGTGACCGAAACGCACGAAAAGCCGGAACCAGGGCCAGTTGTTCTGAAAATGGACAACCTCAAGAAGTACTATGAAGTTGCGGCCAACGCCCTCTTCGGTGGCGGCGACAAGAAGGTCGTGAAGGCGAATGAGACGCTCAGTTTCGAGGCCCGCGAGAGCGAGACGCTGGCCATCGTCGGCGAATCCGGCTGCGGCAAATCCACTTTCGCCAAGGTTCTCATGGGGTTAGAGACTGCAACGGACGGCCAAATCCTGCTCGATAACCGCTCCATCGGCGAAACCGCGATTGAGGATCGGGACACCAAAACCGTGTCCGACATCCAGATGGTGTTCCAGAACCCGTTTGACACGCTGAACCCTTCCATGACGGTCGGGCGGCAGATCATCCGGGCGCTCGAAATCTTTGGCATTGGCGAAAACGACGCCGAACGCAAGGACCGGATGCTGAAGCTGCTCGATCTCGTCAAACTGCCCCGTGCCTTTGCCGACCGCATGCCGCGCCAGCTTTCCGGTGGCCAGAAGCAACGCGTTGGAATCGCACGTGCTTTTGCCGGTGACGCACGGATCGTGGTGGCGGATGAGCCTGTCTCGGCGCTTGACGTGTCCGTACAGGCGGCGGTGACAGACCTGCTCATGGAAATCCAGCGTGAACATAAGACAACGCTCCTCTTCATCAGCCACGACCTGTCCATCGTGCGCTATCTCAGCGACCGGGTGATGGTGATGTATCTGGGTCACGTGGTAGAATTGGGCACAACCGATCAGGTCTTCGCCCCGCCCTATCATCCTTATACCGAGGCGCTGCTGTCGGCCGTGCCCATCGCCGATACAAGTGTGGAAAAGCAGCATATCGTTCTGGAGGGCGATATCCCGTCAGCCATGAACCCGCCCAGTGGTTGCCCGTTCCAGACACGATGCCGCTGGAAGTCGAAAGTGGGTGATCTGTGTGAACGCGAGGTGCCGCCGGTGCGCATGCTGGCTGATGGTCATCAGATCAAATGTCATCTGAGCGACGCTGATCTGGCCGATATGCAGCCTGTGATCCAGATCGCAGCGGAATAGGTTCGGGGGCCTAGCGACCCCAGATCACCTGCACATAATGCCGCGTCTCCGCAAAGGGCGGGACGCCGCCGTAGCGCGTCACCGCGCCTGGCCCGGCGTTGTAGGCGGCAAGCGCGAGCGGCCATGATCCAAAGGTCTCATATTGCGTACGTAGATACCGCGCGCCGCCATCCAGGTTTTGTTCAGGGTTGAGAGGGTCGACACCCAAAGCGCGCGCTGTCGCTGGCATCAGTTGCGCAAACCCCAGCGCCCCTTTGGACGATACTGCATTGGGGTTCCAGCCGCTCTCCTGCTGCACCAGGCGCAGGAAAAGATCAGCGGGCACACCATGACGTGTCGCCGCTGTCCTTGCGCTGTTCAAAAACGGCCCCGCATAGCTGCCGGTGTAACGCGGTATCGCGGTCAGACCTGCATCACGCGGGGGCTGCAGCCGCACCGAATTCGCATATTGCCCTGCCGCGCGCCCCTCCAGCACATCGATCTGGCTTTGCAAAAGCCCGCTACGCGACATGGTCGAGACTTGTTCCTGCGCCAAAGCGGGAAAGGCCGCGCTTAGGCCGCACAGAAATCCAAGTGTTCGCACAGTGCGCATGGTTTGGCTCCCCACCTGTCCACCCTGCCGAACATAGTGCCTCGCGCCCGCAGAACCAAGGTCACCTTCTGTTAACCTTGTTGCGGCATCCCGTCTCTGTCACAAAAGCGCAAATTAGAATCGCGGGAGGTGCCAGAATGGCCGGATCAGTGAACAAAGTCATTCTCATCGGCAATCTGGGCGCCGATCCCGAAGTGCGGACCTTTCAGAACGGCGGCAAAGTCTGCAACCTGCGCATCGCCACCTCCGAGAACTGGAAAGACCGCAATACCGGTGAGCGGCGCGAGAAAACCGAATGGCATTCGGTGGCGATCTTTTCCGAACCACTGGCCCGGGTGGCCGAGCAATATCTACGCAAAGGCTCCAAGGTCTATATCGAGGGCCAATTGGAAACCCGCAAATGGCAGGATCAGAGCGGTCAGGACCGGTACTCGACCGAGGTGGTGCTGCGCCCCTATCGCAGCGAATTGACCATGCTCGACAGCCGCGGTGAAGGCGGCGGGGGCGGCGATTACGGCGGCGGGAGCAGCAGCGGCGGTTACGGCGGCGGTGGCTACGGCGGCAATGATGGCGGCTATGGCGGTGGCGGCAACGCGCCCGCAGGCGGCAGCGATATGGATGACGAAATTCCGTTCTAAATCATGCAATTCGCGCCTGAAGCTCAGATCCTGATCCTGAACGGCGTGATCCTCGCAGTAGCTTATCTGGGTATCTATCCCAGCCTTGAAGAGAAGACGTTGAACCGGATCATGACGATTGATCTGGTTCTTTCAGCGCTTGCGCTTTTCGTGGCGGGCGCGCTGTTCTGGGGCAGCGGCGTGCCGTTCAGTATGCTGTTCTTTGAGGTGAACTGGGCCGTATTCACCATTGTTACGTTGATGATCATGGAAGTGCCGCTTTTCCTGAATTTCGCGAAGAAATACGGGATCAACCTGTTTGACGACGATCAGCGCTAGCGCGCGGCGAGCGCGTCCTCCAGCACCGACATAACGGCATCGCGCGGTACGACTGAGGTGATGAACGCCTCACCAATCCCGCGCGCGAGGATGAAGCGCAATTTGCCATCCAGCACCTTTTTATCCTGCCCCATCAGATCGAGAAGGCCCGCCGCATCCGGCAGATCGCCGGGAATATCGACGATATCCACCTTCATTCCCATTTCGCGCAGATGGGCGCGGACACGGCTCGGGTCCTCCTGGCTGCAAAGGCCCAGCCGGGATGAGAGCTCAAATGCCAGAGCGCAACCAATCGCCACCCCTTCCCCATGCAGCAGTCGGCCGGAATAGCCCGTCGCCGCCTCCAAAGCATGGCAAAACGTGTGACCGAGGTTCAAAAGCGCGCGGTCGCCCTGCTCGGTCTCATCGCGCTGCACGATCTCGGCCTTCATCTGGCAGGATCGTTCCACCGCACGCACCCGCGCATCCATGTCACCCGCAGCCAAAGCAGGTCCTTGCGCCTCAAGCCAAGTAAAGAAATCCGCATCACCCAGCAGCCCGTATTTGACCACTTCGCCATACCCTGCAAGAAAATCACGCTTGGCTAAGCTACCAAGCAGTGCAGTGTCTGCGAGCACAAGGCTCGGCTGATGGAAAGCCCCAATCAGGTTCTTGCCACTGGGCGAGTTAATCCCGGTCTTGCCGCCCACGGAACTGTCGACCTGCGCCAAAAGGCTCGTGGGGATCTGCACAAACCGCACACCGCGCCGGAGGATCGCAGCGGCAAAACCAGCCAGATCGCCGATGACCCCTCCACCGAAAGCGACAACGACATCGCCGCGCTCCACCTTCTGGGCGAGCAGCCATTCCACCGCGCGTTCCAACTGCGCCCAGCATTTCGTGGCCTCGCCAGCGGGCAGGATAAGTGCGTCACTGTTCAGACCGCCATCGGATAAGGCTGTTTGCAAGGCTGGAAGATGGGCTGCAGCGACATTTTCATCCGTCAGAATGCAGATATGCCGCCGCCCGCCAAGTGCCGCCACACGCTGGCCCGCTTCTGTGATGACGCCCGGACCAATCAGGATGTCATAAGCCCGACCCGGCAGATCGACATGCACTTTGGCGGTCATGAATTTCCCTCTAGTATTTCGGGGCGTGTAAGCAGGGTCTGAATAACGGCCCGCGTCGTTTCATCGATGCTTGCCGTGCCATTCACCGGCAGCCGCAATCCGGCCAGCGCATAGATCGGCTGACGTTCTTCATAGATCGCGGTCAACGTGGCTTTCGGGTCGTCGGTGCGCAGCAAAGGCCGCGTATCCTTGTGACGCACCCGCTCCCACAAGGTTTCCAGATCGGCATCAAGCCAAAGGGCGATGCCCATCTCGGCAATCGCATCGCGGTTTTCGGCCGCCAGAAACGCCCCGCCGCCGGTTGAGACGATGCCGGGCGGACCGGACAGTAGCCGACGCAAAACCTCAGCCTCGCGCTTGCGAAAGAATGCCTCGCCATCACGGGCGAAGATTTCGGGGATGGTCAGGGCTGCCGCCTCCTCAATCGCTGCATCGCTGTCGACAAAGGACACGTCCAAGAACGCGGCAAGGCTGCGTCCGATCGCCGTCTTGCCAGAGCCCATCATCCCCACCAGAACCACCGTCCGGTGCAGGCGATAATGCGACGCTGTTGTCATGCAGTGTGATCCCTCAAATGCGACCAAAAGTGTCGCACGCAAAATTTAATGAATGAATGCCGTGATCTTGCGCAAAAGGCCATATATAATCCCTGCCAAAGGTGGCATGTAGACCACATATTGAGGCAGAATTGAAAGGTTTGGGCAGGTCATGTGGCGTCTCATCAAAGCGGTGCTGTATCTGATTGTCATTTGCGGGGCAGGTTTGGTGGCTTATGCCTATATCGGGCCGGTCTTCTTTCCCGCTGATTTTGCAGCCCCCTCAGAAGAGGTGACGCGCCCTGTTACGCTGGACACAAATTAACGCCCTTGCGCTTTGCCTTTTCGCAGGGGCCGCGACCGCGCAGGACGGTGCACCGCTTTCGGCCATTGATTGGCTATCGGAAAGCGTCGAGCGGTCGCGGGTCGCAGAACCGCCGGTGACGGATACGGCTGCCTCCCCCTCAGTCACGGTCACGCCGCTGGACCGCCCTTCGAAAGACCCGGTCGGTCTTTTACCGCCCGAAGTCACGGGACTGCCGCGCACGATCTGGGCCAACAGCGATGAGGCGACCTTGGTCGACCTTGTCCGCGCGGAACGGGTTGAGACCTTGCCGGCCATGCAGGACTTTTTGCGCGTGCTGATGCTCGCCGAGGCGGATGCGCCCTTTGATGCTGACGCGGAAGGGGCATTGTTTTTGGCTCGGGTCGACAAGCTTTTGGACCTAGGCGCGCTGGAACCCGCGCAATCCCTGATCGAACAGGCGGACCCCGACACAATTGCGCTTTTCCGACGCTGGTTTGATGTGGCACTCCTCACAGGCACCGAGGATCGGGTCTGCGATGTGATGCGCGCCAATGCCTCTGTCGCGCCGACATATCCGGCGCGCATCTTCTGTCTCGCCCGCAACGGTGACTGGCCTGCAGCTGCGTTGACACTGAACACAAACCGGGTTCTGGGCGATATCTCTGAAGCCGAAGAGGCTTTGCTGTCGCGCTTTCTTGATCCGGAATTGTTTGAAGGGGAGCCGCCGCTCGCGCCACCCGCGCGGGTCAGCCCACTGACCTTCCGCATGCATGAGGCAATTGGGGAGCCGCTGATCACCGCCACGCTGCCCCTTGCCTTTGCCCACGCCGATCTACGCCCGACGACCGCGTGGAAATCGCAGTTGGAGGCGGCGGAACGCCTGGCGCGGCATGGCTCTGTCGCAGAAAACACACTGCAGAAATTCTATACTGCGCGGATCCCGGCGGCATCGGGTGGCGTTTGGGACAGGGCCGCAGCGATCCAGCGGTTTGATGCAGCCTTGCGCGACAGGGATACTGCGCGGCTGCGCGAAACCCTGCCTGCTGCGTGGCAGGCGATGCAGGATGCACGCACCGAAGTGCCCTTTGCCAAGCTTTATGCAGACGACCTGCAGGATCTGCCGCTGGAGGGTCAAGCAGCGGAAATCGCCTTCTACATAGGGCTGCTATCGCCGGGCTACGAAGAGGTGGCACTGGCCGCGCAAGAGGTCGGGCTGGGCTTTGATCCGTTTTTGGTCGCGTTGGCGCGGGGTGTTCCGCAAGAGGTGCCCGCACGTACAACGGAAGAAATCGCGATCCAGGCGGCCTTTAACGGAGCCGCCCCGTCGGCCGCGATTGAAGCCCTCGTGGGCGAAGGCAAGCTAGGTGAGGCGCTCTTGCGCGCCATCGCGCAATTCAATGCGGGTTATGTGGGTGACAGCAGGCTGGTCACCGATGCGCTGGCGCTTTTACGGTCCGTCGGGGTCGAGGATGTCGCCCGTCGCGCGGCCTTGCAGATGCTGATCCTGGACCGCACCCCATGACCGCCGCCATGGCACATTGGATTCAGGCCTTTCTTGAGGCGCAGGCAGCCGAGCTTGACGCCGCCACCAACACGCAACTGGCCTATGCCCGTGATCTGCACGATTTCAGCGGCTGGCTTGATGACAGGGCGCAGCATTTTGAAACAGCAACGCGCGATCATGTCGAAAGCTACCTGATCGATTGTGAGGCGGAGGGGCTCGCCAAATCCACACGCGCACGGCGGCTGTCTGCGATAAAACAGCTTTATCGCTTTGCCTTCGAGGAAGGCTGGCGCGACGACAACCCCGCCATTCAGATCAAGGGGCCAGGGCGCGCCAAACGCCTGCCTAAAACCCTTGATATCGCCGAAGTGGACCGGCTATTGGAGGCGGCCCGCAATTCGCCCAAGGAAAAGCTACGCAATACCTGCCTGATGGAATTGCTGTATGCGACCGGCATGCGCGTGACCGAACTTGTCAGCCTGCCTGTCTCTGCAGCGCGCGGCGACCCGCGCATGTTGCTGGTGCGCGGCAAAGGCGGCAAAGAACGGCTCGTGCCCTTGTCACCACCGGCGCGGGTGGCCTTGGCGGCTTACCTGAGCGCGCGCGATGAGGCGGAAGAGGCGGCGCGCAAGGACGGCAAACCGGCCTCCCCATTCCTGTTCCCGTCGCGCGGCAAGTCCGGGCACCTGACCCGGCACCGCTTCTTTGGCCTGATCAAGGAATTTGCCGTGGCGGGTGGGGTCTCTCCGGCCAAAGTCACGCCGCATACCTTGCGCCATGCCTTTGCCACGCATCTTTTGGCGGGCGGTGCTGATCTGCGGTCGATCCAGACCATGCTGGGCCATGCGGATGTGGCAACCACCGAGATTTACACCCATGTCCTTGATGAACGGCTCAAGGATCTGGTGCTGGAGCACCACCCGCTTGCAAAAGCTGCGAAGGCTTGATGACGGGCAGCCGAGACTACATAACAATCGTGATATTGCGTGAAAGTATCTGATGGAAACCGCCACACTTGACGCCGCATTCTGGGTGACCGCCGGCGCAATCCTGATCCTTCTTGTCCTCTCGGGCTTTTTTTCCGGCTCTGAAACCGCGCTGACGGCAGCGTCGCGTGGCAAGCTGCGCTCGAACGCAGATAAGGGCTCAAAAGGGGCCGAGCGGGCGCTGAAGATCACCGAAGACAATGAACGTCTGATCGGCTCGGTCCTCTTGGGCAATAACGTTGTCAACATTCTGGCCACGTCCCTTGCCACCGCGGTGCTCACCAAGCTTTTTGGCCAAAACGGCGTGGCAGCGGCCACCCTGATCATGACCTTGCTGGTCCTGATCTTTGCCGAGGTGCTGCCCAAGACCTTTGCGATCACCTACCCTGAATCCGTCGCGTCGCGCGTGGCGGGGCCGATCAGTTTTGTCGTGCTGGTCTTTTCGCCCATCGTCACGGCGGTGCGCTACCTCGTGCGCGGTGTGCTTTACGTCTTTGGTGTGCGCACCGACCCTGACAGCAACATTCTGGCGGTGCGTGAAGAGATCGCGGGGGCGCTGCAGCTGGGCCACTCCGAAGGTATCGTTGAAAAGGAAGACCGCGACCGCATCCTGGGCGCGCTGGACCTTAATGAACGTGCGGTGGAAGAGATCATGTTGCACCGTTCGGGGATCGAGATGCTGGATGCCGCCCTGCCCGCGCAGGATATCCTCGCGCAGATCCTCAAAAGCCCCTATACGCGTTTGCCGCTTTTCAAGGACGAGCCGGAAAACATCGTGGGCGTCATCCATGCCAAAGATCTCTTGCGCGCGATGCACAAGCTGCTCGCGGGCGGTGAAGAGGATGCGCAAGGCCTCGAAGCGTTTGACGTCATGAAAGTGGCGATGCCCGCCTATTTCGTGCCGGAGACGACAACGCTCGACGATCAGATGCGCAACTTCCTTAAACGGAAGACGCATTTTGCGCTGGTAGTGGATGAATATGGCGGTCTGCAGGGACTGATCACGCTGGAAGATATCCTCGAAGAGATCGTCGGCGAGATTGCCGATGAGTTTGACGATCATGAGGAAGAGCAGATCGCGCCCACCGCCGACGGTGCCTATATCGTCGACGGTGTCATGACGATCCGCGACCTAAACCGTGCCCATGACTGGAACCTGCCAGATGATGAAGCCAACACGATTGCGGGCCTTGTGATCCATGAGGCACAGATGATCCCGCTTGAGGGGCAGGTCTTTTCCTTCCACGGCTTTCGGTTTGAAGTGCTGAGCAAGGAAGAAAACCGGATCGCGACGCTGAAAATCCGCAAGCTCTAACCTTGCCATTGGCTGCCCTTGGGTCAATGCTCGCCCTATTGTTATCAAAACGAGGACGATCATGACCTTACGCCAATTGTTTCCATCGTGTTTGTTAACCTTGTTTCTTGTCACCCCGGCCTTTGCCCAACAGGCCGCAGACGCCGTCGCCCCCGAAGAAGACACCGGCATATCCGCCTTTGAAAACCTGTCAGAGGCAGCCGAGGCAGCCCTTGCCGCCAAGGCGGAAGGCGTGCCTGTCACGGCCGATGACTGGATGGTCGCCGCCGCAAACCCCTTGGCTGTTGAGGCCGGGGCCCAGGTTCTGGCCGAAGGCGGCACTGCGGCGGACGCGATGGTCGCGGTCCAAGCCGTTCTGGGCCTTGTTGAGCCGCAATCATCCGGTTTAGGCGGTGGTGCGTTCCTCGTCTGGTATGATGCCGCTTCCGGCGAAGTGACCACGCTTGATGGACGCGAAACCGCTCCGCTCGCCGCCACACCCACCCTGTTTCAGGATGAAAACGGCGAACGCCTTGGATTTTTTGATGCGGTAGTCGGCGGCCTTTCTGTCGGCACGCCTGGCACGCCGAAACTCATGGAAGATGCACATCGGCGTTGGGGACGTGCGAATTGGGGGGACCTCTTGGCACCCGCAATCACGCTGGCCGAAGATGGATTTGTCGTGTCCCCCCGCCTTGCGATGATGGTAGCGCGCGATGAAGAAAGGCTGCAGCGCTTCCCGGCCACTGCCGATTACTTCTACCCCGGCGGTACCGCTCTCGCTGCTGGAGACACGTTGCAGAACCCGGCCTATGCCGACACGCTACGCCAGATCGCGGCCCGGGGGACGGAGGCGTTCTATACCGGCCCGATTGCCGAGGATATCGTGGCCACTGTGCGCAATGCCGAAGGCAATCCGGGTGTTCTGTCCACGCTTGACCTAGCGCTTTATAACGTTGCTGAACGGGACCCGGTCTGCGTTGCCTTCCGCGCCTACGAGGTCTGCGGCATGGGCCCACCCTCATCCGGTGCGCTGACGGTTGGGCAGATCCTGGGGATCATGGACAACTTCGTTTTCGATGACCCGACGGACCCCGATGTCTGGCGGCTGATCGGCGATGCTTCCCGCCTCGCCTTTGCGGATCGCGGCCGCTACATGGCGGATAGTGACTTTGTGCCCATGCCGACGGAAGGCTTGGTTGACCCCTTCTATCTGGAAGAACGCGCAAACCTGATCGAGGGGGACCGCACCGATGGCTTCGTTGCCCTGCCAGAGGTCAGCCCCGGTGAGCCCGAATGGGACCATGCCCAGCTCTGGGGCGATGATGTGAGCCTAGAATTCCCGTCGACCTCGCATATCTCCATCGTCGACAGCTACGGCAACGCCCTGTCGATGACGACGACGATCGAGAACGGCTTTGGCTCTCGACTGTTTGTGCGAGGGTTCCTGCTGAATAACGAGCTGACGGACTTCTCCTTTGCCACACACAGCAACGGCTATCCTATCGCCAACCGCGTGGAACCCGGCAAACGCCCCCGCTCATCCATGTCGCCGACCATTGTGATGGAGGATGGCGCGCCTGTTCTGGTGATCGGCAGCCCGGGCGGCAGCCGCATCATCGGCTATGTTGCCAAGACGATCATGGCCCATCTGGAATGGGGTATGGACGTTCAGGCCGCTATCGCGATGCCGCATCTCGTCAACCGGTTCGGCACCTATGATCTGGAGGAAGGCACGGATGCTGTCGCGTTCGAAGCGCCACTGACCGAGTTGGGCTACGAGGTAAACATACGCGGCCTGAACTCGGGCCTGCATGCGATCAGCATCGGGGACACGCTCTCAGGCGGGGCCGATCCGCGGCGCGAAGGGATCGCCATTGGCAATTGAATAGGCGGGCACCCGGAAAACTTCGGGTGCCTGTTTGTTCCGAAGCGATATTGGATGTCGTCGCTCTGACATTCGGTCGTAATTTGCTAGTCGATGCCGCTCGCGACAGACCCGCGCTTGCCTTCATACGCGCAGAATACCGCAGCGGCCAAATCGCCGTTACAGCATTGAGCTGTCCCACTTTGCGCCATCACGAACACGGCTTCCAGACAGCACAAATAGACACAGCGCCTTCCGCATCTGCCGGTGCGGATATGCGATGGTCATCGCCCTGATCTATTTCCACAAAAGCAGCTAGCGAACCTGCCTCACAGTCCTAAACGACACAGCAGCGATGATTGACTGCGCTATCGTTGGGTCAATTCAGCAGAAAGGAGTATTTAAGGTGAGCGCCCCAACGACAAACGTACCTGGCACGACAGGACTGATACCAACGCAGCACGTCGACACGGAAGCAGCAAACACCGGCGTTAAAGACCCGACCGTTGCCAACCTAAAAATCAGCTCTTTCGAGAAGGGAGCACCGCCTGTGGCGACGGACAGTGGAAGATACTCCTTAAGCGCCTTTGAGAAGCGCGCAATGGCCAATACACAGTCCGGATCCGGCACCGAATTTAAAGGCATTGTCGCCAATCAACGCGATGGCGATTTACCGAACCGTTTGAGCATTCAGAGCTTCGGCTCTGGCGATACGGTCAATATCAAAGGTACTGATGCGAACGAAGACTATAACAACCTGCTGTGGATCCCTGAAAAAGGTGTAGATGAGCGTGGCTCTGGGGTCGGTCTTGGCATAAGGCCGAACTTTGACAGCTATCGGCTAGACCACCTCGATTTCAGCGATCGGGACACACGGACCCATGCTGACAGCCTTGACCCAGAGCGTGATCTTGCTGAACTCAAAGCATTGGGGGAAGAAGCGCATAAACGGGTCGCCGAATTCATCAAAGAGAAACATGAATACAACCAGCAGACTGGCGCATATAAGCGTGAACAGCCGCCAATTAGGTCCATTTCAGACCTGGGCAAACGTCTAGTCGGCCTCTTTAACGGCGCAGCAACATCGCTCATGTCCTTTGCAAAGGACCCCATGTCGATGTTCAGGAAAACACCAGAACTCACGCCACCAGAACTGCCACGATGGGAGGACGGTACTCTCATAGATCTCATAAAGATTGACAACGAGATCGAGCAGTTGGAGATCCTCTTGGAAGAGCTGAGCGCCCGGCCAGCATCTGAAGACGGCTCTCGCGTAAGCGATGACTTCAGGGCAGAACTGGACAGCGCGCTTATTGATGAACTTGAGATCCCATCGACAACCGTGACAGGTGTAATGCGATCACCCTCTGGCGACGCGCCGACGCCGCCGAAAAGGCCAACGAGGTAGTGCGCAGCAAGTCAAGAAACTGCACTCATCGTGACTCGGCAGAAACCATTAACTGCCATCAAGCGGAAAAATGTCGCGCGCAAGACACGGCTTGCGCGCGCATCATGTGTTTAGCGAGGATACCGCAACCGTGTTACGCGACGCCAGCACCGCATTTGTCAGGAATTTGACCGCAATTTGCGTGGCCTGCTGCGGCTTCACTGCGCACCACATAGGGCCATTCTAGTATCGACCGTCCAACCTATCTCCCCTTAAACAAGCTACCCAGGACACCGCGGACCAGTCTGCGACCGGTTGTGCCCTTCAGTTCCTTCACAACGACCGAGGCGAGCGCGCTGCCGAAACTGTCACCTGATGACCGGCTAGATGCGCGCGTGCTACGAGGCTGACCTGCGCTGAAGCGGCGCGCGGCTTTGAACTCGCGCGCCTTTTCGTCCAACAATGCTTCGGCGGCTTCAGCCTCCTCCGCAGCTTGCGCCGCCGCATCTGCGCGTTTTCGGAGCATTTCAAAGGCACTGTCGCGGTCGACAGCCTGATCGTATTTGCCTGCCATATCCGAGGCTGCCATGATTGCCTTGCGGGTCGGCGCATCAATCGGGCCAAGCTGTGAGGATGGAGGCCGGATCAAGGTGCGCTCCACGATCATGGGGATTCCCTTTTTGTCGAGGAATGACGTCACCGCCTCACCCGTGCCGACCTCCTGAATGGCTTCCGCTGTGTCGAAGGCGGGATTGTCGCGATAGGTTTCGGCGGCTGTTTTCAGCTCTTTGCGGTCCTTGGCGGTGAAGGCACGCAAGGCATGCTGCACGCGATTACCCAACTGGCCGAGGACGTCTTCGGGGACATCGCCAGGATTTTGCGTCACGAAATAGACGCCGACGCCTTTGGACCGGATGAGACGTGCCACTTGCTCAACCTTGTCCACCAATGCCTTTGGCGCGTCGTCAAAAAGCAGATGCGCCTCATCGAAGAAGAAAACCAGTTTTGGCTTGTCTGGGTTGCCGACCTCAGGCAGTTCCTCGAAGAGTTCGGAGAGCAGCCACAACAGGAATGTCGCATAAAGGCGTGGGCTGCCCATGAGCTGATCGGCGGCAAGGATGTTGATCTCGCCCCGCCCGTCGCGCGTGCGCATCATGTCGGAGAGTTGCAAGGCGGGCTCACCGAACAGTGCGTCACCGCCCTGGTTCTCCAGCACAAGCAATTGACGTTGGATTGCACCCACAGACGAGGATGCGACATTGCCATAGCGCAGCGACAATTCGCTCGCATTCTGCCCGACCCAGACCAGAAGCGCGCGCAGATCCTTCAGATCAAGAAGCGGCAGCCCCTCTTCATCGGCCACGCGGAAGGCGACATTCAGGACACCCTCTTGCGCGTCGGTCAATTCCATCAAACGGGCGAGCAAAAGCGGCCCCATCTCGGCAACCGTAGCGCGTATCGGATGGCCCTGCTTGCCGAAAAGGTCCCAAAACGTGACCGGAAAGCTGTCATAAGTCAGGTCAAGCCCTATTGTGTCGGCGCGTTTGGTGAAGGCCTCGTGCAGCTTGAACTCCGCCGTGCCCGAGGCGGCAAGACCCGACAGATCACCTTTGACATCAGAGAGGAACACCGGCACGCCAGCTGCCGAAAACCCCTCGGCCATGATCTGTAATGTCACGGTCTTGCCCGTGCCTGTCGCACCGGCAATCAGGCCATGTCGGTTCGCCTTGTCCAGGCGCAAAACCTGCGGCGCGCCGTACGCCTCACCGCCGCCACCCATGAAAATATGATCGCTCATGTAAAGGGGTCCCCACTAAATTCTCAGTCAAAATACATTCTTAACCAGTTCGTGCCAGTGTCCAAGCATGGCTTTCCGGCTTTGTTGTCCGGCAGGCCATACTTCCTCCCTGTTAGACTGGCCGTGCCTTCGGGCACGGCTTTTTTCGTGGCGCGATCGTTGCCAGGTTCGTAACAGTTTTGTCAAAGATTCCCAGTTGACGGGCACCATGCCATTGCGTAGCTTCTCCGCAATTCGTCGGCCAAGTCCGACAGGGAGAACATGAAGAAGGGTCCTGTTTGGGCCCTTTTTCTTGTTTTCCACCCCGCGAAAAAGTGAGCGAGACTTTGCCCGCGCCCGGTGTTTTGGCCCTGACATGGCCCTGACCCCATGCTACATCGCCGCGAAAGATCGAAGGGACAAACGTCAATGCATCCACTGCTGAAATCTCTACCGCTTATTCTGTTGATCGCGCTTGGAGGGACCGCAATCGCGCAAGAAGCGACAGAAACAACAGCAGATGAAGCGACGGATACAACACCACCCGATCTGAACCTTGGTGAGCCGGTTGGCCCGCAAGTTGGCCAGGCCTATGTGCGGCAGGAATTTGGCGATTGGGAGATGCGGTGCGTCAAGACGCCTGAAGGTCAGGACGATCCTTGCAACCTCTATCAGCTCCTTGAGAACGATGCTGGCGTTGCGGTCGCCGAGTTCAATCTGTTCCGCCTGCCGCCCGGTTCACGCGCCGCTGCGGGGGCCACAATTGTTGTCCCGCTAGAGACATTGCTGACGCAACAACTGACGCTGGCCGTCGATGGGGCAAATGCACGGCGCTATCCGTTCACTTTCTGCAATCCAGGTGGGTGTGTCGCGCGGCTTGGTTTTACCGAGGCAGAAGTGCAGCAATTCAAGCGTGGTAACGTCGCGACGATCCGGCTTGTACCTGCCGCCGACCCCGATCAAGACGTTGTTCTCGATGTCTCGCTCATCGGTTTTACCGCAGGTTTTGATAGCAGCGCGGTGGTCGAGTAAGCGCTACGCGTGCTTGCGCAGGGCCAGCACCGCGTTAAGTCCACCAAATGCGAAAGCATTTGTGAGTGCTACATCAATATCGGCATCACGCGCCACATTGGGTACGACATCCAGAGCGCATTCAGGATCGGGTTCTTCATAACCGATTGTTGGGGCAACAATCCCGTCCTTGAGCGCCATGATGCAGGCCAAAAGCTCCACCGCCCCGGTGCCGCCGATCAGGTGCCCATGCATTGATTTGGTGGACGACATCATCAGCATATCGGCGTGCGCGCCGAAGACATCTGCAACCGCTGCGCATTCGGTTTTGTCATTCGCCGCAGTTCCCGTGCCATGGGCATTCACATAGCCGACGCTTTCCTTGGGCAGCCGAGCATCTTTCAAAGCACCCGCGATCGCCCGTGCGGCGCCCTGTTTTGACGGCATGACGATGTCGGACGCGTCAGAGGACATGGCAAAGCCGACAACCTCGCACAGGATTTCTGCGCCACGGGCCTTGGCGTGTTCATATTCTTCAAAGACGAAGACCCCCGCGCCTTCGCCCTGCACCATGCCGTTGCGCGTGGCTGAAAACGGGCGGCAGGCATCCTTGGACATCACGCGCAGACCTTCCCAGGCCTTGATCCCGCCAAAACACAGCATCGCCTCGGACCCGCCGGTGATCATAACCTTGGCCATGCCGCAGCGCACCATATTAAAAGCCTGCCCCATCGCATGGTTTGATGAGGCGCAGGCAGTCGCCACGGTGAAAGACGGGCCGCGTAGGTTCCATTCCATCGACACATGGCTCGCGGCGGCGTTGTTCATGAGTTTGGGCACGATGAACGGGTGCACGCGGTTTTTGCCCGCCTCGTAGACGGCACGGTAATTGTCGTCTTGCGTGTTTAGCCCGCCGCCTGAAGTGCCCAACACGACGCCCGAATTGTCCGCGAGAGCGCCCGAAAAGCTGAGGCCGGATTGTGCAATCGCCTCACGCGCGGCGAGTAGCGTGAACTGGGTGAAACGGTCGTAAAGTGCGATTTGCTGGCGATTGAAATGCGCCGCTTCATCATAGCCCTTAATCTGCCCGCCGATCTGGATTGAGAGGCGGTCGACATCAGCGATCTCAAGCTTGCCGATCCCGCAATGCCCTTCGCGCATGGCAACAAAGGTTTGGGCAACATCCGCGCCAAGCGGATTGATCGTGCCAGCCCCCGTGATGACGACGCGTCGCATCTACTTGCCTTGCGCCGCCACAAGCTTGCCTACCGCGTCGATAATCGCGCCGATGGATGAGATGTCAAAATCGCCGGAATTGGGTTCGTTGGCGTTGAACGGCACCGAGATATCGAAGGCCTCTTCAATCGCAAAGATACTCTCGACAAGTCCCATGGAGTCGAGACCGATATCATCAAGCGTCTGATCAAGTGCGATATCGCCGGGCTCCAGCAGCGCCTGCTCGGCGAGAATGCTGATGACCTTGTCCTTGATGCTCATCTCGCCCGATCCACCCTTGCATGATCCTCTTCCCGCGCGTGATGTAGTCACTTTGATCCGCGTTTGAAATACCGTTTTAGCGTTTTGTCAGATCACGCAGAATGCGTGGCAGGCGGCGCAGGGCCTTGTAGCTATCGATATGGGTCTGCATGCGCGTGGCGGGATAGCCCATCATGACCCGCCCGGCAGGCACGTTTGACAGGACGACAGTGCCGCCGCCCAAAACCACGTCGTCCCCAACCGTCAGGTTGTCCGCCACCCCGGCCTTGCCGCCCACGACAACACGGTCACCGATGACGGTTGACCCGGCGACACCGGCCTGCGCGCAGAGTAGACAATGCGTGCCCACAATAACGTTGTGACCGACCTGAACAAGGTTGTCGATCTTGGTGCCGTCGCCGATCTGCGTGGCACGGATCGTGCCCGCATCAATGGTGGCATTTGCCCCAACCTCAACATCGTCGCCGATGACAACACTGCCCAGCGAGTGGATGCGGTGCCATGTCGGATCCTCCGGCGGCGTCATGGAGTCCTTGCCAAGTGTGCTGCGCGCGATTTCGACATTGGCCGGCTCCACGCTAACGAAGGAAAACCCGTCACCGCCGATGGCCACATTGGGCTGCAGGATCACCCGCGCCCCAATCTTCACCCCGCGTTGCACCCGCGTACCGGCGTGGATACATGCCTCCTCACCCACGGTGACGCCTGCCCCGATGCTCACTTGATCGCCAATCCAACCCCCCGCCCCGATTTCTGCATCCGGGCCAATCACGCTGAACGGGCCAATTGAGACATCCGCACCAATTCTGGCCGTCGGATCAATCAGGGCATGTGGTGATATACCGTCACGCGGCAAAGGCTGATCTAGCATTTGCGTCAGCCGAGCCATAGCCAAACGCGCACGTGGCGCGATGATCGCAGCCTCCAGCCCAAACTCCTGCCAGTCAGCGCCCGCCCACAAAACAGCAGCGCGCGCATTGCCATTGCGCAAGGCGTCACCATAGGCCGGGCTCATCGCCAAGGCGAGGTCGTCAGGTCCTGCATTGCCAGGCTCCGAGGCACCGACGACGCGCAAATCGACTGCCCCAAGAGCCTCGGCCCCCAGTGCAGCCGCAATGTCCTTGATCGAATGCGCCATGATGCCCCCGCGTTGGTTTGGGGGCTGATTTAGCCGCCCACGGCGCGGATCACCACCCCTTCGCGCGCCAGCGCGTTCCAGATGCGGGCGTCACGACCATAGACATCTCGGCGGTACTGCATTGGGCCCTCGGCTTGAGTAAAGGCCGTGCGATAGACCAGATGCACCGGCACAGGATCGGCCAGATCAACCCGACGCTCGCGACCCGTCCGCAACTCAGCCTGGAAAAGACCTTCGGGATCAGATGTTTGCGGTGCCAGCAGCGCATAAGCGAAGTCGAACGGGTCCGCGAGGCGAATGCAGCCATGGCTGTAGGCACGGGTTTCGCGGCTAAACAGGCTCTTGGCCGGAGTGTCGTGCAGATAGATGTTATAACGGTTCGGGAACATGAACTTCACAAGACCCAATGCATTCCCCCGGCTGGGTGGCTGACGCATGGAATACGGGAAGTTCGTCCGACTGTAGCGCGTGAAATCAACAGCATTGCGATCAACCACGCGGCCACGTGTATCGGTGATGATCAATTGGCTGACCGCGTTCGGATTACGCTGAAGCTGCGGCAGATACTCCTTGGTGATGATGGAGCGTGGGACGTACCAGCTGGGATTGATGACCATGAACTCCATGACATCCGAGAATTCGGGGCTTTCCCGATCATCCTCGCGCGCGCCGATCACCGATCGGGTCGAGAACGTCACCACATCGTTGTCGATAATCTGTGCCGAAAAATCTGTCAGGTTCACCCAGATGTGGCGTTCGCCCTTTGGGCGGTTGATCCACCTTTCCCGCTCCATTGCGACAATGACGGATTGCAGGCGTTCCACAACACTCCGGTTGATCTCGCGCAACGTGCCTGGACCTGCCGTGCCATCGGTGGCAAGGCCATGCGCTTGTTGAAAGCGTTGAACCGCTGCGACAATTGTGTCGTCATAGGTTTGAGTGTTGGTCCGACCAAGAAAACCCATTGCAATCAGACGATTACGGAGCGCAACGACACCTGATCCCGTATCCCCACGCTCCAGCTTGTTTCCAGGAACAACCGCGCCCCAGCCGCCTGTCGCCACCAGACGCTCCATCGCCATTTTTTGCCGCATCAGGCGCGTGTATTCGGGTGAGTTGGGCGGCAATGCGCGCAGGAAAGCCGCCGGATTGGATTGCGCGAAGGCCTGCAAAGTCTGCAACCGCGGCCGGTAAGGGACCTGCCGGTGAATGCTCCCGATCACCTGCGACGGGATCAGCATGCCCGTCTGCACATCACGCGCATATTCTAAGAAGAGTCGGCTGAGTTCGACTTCGAGCCGGCCTTGTTCGGCTGGCGTCTGGGCGGATTGCAATTGCGCCATCAGCGCCTCTGCATCGTAGCGCGCAGTAGGCAATCCATGATCGCCCGCCGACGAAAACGCGGTGATCAGGGCGTTGCGACGGGCACGGTCACCGCGATTGCTCCAAATCCCTTCGAAGTTTCGCGCGCGATAGAACGCAG
The DNA here is from genome assembly GCF_033963905.1 of Cognatiyoonia sp. IB215182. NCBI lineage: Bacteria > Pseudomonadati > Pseudomonadota > Alphaproteobacteria > Rhodobacterales > Paracoccaceae > Cognatiyoonia > Cognatiyoonia sp. IB215182. Next base: position 135,182 of record NZ_JAXBMB010000003.1, read on the forward strand.
CAAGATCGGGGTCGCGGGAAGCAGCTTCGGCGACGGCCTGATTGAACTCTGTCACTCTTGCCTGCACTGGTGCTGCCGACAAAACGACAAGAAGGAAAGCGGAAAAAACAGAAAGAAAACGCAATAAAAACAACTGGTTCTGCAATGGGACAAATCGCATAATGGCTAACCCTTGGTAAGACTTAAAAGCACGGTAATGTGGTGGCAGCTTCGATGTGAGTATGAATATCCATACCTTGCGTAAGTCTATTCATAAACCGTTGAACCCGAACCCCGCCCGCCCAGATGTTGCGGAAATGCAGCCAATCGACCCCAAGAGGTAAAAAAACTTTACCAATCTTGCGCAGATTCTCGCCGATTTGCCCGACGTTAACGCCCAACGTGGTAAACAATGCTTGGTCAACGAATCAAAACATGTCATAAAGTGAGAACATCTTGGGGGCTAACGGCAGTAATCCGCTTCAAAGCGGATAAAGATGGGCGACGGGACAGGCGCAATAAACATGACGAAAACGACTTCCGCGGGTATATCCCGGCGTGGATTGTTGGGTGCTTTTGCCGCAACAGCGGTTGCCGCAGCACCAACATATTCCAAAGCAGCTGGCTTTTTGCGTGGCGCAGGCGACATTCGCCGTATCGGAATGCACTCCGGGCGAACCGGCGAATATCTCGATACGATTTACTGGATCGAAGGTGAGTATATCGCCGAAGCCGTGCGCGAGATTAACGTGCACATGCGGGATTGGCGTACTGGCGAAGCCGTACAGATGGATCTGCGTACAATTGACATTATGTCGGCCGCACTGAACCTGATGGACACAAGTGAGCCCTATCTGCTGTTGTCGGGCTACAGATCACCACAGACAAACAACATGCTGCGATCGCGTTCATCCGGCGTGGCGCGCAATTCTTTGCACATGCGCGGTCAGGCCGCCGATCTGCGACTGACCAGCCGCACACCAACCCAGATGGCGAATGCCGCAATCGCCTGCCGTGCCGGTGGCGTTGGGCGGTATGCACGCTCTAACTTCGTCCATATGGATTGCGGCCCCATTCGCAGCTGGCGCGGGTAAGAACCGCCTAGTCCACGAGAATGGGCGACGGCCCATCGCGCAGATCCTGTCGTGCGGCGCGCATGATCGTCTGTGAAAGCTGCTCAAACATGTCAGCGCGCGAGCTTACCCGCCAGACAAGGCCAATGGCCCGCATCATGATATTGCGCTGAAACGGAATGACGGTGACATTGCTGCTGCGCCCGTCAATTTCGGACCGCGCGTAAAGTCGCGGCAAACACGCCACCCCCATCCCCATACCAACCATTTGCCGGATCGCATCAAGGCTGGTGCCTTCATAATCGCGCGCCAACACTGCACCGTGCTCTTGGCATAGGGCAGCAATCTGCGCATGCATGGCGTGATCCGGACCCAGCGACAACATCGTCTCGCCCGATAACGCATTTTCGGCCACGCTCGGTTTCTGTGCCAGCGGATGATCTGACGCGACGGCCAGCACAAATGGTTCCCGGAAGAGCCGCTTTGACGCTAGATCCGCCCCCGGCTCCGGCAATTGTGTCAGGATCACATCGTGTTGCCCCTCGATCAGACCGCTGCGCAGATCGGGCGCCGCGCTTTCGCGGATGTAAAGCCGCAAGTCAGGGTATTGGGCGTGCAGCCTTTCGACAACAAAAGGCAGCAGATAGGGGCCAATCGTTGGTGTCGTGCCCAGGCGGATCGTTCCGGCCATGCCGCCGCGTATATGCGCAGACATGTCGACAATCCCACGCACCTCATCCACAGCGCGGCGTGCACGCGTCAGCACCTCGCGCCCTTCAGGCGTCAGCGTGACCGGGCCCCTGCCCCGCTCGACCAGCCGGACCGACAGCAAAGCCTCAAGATTGCTGATCTGCAGGCTCAGTGACGGCTGACTGATCCCCAGCATCTCGGCCGCTTTACGAAAATGGCGCATCTCGGCCACAGCAATCAAATAGCGAAGCTGGCGCAAACTGGGGAGCATCGGTGCAGGTTCCGTTGATAGCTTTTTCCTATCAAACCTTCTAACATGATTGCCTTTATTTGGAATACCTCGCGCCTATTTCTCGGTCTAATGCATGCTATCGGGGACAAAAAATGAGCATCGGATCAATGTCGGCAAAGGAAACCTTGTTTGCGGGTCAATCAGTTGTTTCCCTTCAAGATGGCGCTACGTCGCAGCAAGAGTGAAATTCTAGACCGCCCGGAATAATCGAGTGAATTCAACATCCACGTCGCGCTGGGTTACGCCTGCTGGCATCCTGCCCGTCCTGATCGCAAGTGTGCTTTTTGTCTATTTTGCGCAGATGATCCCAGCCATCTCGGCGGGGGAAAGCTTGCGGCTTGTCTGGGCCTGGGTGCCGAGCCTGGGCGTAAATGTCAGCTTCCTGGTGGATGGGCTAAGCCTGACTTTCGCATTGCTGATCACCGGGATTGGCGCGCTGGTGATGCTTTATTCTGCGCGCTACCTTGCAGGGCATGAGCATCAGGCGCGCTTTTCGCTATTCCTGACCAGCTTCATGCTGGCAATGCTGGGTGTCGTTCTGTCGGATAACCTGTTGGGTTTGTTTGTTTTCTGGGAACTGACTACCATCACCTCTTACCTATTGATCGGGTTTGGTCATGCTAGCCCAAAATCGCGCCGCTCTGCCTTGCAGGCGCTTTTGGTCACGGGTGTTGGCGGGCTCGCCCTGCTCGCGGCGATCATCATGATTGGCAATGTGGCGGGCACGTTTGAACTGTCAGAAATTCGCGCAATGCCGGGCGTGCTGACGGAAAGCGCGCTTTACTTACCGATCCTGATCCTCGTCCTGCTCGGCACATTCACGAAATCGGCGCAAATCCCGTTTCATTTCTGGCTGCCCAATGCGATGGCAGCACCTACCCCCGTCAGCGCCTATCTGCACTCTGCCACAATGGTGAAGGCAGGCGTCTACCTGATGGCGCGGATGCATCCATCGCTTAGCGGAACCGAAGTCTGGCTCTGGACTTTGACCATCGCGGGAGCGGTCACAATGGTCTTTGCGTCAGTCATGGCACTGCGCCAGACGGACCTCAAACAGGCGCTTGCCTATACAACCTTGATGGCGCTGGGTGCGCTGACGCTACTTCTCGGCAATGACACGGCCTACACCATTACCGCCGCTGCGACGTTTCTTGTTGTGCATTCGCTATACAAAGCAGCACTTTTCCTCGTCGTCGGTATCCTTGACCATCAGACGGGCACGCGTGATGCAAACAAACTTTTCGGTCTCGCGCCCTCTATGCCGATCACGGCAACCGCAGCGGCGATTGCGGCATTGTCGATGGCCGGGTTTCCGCCCTTCCTCGGGTTCATCGGGAAAGAGCTGAAATATGCGGGCGCAATCGCCGTCGCCTCCGAGCCGATCCTGGTTGCTGGCGCGATTTTGATTGCGAGCGCCTTGATGGTAGCAATTGCGGGCATCGTGTCATTCCGCCCGTTCTGGAGCAAATCGGGCGAGCCGCTGCCAAACATCACCGAGGCGCCGTGGCCAATGCTCGCGGGCCCATTAATACTAGCGCTTCTGGGCGCGATATTCGGGATTTTCCCGGACCTCATGGCCAATACGCTTGTCAATCCGACGGTTGACGCCATCCTCGCTGGCGCGGAAGAGGCAAGACCCCTACAGCTTTGGGCGGGGGTCAACCTGCCGCTTATGCTCAGCATTGCGACATTCGTGCTGGGTTTCACGATCTATTATTACAAGATCGCCCTGCGGAACTGGTTGATTGATCTTGTGAACCGCAGCCCGAGTTTTGATCGCGGCTGGGACAATCTGTTGGCTGGGCTATTGGCGGCTTGCAAATGGCAAACCCGCCTGATTCAGACCGGCGTGTTGCGCCGCTACATGTTTCTGACATTTGCCACCGCGCTCGCGGCGTTGGCCGGGACATTGTGGCTGAGGGATGTGGCTCTTCCCGCCATCAATGTGCCTGACGTGACGGCTGCGGACTGGTTGGTCTTCTTGCTGGTGCTGCTGGGCACGGCCCTTACGGCGGCGACCAGTTCGCGCATCGCGGCCATTGCGGGCCTCGGTGTTGTCGGGATCGGGATCGCGATGATCTTCATCCTCTACAGCGCGCCGGACGTGGCCATCACCCAGTTGCTGGTGGAGACGCTTATTGTCGTGCTTTTTGCAGCGGCTGCCTTGCGGCTGCCGCATCTGGGTGCCGAGCCACTGCGCGGCCGTCCTTGGGATGCTCTTTTGGCGATCGGCCTCGGGGTCGCGACAACAGCGGTCTTGCTGGTGGTCACCGCAGGCCCCATTGATCTGGAACTGACCGAATTCTTCCAGACCGCTAGCTGGCCGCAAGCCTTTGGACAGAACATCGTCAATGTGATCCTCGTCGACTTCCGGGCGCTAGACACTTTCGGCGAGATCGCGGTGGTCCTTGTCGCAGCGATCAGCATCTACGCGCTTCTCAAAAGCAAACCAGAAAAGGACCAGACATGAACTCCGTCATCCTGATTGCCGGTGCCCGGCTGCAGGTGGTCCTGCTCTTGGTTTTCTCGGCCTACATGCTGTTGCGCGGCCATAATGCACCCGGTGGCGGGTTCATCGGCGGGCTGATTGCCGCGACCGGTTTCGTGGTTTATGCGATCGCCTGCGGGACCAAGGACGCACGCGCCGCACTGAGATTTGACCCCGCAAATATCGCGGGTCTCGGTCTGGGTATTGCTTTGCTGGCCGGGGTGATGGCCGCGATCTGGGGTGATGCCTTGTTCACCGGACAATGGCTCTTCATCGGCGAAACCGAGGATGACAAGGGCCTGCCGCTCTCGACCGTTTTGGTCTTTGATGTCGGCGTCTATCTTGTTGTTCTAGGGTCTGTTTTGTCGATTGTCTTTGCGTTGGAAGAGACAAGCTGATGGAGCAATTGTTATCGATCCTGATCGGCGTTCTCGTCGCTGCATCCGTTTACCTGATGATGGGGCGCAACCTGCTGCGTTTCCTGTTTGGGCTAATACTTTTGTCGAACGCGGCCAACTTGACCATTTTCGTGGCGGGCAGGCTCACCCCCGGCGCACCACCACTCGTACCTGACGGTCTTGATGCACCGGTGGGTGCGGTCGCAAACGCCCTGCCCCAAGCGCTGGTCCTGACGGCCATCGTGATCGGTTTCGGCCTTTTTGCTTTCGCTCTGATCCTCGCTGTGCGCGCCTATTACAGCCTGGGCACATTGAATACTGACGACATGCGCGTCGCCGAACCGAAAGATCAGGCATGAGCTGGTATCTGACCCTTCCGCTGGTCATCCCATTCATCACCGCAATTGCTGCATTCCTGCTGCGCAACGGCGCATATGGGCGCTGGGTGTCTGTGGCAGGCTCAACTGCAGCGCTGGGTGCTGCCATCGCTCTGATGGTCGTCGTGCTGGATCAGGGTGTGCTGGCCGGTCAAATGGGCCAATGGGCCGCACCCTTTGGCATCACGCTGGTGGCGGATTTGTTGTCGGCGGTCATGGTTCTGATCACGGCGATCACGGGGCTTGCCGTGGCGATCTATGCGATGGGCGACGTGGCCGCACGGCATGAGCGGCTTGGTTATCACGCACTTTTCCAGATCCTGCTGGCAGGTGTGACCGGCGCGTTTTTGACGGGCGACCTTTTTAACCTTTATGTCTGGTTCGAGGTGATGCTGATCGCCTCATTCGGGCTTCTGATCCTGAATGGCGACCGCGAACAGATTGATGGAGGCGTCAAGTATGTGGCGCTCAACCTTATCTCAACCATTCTGTTTCTGACCGGTATCGGCCTGCTTTATGGTATGACAGGCACGCTGAACTTTGCCGACCTCGCGGTGAAAGTCGACCTGATCGAGGATCAGGGGATGCTGACCGTGGTCGCGATGATGTTCATGGTGGCCTTTGGCGTCAAAGCCGCGGTATTTCCGCTGTTTTTCTGGCTGCCTGCCGCCTATCACACGCCCAGCTTTTCAGTCTCTGCAGTCTTTGCGGGTTTGCTGACCAAGGTAGGCGTTTATGCCCTGATCCGCATGTTCACAATGGTCTTCGACCATGACATTGGCTACACGCATACGGTGCTTTTGTGGGTGGCCTGTCTGACCATGGTCACAGGCGTCTTGGGTGCAGCGGCGCAATCGGATTTCCGCAAGATCCTGTCGTTCCACATCATCAGTCAGATCGGATATATGATCCTGGGCCTTGCCCTGATGACACCTTTGGCGATTGTTGGAGCGGTTTTCTATCTGGTGCATCATATCATCGTCAAAGCGAACCTTTTCCTGATTGCAGGCATCGCACGACAACTGACAGGCGGAACCGAAGTCTACAAAATCGGTGGGCTATACAAGTCGAGCCCGCTTCTTGCGCTTTTGTTCCTGATCCCTGCATTTTCACTCGCCGGATTTCCGCCGCTCTCGGGTTTTTGGGCGAAGTATATTATCGTGAAGGCCACGTTGGACATTGAGATGTGGTTTGTTGCCTTCATTGCCTTGGCGGTGGGACTAATGACAATCTACTCCATGACAAAAATCTGGGCAGAGGCGTTTTGGAAAGACCATCCTGACGGACGTGAACCGGCCCTATCCGGTCTCGCCAATCGCGCACCGCTGCTTATCCCCGTCGCAGCACTCGCTGTCCTGACAATGGTCATCGGCCTGATGCCAGAGCCGTTCGTGGTCTTCGCAGAACGCGCAGCCGATCAACTGCTTGATCCTGCAGCCTACATCGCTGTGGTGTTGGGAGAGACGTCATGAACCTCTTTCTCTTGAATATCCTGCTTGCCGTCATCTGGGCCGCCCTGTGGGGCAGTTTTACGCAGGCACAGTTTCTGGTGGGGTTTCTGATCGGGTTCATCACCCTTTGGATCGCACAGCCGCTTTTTGGTGGCCCCAGCGGTTATTTCCTGCGCGCCTGGCGGATCGTGCGCCTGATACTCTTCTTCATCTATGATTTATGCGTTTCGAGCATCCGCGTCGCCTATGACGTGCTGACACCAAAAGATCTCAGCAACCCTGCCATCCTTGAGATGCCACTGGATGTAAAATCGGATATCGAGATCCTGCTGGTCACCAACCTGATCTCGCTGACACCGGGTACACTCAGCATTGATGTCACGCCGGACCGAAAGACACTGATCGTGCATGCGATGTTTGCCGATGATCCCGACGCGGTGATCGCCGATCTGAAATCGGGGATGGAACGCATGGTCAAAGAGGTATTTGAAGAATGACGCTGAATGAATTTCTGATCCTCTCAAAAGATATCACGCTGGTCGCCGTTGTTTTGTCACTTGCCGTGGCGTTTGTCAGACTGGCCCGTGGTCCAAGCCTCGCCGACCGTGTCGTGGCCCTGGATATGATGACCGTTACGCTCATTGCGGTCTGCGGTATCCTCGCCATCAGCACCGGCGAACTCGCGCTGCTGGACGTGGCGCTTGTTCTGGCCTTGGTTGGGTTCCTCGCCACGGTGGCACTTGCCCGTTATGCCGAAAGGCGCGATGCCAATGGCGAGGAGGATCAGGATGACTGAGATTATCATCGCCATCTTCCTGCTGCTGGGCGGCTTTTTCGCATTGATCGCGGCTGTTGGCGTGCTGCGTCTGCCTGATGTCCTCACCCGGATGCATGCCTCGACCAAGGCGGGCACGTTGGGCAGCAGCCTGATCCTGATCGGGGGTGCAATCCTTTATGGCGATGCCGCTGTCACCGTGCGCGTCGTCGCGATCATTCTGTTTCTGATGCTGACCGCCCCGATTGGCGCGCATATGATTGGCCGCGCCGCCGCGCGGCACGAATACACAAAAAAGAAGACGGATTAGCCCCTTGCAGGCATCCGCCAATCAAAGGCAACATCGACGAAAGTAGTGGAGCCTGTGGATGCCTGATCAGTTCGACGTTGCCATAAGGCAAGGGCAAATCGTGACGCCCAATGGCATTGTCACCGGCGATCTTGGCATGCGTGATGGATTGATCGCAGAGATTGCGCCGACACTTGGCCCTGCCACAAAGGATATCGATGCAAGCGGACGATGGGTGATGCCAGGCGGGGTCGACCCGCATGCCCATATCGAGCAGATGTCGGGCATGGGCCTGATGAATGCCGACACATTTGAGACGGCGACACGTTCTGCCGCGATGGGTGGCACGACAAGCGTGATCTCTTTTATCGCGCAGGCCGAGGGCCAAAGGCTGTCAGACGCCATGGCCGATTACAGCGCGCGCGCGACGCGCGGCGCGATGATCGATTACGCATTTCATATGATCGTGTCTGACACCGATGCCCCAGATCTGGATCAGGATCTTGGCGCCCTGATTGATGCGGGCAACCGCTCGATCAAGGTGTTCACAACATACAACATCCAGCTCAACGATGCAGAGATCCTGCGTGTTATGTCGGTCGCGCGCGCACATGGGGCACTCGTCTGCGTGCATGCGGAAAACGACGCGATCATTGCCCGCGCCAAGGCCTCTTTGATCGAAGCAGGCAACATCGCGCCGCATTTCCACGCCGCCTCGCATCCCCGCATGGCCGAAGTCGAGGCCGTTGCCCGCATCTGCCGCTTTGCCGAACATCTCGGTCAGCCGGTGATGCTGTTTCATATCTCAACCGCCGAAGGGGCCGCGATCGTACGCGATGCAAGACAGCGCGGCGCACCGGTCTGGGCCGAGACCTGCCCGCATTATCTGTTCATGACTGAAGAGATCCTGAAGAAAGACGGGATCAATGGGGCGAAATGGATGTGCTCCCCCCCGCAGCGGACGGAAGCGGATCAAGATGCGCTGTGGCGGGCGCTCGATCAGAATGATCTGCAAATCGTCTCTTCCGATCACGCGCCCTACCGGTTTGACGAGACGGGCAAGCTCAGCGCTGGCCCGACCCCCGGTTTTCATCAGATCGCCAATGGCCTGCCGGGGCTGGAGACCCGGCTGCCGCTGATGTTCGACGCAATGGTCAGCCGTGGGCGGGGCGGGCCGGAAGCGTTTGCGCGACTGACCGCAACAGCCCCAGCCGAAATCTACGGCCTCCCGGGCAAGGGTGCGCTGGCCGTCGGAAACGACGCCGATATCGCGGTGTGGGACCCGGACAAGACAGTGACCTACAGCGAGAACGATCTGCACGACAATGTCGGCTACAACCCCTGGGTCGGGTACGGCGTGACTGGCTGGCCGACAGACGTTTTCCTGCGCGGTGCGCATCTTGTCCAAGACGGCCAGTTCATGGGCGCAGCCGGCACCGGCCAAAAGATTGACCGCCCCACCCTGCCCCTCGCACCGACAACGCCTGTTGCATAGGATTCTTCATGCCGCCTGCTCAAACCGATAACCAGCTTGCCATTACATTCCTCTATTACCGCGACCTCCCCCGTGCGATGCGCTTTTACGAGGATGTCATGGGCCTGCCGCTCGCCATCGATCAGGGCTGGTGCAAGATCTACCAGATCTGCCCCGGTGCCCATGTGGGACTGGTGGATGAAACAAAGGGCATGAACAAATGGGCGCCGGTCAAGCCCGTCCAGTTGTGTATTCGTGTGCCCGATGTGGCCAGCTGGTACGACTATGCGCAGGAAAAGACGCTGGATAACCTTTCAGAACTGTTCGTGAATGATGAAATCGGGATCAAAGCCTTCGTCTTTGATGACCCCGAAGGCTATCAGATCGAAATCCAGTCAGCGACGCGCGCGGGCGCATGACCCTCATTGTCATCAATCCCAATTCCTCGGAAACGGTCACCGCGGGCATTGATCAAGCCGTCGAACCACTGCGCCGCTTCGGCACCCCGATCCGATGCATAACACTTACCGAAGGCCCGCCGGGTATTGAGAGCCAGCTCCAGGCCGATCTGACCATCGCGCCGATGCTGCGTCTCGCCGCTGCGCAGCCGGATGCGTCCGGCTATGTCATCGCCTGCTTTGGCGATCCGGGCCTGCATGCCCTGCGCGACCAGACAACCCTGCCCGTGCTTGGCATTCAGGAAAGCGCTGTGATGACCGCGCTCACCCTCGGCCAACGCTTTGGCGTTATCGCGATCCTGCCGCAATCCATTCCGCGCCATCTGCGCGCGTTTGGGGCGATGGGTGTCTCAGACCGTCTGGCCGGTGACCGCGCCCTAGGCCTGAGCGTTGCGGATCTGGCTGACCCCGCACGCAGCCGCAATGCCATGGTCGCAACAGCCAAAGACCTGCGCGACCGGGACGGCGCGGATGTGCTGATCATGGGTTGCGCGGGCATGGCACAATATCGCGAAGTGCTTGAAGGTGAAACCGACCTGCCAGTGGTTGAGCCCACACAGGCCGCTGTCGCCATGGCACTGGGGCATATTGCGCTGAAGCTCAGCAAAAGAGGAAATGAGCATGCTTGATGAAACGGCAAAAGGCGTCTTTACCATCGCCGTCACACCATTCCTTCCCGATGGGGCGCTGGATTGGGACAGTGTCGACCGGATGGTCGACTTCTACATCGAAAAGGGTGCAACCGGCCTGACCATCCTGGGCATGATGGGGGAAGCGGGCAAATTGACGGCGGAAGAGGCGATTGCCCTCGTTCAACGCGTCACCAAGCGCAGCACTGTTCCTATCGTCGTTGGTGTCTCCGCGCCCGGATTTGCAGCCATGAAAACGCTCGGCGACGCGGCGATGGACCTTGGCGCGGCAGGCCTGATGGTGGCCCCGCCAAGCACGCTGCAAACGGATGATCAAATCGTCGCCTACTATCACAACGCTGCTGAAACGCTTGGCGCAGCGCCATTCGTGCTACAGGATTTCCCGCTGGTGACAAAGGTGCAGATCACGCCGAAGGTCATCCTGCAAGTTGTGGAGGATTGCCCAACCTGCGTGATGCTGAAACACGAAGATTGGCCGGGCTTGGACAAGATAACCGCATTGCGCGCTGCATCCGAGGCCGGTGCCCGGCGGATTTCGATCCTTTGCGGCAATGGCGGTTTATACCTGCTTGAGGAAATGCTACGCGGCGCAGATGGGGCCATGACAGGCTTTGGATACCCCGAGATGATGGCACAGGTGGTCGCTGCCTTCAAAAAGGGCGATGTTGCGCGTGCCCGCGATATCTTTGACGCCTATATGCCGATGATCCGGTACGAGGCACAGCCGGGCCTTGGCCTTGCCATTCGCAAACACACATTGGCAAAACGGGGCGTGATCGCGCATCCAACCTTGCGCAAACCCGGCGCTGGCCTCAGCAAATCAACGCAAGCAGAGATTGATACGCTTGCGGAACGCCAGACACAAAGGCTGCAACTGCTTGGCCATTGACCCATGCTTGGGTAGATTGTGGAAAGTCGCCGATCAGTTGAAGGAGCGCAAAGGTTGCGCAGATTTTATCCGATAGCAGCACCCCTCATCGCGCGTCTGAGCCGATCTGACGGCGTTCTATCTCGCGACATATTGCAAGCCGAGGAGGTCGAAGAGGTTGAGCCACCATTTCTCAGCGACACATCGCGCGCCCTTGTCACCGCAACTCATCCCTGGACAAATCCGGCATTTGAACTTGAGCTGGCTGACGCGCGCACCGCGACACATATGCCCGTCATCCGCATCAATCACGGTCCCGGAATCGTCGGACCCGATGGATTTGCCACACGCTTTAGCCGCCAACGACTGGGTAATACATTCGGCAAAAATGCATTGACCGCGCGCGCTGGCCACGCACCCCAGATTGCCTATCTCAACGACCTTTCAACGCATCTTTATTTCGGACACTGGCTGAAAGACGGCGTACCGCAGACATTCCTTGCGGATGATGGGCATTACTACTTTTCGAACCCTGAATCATGGCATCATTGCACGGAGTATCGTGAGATACTCGAGCTGCGTCCGCGGGATACGGAATACCTATATGCCGATGAGATCGTTACCTTCTCTGATTTTGCTCAAGGCAGCCTGAAACGGAAGCGCTATCAGAAGATGAAGGCGTGTCTGGCCGACACACTGCCCGCCCCGACCAAGGATCACCCCAAGGTGTTTTTGTGGCGCGGCAATGCAGGCGCGAGCCGGAACTTTCGCGACCCACAACAGGTCTATGACCGTTTGGTCGCGGATGGCTGGCACATGGTGGAAGTGACTGCACCTCTCGCCACCCTCTATCAGGCGCTGTCAGGGGCCCAGATCGTCGCAGGAATGGAGGGGAGCCACCTCAATCATGTGCATTTCTGCACCAAGCCGGGCACGATACAGATCATCCTGGTGCCGCATGACCATTTCAACATGGTCCATCTTGGCCTTGCACGCGCTGTGGGCAATACCTGCGGTTTCTGTGTTCTGTCCGGAAGCGGTCAAGATGGATATGTGATGGATTTCGATGCATTTGCCGAAGCAATTGACGGCACATCGTCGATACAAGCCAAATCAAAAGTGGTGTAGCTGGCGCACCCGAGAGGATTCGAACCTCTGGCCTCTGCCTTCGGAGGGCAGCGCTCTATCCAGCTGAGCTACGGGTGCCTAACCGCCCAACTAGCATCGCCCTAACCGTCCTGCAATGGGCAATCGCAGGTCTGGGAAACCTGACTTGCAGGATCGGTCAGCGATGCCATGCTGCGCTCATCGTGCGGCATTCTTGTTTTCCGCTCGCACGTGCTCTTTTTGAAAAACCATTTTTGGAGAAAAGATATGAGTAAGACAGCCCATGGGATGTCCCGTTACGATCTGTTTCTAAACGAATGTCTCAAGCAGCACGGAACGAATGATCCCCGCCCTCTACCTCAGGTCTTCGGCTATCTTGGCCATCAAAACCCTGTCACGGGCAACCTGACCAAGGCGCATATTGTCGATGCATTTGACGCCCTTGTCGAAACCATGCGCACGACGAAGGTGGAAGATGGCCCGGCCGATGCGGGCATGACCTTCTTTGGTCAGTTCATCGACCACGACATCACGCTCGACACAACAAGCGCGATTGGCACCGCCATTGATCCACGTTCTATCCGAAATGTGCGCACGCCCAATCTTGACCTTGATTGCGTCTACGGTGATGGACCAGAGGCATCGAACTACCTCTACTCCCATGCAGAAGGTACTGAAAACTTTCTGCTTTTTGGACGTAAGGACAACCCTTACGACCTTGCGCGCAATTGCAAGGGGACCGCGCTGATTGGTGACTTCCGCAATGACGAGAACATCATCGTCAGCCAGATCCAGGGGGCGTTCATCTGCCTGCACAACATTCTGATGACGCATATTCATGAGGGTGATGATCAGGCGCATGACATCGCCGATTGTGCCCAGATGGGTGTGCGGAGCGAGGTGTGGCACCATATCCTGCCGCCGAAGCTACAAGGGTTTGAGCAGGTCCGCCGCTTCATTCGGCTTCATTATCAATGGCTTGTGCTGCATGAATTCCTGCCCGCCTTTGTCGATCAGGATGACATTGATCACGCGCTGGCCCATGACATCTTCCCGGATGCGCCGATGATGCCTGCCGAGTTCTCGGTCGCCGGTTTCCGGTTCGGGCATGCGACCGTGCAGCCGCAATATGTGATGCGCAAGGGTGAGGCACCCTTGGATCTCTTTGCCCTGCGCGGCTTCGGCCCCCGCGACCCCGGTGCCACGATTGAGCTGGATCAGTTCTTTGGCAAACACGCGCAGAAAGCCCTGCCCGTCGGCACGAAGATGGCGGAAACCCTGTTCGAGCTGCCTGACAATATTGTCGGGTCCGGCCTGACATGGGGCGAGCATGAGATCCCGCTTGAGCAGGCAAAGAAGCTGGGTCTGCGGAACATTCTGCGCGACCGGACGGCGATGCAGATCCCCTCAGGTCAGCAGATGGCGCGCAAGCTGGGCCTGCATGTACTGGACACGCCAAAGGCGCTGAAAGAGCGTCACATCGACAAGACACCGCTTTGGTTCTATCTGCTGCAGGAGGCGCAGGAGAAAGGCAAAGGGCGTCTGAGCGGCGTGGGCGGCAAGATCGTCGCTTCGGTCTTTGTCAGGCTGCTGCGTGAGGATCCTGAAAGCATCCTGAATCTGCACGGTTTTGAACCCTGGTCCGGTTTCGGCGACGAATGCACGATGGCGAATGTCATGAAATTCGTCGAAAAACACCGTGATCACGTGAAGAACCGAGAAGACCTCTATTGCGGTCCAGAAAAACACTGAAGACTGAGCGCGCACGGCAATCGTGCGCGCTCTATCACACAGCCAACTTGCGGAACCCAAAAGTAGACATGATTTTGGTTTTCGGGTTAGGAGGCTGAGTTGCGAGACTAAGCTGACTTTGACAAAGATGCCGACGTGGCAGTAGCAAAGCTAGCACATTATTCAACCCAGGGCTTGACCACTGAATGGCAACATTTGAAGTTCGGTTAATGTTTGAGTGGGGAGGACCTTGTCTATGGGGCATGAACGAAGCGGCGAAATCCGCTTTTGGTGGCTATTCAGGCTTGGAGAATACCTTGCCGTTGTCAGAAGACACAAAGGCCAAACTGTTTGAACTAATAGAGGTTCACGATCGAGCGTTAGACTGCGCAAACCCCGGTGGACCCAGCCTCTGGTCTAAGGAAGACTTTGACAGGTTCGAGACCGAAGCACGCGGCATTTTGAAGGTAATTCAAACGGAATTAGATGACCGCTTTCTAGTTTGGTACGAGCCTGTAGGTGAGGCAGATAAACAGTAGGATGGCCTCTAACCGGACTTGCTCGCCTACGCAAAAAGATCGTGACAAAGCTCCAGCGCGTCGACCAGCACATCCACCTCATGGGTGGTGTTATACATCCCAAAGGATGCACGACAGGTGGCGCCGACGCCCATATGCTCCATCAGTGGCATGGCACAATGGGTGCCAGCGCGAACCGCGACACCCTTTTTGTCGAGCACGGTTGAAATGTCGTGAGCATGGGCCGCCCCGTCGAGCGTGAAGGAAAAGATGGCCCCCTTCGTTGCTGACTTCCCCTGCACATTCAGCCAGTTGAGACCGTCGAGCCGGTCGCGCGTATAGTCGCGCAACTCCCGCTCATAAGCGGCGATATTGGCCATGCCGAGGCCCATCATGTATTCCAGCGCGACACCCATCCCGATGATCTGAACGATCCCGGGCGTGCCTGCCTCAAACATCATGGGCGGATCGTTCCATGTAACAGTATCGCGCGTGACATCGCGGATCATATCGCCGCCACCCATGAAGGGGCGCATCTCGGCCATCCGCTCCTTGGAAACATAGATCGCGCCGGAGCCTGAAGGTCCGTAGAGCTTGTGGCCGGTGATCGCATAGAAATCACAGCCTAGGTCCTGCAGATCGACCGGCATGTGCACGGCGGCCTGCGATCCGTCGACCAGCACTGGCACGCCTTTGGCATGGGCGGCGGCGGTGATCGCCTTGATATCGACAATGGTGCCCAGCACGTTCGACATATGGGTCAGCGCCACAAGCTTGGTCCGGGGACCAATAGCATCGATCACCTTTTGCGGGTCAAGGTCACCATTGGCATCCACATCCACCCATTTGATCACCACACCCTGCCGCTCACGCAGGAAATGCCAGGGGACGATATTGGCGTGATGCTCCATGATCGACAGCACGATCTCATCACCGGCCTGCATCTGCGGCATGGCCCAGCCGTAAGCCACCATGTTGATGCCTTCAGTCGTGCCGGAATTGTAGATGATGCAATCCTCGGACGGGGCGTTCAGGAACTTGGCGATGATGCCTCGGACGCCTTCATATTTGTCGGTGGCCAGATTGCTGAGGTAATGCAGCCCGCGATGCACATTGGCGTATTCCTGCGAATAGGCCTGTGCGACCGCATCAATCACCACCTGCGGCTTTTGCGCCGACGCACCGCTGTCGAGATAAACAAGCGGCTTGCCATGCACCTCGCGCGACAAGATCGGAAAGTCTGCGCGGACCTTTGCGACATCAAACATCATAATGCTCCCGGTGGGGTGATCCCCAGCATGCCCATCACCAACCCTGTGCCCAGCACGGTGCCAATCAGGGCCATGAAAATCACGACGACGGCTTTGCCCAGATTCGCAAAACCATGCAGGACATTCACCAGATTGACAAAGACCCAAATGATCGCACCCAGCGACATCAGCCCGAAAAGCGCGGCAATCGCGGGGCTGAGCAGGACAAGCAAGACCTGCATCCCTTCCAGTGTCAGACTGACCGCCTGAAACCAGATCAATAGGGTCAGCGTCCCCTCAATCGTGCCATCACCACCCATCATGCGTCCGGCATGGACCAGCATGAAAATCATGAAGGTGAGAAAAGCGCCGATAATCGCCAAATAGCCAAAGGGCGACACGGTGATCACCTGCTCGGGTGCATCGGCGGACATGGGCGAAATGAGCTGCAGCACGCCCAACAAAAGCACGTTCAGCACAGCGACCAGCGCCAGCGCGGTCCACAGGACATCGCGCGAAAACTGCATCGACAGCACCTTGCCCGCCATCTCGGCGGGTTGGGTCACGCTGATCCAGACCGTTTGCATCCAGGTTTGGAAACTGATCGTCATGCTTTGCTTTCCGCCTCGCGCAGACACTGCACCCAAATGATCAAAAAGGATGCTACCCATATCGCGCCGACCAGACGGGTTTCAACCCCGGGCCCCATGAAACCGGCGGTCAGTCCATAAAGCAGCAAAAGCGGGGTCGTCGCCAGCATCGTCCAGAAGAGCGCCAGCCGCGCGCCGTACCAATCCCCCTGCCCGCCCAACGCCCGGGCAATCACATGCGTCAGCGCGGCAAAGATATAAAGAAACAAGGGCCAGATCATCAGCCACGCCATGAACTCATAGGCCATCAACCGATCAAGTGCTGGCGCATCGGCACCGGGCGGTAGGTCAAAACCCGCCGCGAGGCGCGACAAGCGCGGCCATTGCGCCACGAAGATCAGAAAGCAGGCGATCATCAGATAGGCAATGGCCCGATCCTCGCGCCGCCCCTGATCCAAGAGGTCGCGCATCACCGCCCGTGGCCTGCGCCACGTGCGGACGATGTCCGTCGTGACCGGCATCAGCTATGGCGCGACAACCAGCTTTCGAGCCGGTCCCGCAGTTCATCTGCCAGGGCGCTATCGTCAATCTCGTCCAGTGCTTCGGCGAGGAAGGATAGCGTCAGAAGGTTCCGCGCATCCGTCGCCGACACCCCGCGCGAACGCAGATAGAAAAGCGCCGTCTCATCAATCGCGCCGGAGGTGGAGCCATGCGAACAGGCCACGTCATCGGCGTAGATTTCAAGCTCCGGCTTGGCGAGGAACTGGCTGTCGTCATCTAACAGAAGCGACTGGCTGATCTGATAGCCATCCGTCTTCTGCGCGCCCTCTTTGACGAGGATCTTGCCCTGGAACACGCCCGTCGCGCCGTTGCGGAGGACCTTCTTAAAGACCTGACGGCTTTCGCAATTGACTGCGTCATGGGTGATAAACACCGTGTCATCGTGATGAAAATCCTTGCCATCCCCGACGCAGGCTCCGGCCACATGGGCCACAGCCTCATCGCCGACAATCTCGATCACACATTCGTTCCGCGTCAGCACACCATTGAAGGTGAGTGTGAAGGATTTGAAGCTGGAATTCGCCGCAATCCTTGCAAAACAATGGGTTGAGGCACGACGTTCATGGTCGCGGCCTTGCGCGCGGACGTGGTGGAACACTCCACCTTCGGCCACTTCGACTTCAAGCTGCTTGGAGAAACGCGCGGCGGCAGGGCCGGTTTCGAGCAATGTGACCTCGGCGCCCGCATCGACTTTGACCACGTTATGCAGCACCGCATCAGAGGCAACATCCTGA
The DNA here is from genome assembly GCF_033963905.1 of Cognatiyoonia sp. IB215182. Classification (NCBI taxonomy): domain Bacteria; kingdom Pseudomonadati; phylum Pseudomonadota; class Alphaproteobacteria; order Rhodobacterales; family Paracoccaceae; genus Cognatiyoonia; species Cognatiyoonia sp. IB215182. Next base: position 152,935 of record NZ_JAXBMB010000003.1, read on the forward strand.
TGCAGATAGATGAAGTTGATGGGTTTTGAGACCTTGCCCGTGGCGCGGATAACAACACCATCTGTGGCCAACGCCGTGTTCAACGCGGCCAAGGGGCGTTCAACGGGTTTCTGGCCGCGTGCCTCAAGCACACCATAGATGTCCTTGACCCAATGGATGTCGGCCTGCATCGCATCCGCGAGCCGTTCGATCTCAACGCCTTCCGCGCTCAGATCGTCCGAGGCGTCCGCGTCAAACACCCCATCGACAAAGACGATCCGCACGCGATCCACATCCGCGAAAAGCGGGCCTTCATCATTGTGAAAAAGGGCAGCTTCTGGCGCTGTTGGGGCATTCAACGACGTCGGATCGGTATATTTCCAATACTCGTCCCGTTTGCTGGGCAGGCCCATCTGCCGCACGCGCGCGAGTGCGGCCGACCGCGCCTCTTTCGCCCAGGCGGCGCCATCGGGCAGCGTTACGCCGCTCAGACGCGCCTCGGTCGCATCGATTTTGACTTGTGGAAGGGCCATTTACGCCACCCCTGCCAGAATGTCGGCATAGCCGTTGTTTTCGACCTCCAACGCCAGTTCGGGGCCGCCGGATTTCACGATCTTCCCGTCCGCCATAATATGCACCACATCGGGTTTGATATGGTCCAGAAGGCGCTGGTAGTGGGTGATCACAAGGAATGCCCGGCCCTCCGAGCGCAAAGCATTCACACCCTCCGACACCAGCTTCATCGCATCCACGTCCAGACCGGAATCGGTTTCATCCAGGATGCACATCTTTGGCTCCAGCATCGCCATCTGCAGGATTTCGTTGCGCTTTTTCTCACCACCTGAAAAGCCCACATTGACGGGGCGCTTGAGCATATCGCCGTCGATCTTGAGGCTCTTGGCCTTTTCACGCACAGCCTTCAGGAAATCACCCGCGCTGAGTTCTTCCTCGCCACGCGCCTTGCGCTGTGCGTTCACCGCCGTCCGCAGGAAGGTCATGTTACCCACTCCGGGAATTTCGACCGGATATTGAAACGCCAGAAAAAGGCCCGCTGCTGCACGCTCTTCGGGCTCCATCTCCATCAGGTCAGCGCCATCCAGCGTGGCCGATCCTTCGGTGACCTCATAGCCATCGCGCCCCGACAGCACATAAGACAATGTGGATTTCCCGGATCCGTTGGGCCCCATGATCGCATGGACCGTGCCGGGTTCAATCGTCAGATCAACGCCTTTGAGGATCTGCTTGTCTTCTTCTTCCAATTGGACCTTCAGGTCTTTGATTTCCAGCATTGTTCTCTCCTCAGAATGCGAATGATTGCGGCACGCCAGTTGGCCCCTTGCGCGCGGTCGCGCAAAGGGTGGTGCCTGCAGAGTTTGGACGTTTAGGGACTAAAAGTTGTAGACCGTCGACCCGATCACGACCGATGGCGGTTGTGTTGTCTGTTCGATATAGGCCGCGTATTCGGGCGTGTAGATCGTCGCCATCTGTTCGGGCCAGCGCCAGAACAGATTGTGTCCTGCCGCCAGCATTGCGCAAACGCCGACGATCTGGGAAAACCGTGCACCCCATGAATTGCGTTTGATTAACGCGGTCAAAACCAAAAGAACCCAAAGCCCCGCGATCAGATCGATCGCAATCGTGATCGGCGTCGTCTCGATCAGCTCGAAATACCGGACGCGGAAAAGCTGCGCGACCGCGAGGCAAAACGCGCCGATCACGACTGACACGATAAACGGCCCAATGACATTCTCGTCGTCGGCCACTTTCGGCTTCTTGATCTTGTCGCGCGGCACCCGCTTGGGGATGTGCATCTTCAGATCGGGGTCGTAGTAGGACTTGTTGCGCGGATTGTTGATCTTCTTGATCCGCCGATTGAAGTCGTTGATGTCCTGCTTTGTGTTCGCCATCGGCGGCAACCCCGAGATGTCTCCAATACATCTCAATTGCCATCCAACTGCGGCAAGATCGGGGCCACCCGATGACCGTCTCGCGACGATGTATGCGGAACTGTCGCGACATCTGCTAGCCGACGGAGCCTTCCAGCGAAATCGCGACCAATGCCTGCGCCTCCATGGCAAACTCCATGGGCAGGGCCTGCAGGACCTCTTTGCAGAACCCGTTCACGACAAGCGCAACCGCCTCTTCCTCGTCCATACCGCGGGAACGGCAGTAGAAAAGCTGGTCATCATCCACTTTGGACGTGGTCGCCTCATGCTCCACACGCGAGGAGTTATTCTTCACCTCGATATAGGGCACCGTATGCGCCCCGCATTTGTCGCCGATCAGAAGGGAGTCGCATTGCGTGTAATTGCGGCTGTCCTTGGCCTTCGGGTGCATTGAGACAAGCCCGCGATAGGTGTTCTGCGCCTTGCCCGCACTGATGCCCTTCGACACAATCCGCGACTTCGTGTTCTTGCCCAGATGCAACATTTTCGTGCCCGTATCGGCCTGTTGCATGTTGTTGGCGATGGCGATGGAATAGAACTCACCCTGACTGTCATTGCCGCGCAGGATGCAGCTTGGATATTTCCAGGTCACGGCAGAACCGGTCTCAACTTGGGTCCACATCACCTTGGCCCGGTCGCCCCGGCAATCGGCGCGTTTGGTCACGAAGTTATAGATCCCGCCATTCCCGTTCTCATCGCCCGGATACCAGTTCTGGACGGTGGAGTATTTCACCTCCGCATCTTCCTCGACGATGATCTCAACAACTGCTGCATGCAGTTGCGCCGTATCACGCTGGGGCGCCGTGCAGCCTTCCAGATAAGAGACATACGATCCCTTGTCGGCAATGATCAGCGTCCGCTCAAACTGGCCCGTATTCTCTGCGTTGATCCGGAAATAGGTGCTCAGCTCCATCGGGCAGCGTACGCCCGGCGGGACATAGACAAACGACCCGTCCGAGAAGACAGCGCTGTTCAGTGTCGCATAGAAGTTATCCGACGGCGGCACGACGCTGCCCAGATACTTCTTCACCAGCTCCGGATGTTTCTCAATCGCCTCTGATATTGAGCAGAAGATCACCCCGGCCTTCTCAAGCTCTTTCTGAAAGGTCGTCCCGACGGAGACAGAGTCAAACACCGCATCCACAGCAACCTTGCGACCTTCGGCGGGTGCCTCCTCAGCACCCTCCACACCGGCAAGGATCATTTGTTCCTTCAGCGGAATGCCGAGTTTTTCATAGGTGGCGAGCAGCTTCGGATCGACATCGTCCAAAGACTTCGGCTTCTCCTCCATGCTCTTTGGGCGCGCGTAGTAATAGATGTCCTGAAAATCGATATCCGGGTAATTGACCATCGCCCAGGTCGGTTCTTCGATCTTTTCCCACCGCGAAAAGGCCGACAGACGCCAGTCGGTCATCCAGTCCGGCTCATTGTTCTTCTCGGAAATAAGGTGCACGATCTCGGGGTTCACGCCCTTGGGCGCGTATTCCATCTCGATCTCGGTTTCCCAGCCGTATTTGTAATTGCCCGAGAGCTCTTTTACCGCATCAACCGTTTCCTGATCGACACCTTCTTTGACTTCGACTGTATCCATCGCGTTCATGGCATCCTCTCGTTCAAGCAGCCCGCCTGCGGGCATGTTTTTCCGTCCAGGCCTGCGCAAAGCGCATGGCCTCCTCCTCTGTTGTCTCCAGACCCAGCGAGACGCGCAAAGCGCATGCCGCCTGATCATCTTCGAGGCCCAAAGCCCGCAAAACCCGGCTGACCTTGACCTTGCCGCTGGAGCAGGCGGACCCCGCTGAAACAGCAAAACCCGCCAAATCCATCGCCATTACCTGGGTTTCGCCCTTCCACCCTTCGGTGATGAAGCAACTTGTGTTCGGCAACCGCTTAACGTCTTTCCCGACAAAAATAGTCCTGTTTTCGGCAGCCTCAATAGCACTTTCTAGAATATTTCTAAGTTTCTGCACGCGGTCCCATTTTCCAGCCGCCAGATCAGCCTGTGCCGCCGCGGCAGCAGCACCCATTCCGGCAATCGCCACCACGTTTTCCGTGCCAGAGCGGCGACCCATCTCTTGCCCGCCGCCCTTTATTTGTGCAGCAACATCAGTGCCTTGCGGGAAGATCAAAGCACCCACACCCTTTGGGCCGCCAAACTTGTGAGCGGACAAAAACACCATCCCGACGCCGGACCAGTTGAAAGCAAACGGGATGCGGCCGAACCCTTGAGTGATGTCTGACACCGCCAGCTCCTGCGGCAAATCCTGCACAATCCCCGTTTCCGAGTTGGCCAACTGCACAACGGACGATGCCGGATCGTCGACAATTACCGCCCCGTCCACAACGGGCAGGCAAGGATCAATCCAGGCATGCACCGCATCATGCTCAATCGGTGCGGCCTTCAAACCGCGCCCCGCAAGCGCCAGCGCCGCCGCCTCGGTCGCGCCAGAGGTAAAGACGACATCCGCACCGGATGCGCCAACCGCCTCGGCCACCTGCGCGCGCGCCTTCTCGATCACCCCCTTCGCCGCACGACCTTCGGCGTGCACCGAAGATGGGTTGCCTGCAACATCCATTGCCGCCAGCATCGCAGCGCGGGCCTCGGCCCGCAGCGGAGCCGTCGCGTTATGATCCAGATAAACGCGGCTCACGCGTCCGCATCCACAACTTCGAACAAGGCGGGCACGGCTGGACATGGCGCCAGTTCATTGCCGACCACATCAGACAGCCGGGCCTGATGCAGGAACACATAGACATGGGCACTCAGCCCCTCCCATAACCTGTTGGTCATGGACTGCGCGCGACTGCCAGAAGTTGCCCCCGACGCGCCGGCGCCCTTGTGCATGGCTGACACCGTCTCATCCACCGCACCCAGAATTTCCGACACACGGATATCCGAAGCCGGGCGCGCCAGACGGTAGCCGCCACCCGGACCGCGCACCGACTCCACCAGACCGGCCCGACGCAGCTTGACAAAAAGCTGCTCAAGATACGGCAGCGAGATATCCTGGCGCTTGGAAATCTCTGTCAGGTTCACGAGGTCATCACTCTCTTGCAGCGCCAGATCTGCAAGGGCAACCATCGCATAACGACCTTTCGTGCTGAGTTTCATAAAGCCTCCCCCAGACCACGACGCAATTCCATTGACGGCGCAGCCTCACGTCATTACTTCACCGTGAAAACTGAATCTGGGCCAATCCCCAAGTTTAGAATTCTTCTAAAGTGCCTGAGCATTTTCGTCAACAATGCAATCGGGCCAGAACAGACGGAATACGAATGCCCGAAGTTATCTTCCCCGGACCCGAAGGGCGCCTCGAAGGGCGCTATCACCCCCAAAAAGACCGTGACGCCCCCATCGCCATCGTGCTTCACCCGCATCCGCAATTTGGTGGGACGATGAACAATCGCGTGGTCTACAACCTGCACTATGCCTTTTACAACATGGGCTTCACCGTGCTGCGGTTCAATTTCCGCGGCGTGGGCCGTAGCCAAGGTGAGTATGATCAAGGCGTTGGTGAGCTTTCCGATGCGGCCTCCGCGCTCGACTACCTGCAATCGATGAACAACAATTCCAAGCATTGCTGGGTTGCCGGTTTCTCTTTCGGCGCTTGGATCGGCATGCAACTCTTGATGCGGCGGCCCGAGATTACCGGCTTCATCTCGGTCAGCCCACCGGCCAACATGTATGATTTCAGCTTTCTGGCCCCCTGCCCATCATCGGGGCTGATCATCAATGGCTCCAATGACCGTGTTGCGCCCCCGCAGGACACCGTCAACCTCGTCAACAAACTGCACGAGCAAAAGGGCATCACCATCACCCATGAATGCATGGAAGGTGCCGGGCATTTCTTCGAAGATCCGCATATGGATCCGATGATCGAGACCGTGAAAACCTATGTCCGGCGGCGATTGACGGAGACCACGCGCTAACCATGGCTGATGATTACCTTGAGCGTGTTGCGGGTGAACTGGCCGATCTTGCGCTGGCCGACGAAAGGCGCAGTGCCGATAATCGGATCGTTGATGAGATTGGTGAAATCGTCGGCGCCTCGTCGCAAACACTGCAAGAGGCGTTTCTGACCGCCGTGCGTGTCCGCCGGGCCGAAGCCCGCGCCCGGCAAATGCTGGCCGAACGTGCCGCCGAGCAAATGAACAAGGCCACGCCGCTCATCTCGCAGGATGAGGCATCAGATGCCGAGGTGGTTGATGAGCCCGCAGAAGACACGGCCCCCGTTGCACAAGGCGACAGCGACACCGAGGCGGTGATGGAAGAAATCGACAACCTGATCAAACCGACCCGGCCGGGGCGGCGTTGATCCGGGGAATCAGTTCGCAAAAATCTCTGTACTATTTGCGCAAACATGACCTCTCGGCCTGGTTCATCGCTGTCATCCCTCAGGCAGAAAGCTGCAATACTTGATCAAACAGGTTTCAGTTCTGACACATAGCGGCGACGGTCTGCCCTGCAAAATCGCCCCAAACTTGCCAAGCGTTACATGAAATCAGGGTAAGCCGACTAGGCAAGCGCAGAAAACTATTATTCTTTTTCAAATACCTCCGATACACTCTTAAACTAATGTGACGATCAGCACAGATAAAACCGGATCTATTCGTCACATTTTTGTCACGTCACAAGCCCGTTCAGGCCACAGCCGCCTCGTCAGATCAAAGGTAAGCTGGATAGAGTAAATGTACGAGCAAGCGAAAGGACCATGAAATGGCCAGCGCAAAACCCAATATCCCCAAGCCCGCCGCGGCGGCAAAACCAGCCACCCCTGCACAACAGGGGCAAAGCAAGCCGCAGACACCCGTTTATACTGATTTTGCGAGTATCTAACGGTTAACATAGTTGCAGATGGCCGGTGAGGTCGTTGCTGCCAGGATCGTCCTCCCCGATCCCGCCTTGCCCCTCACTGGCCCTTTTTTCGCAGGCCGCATAGACTGGCCGCATGGCAGCACTGACAACGATCCGCAACATTGGTCCCGCTTTTGCAGAGGCGTTGACCGCGGTTGGCATCACATCGGCAGAAGAGCTGCATGCACTCGGCGCCGATGCGGCCTACGCCAAACTGCTCGAAAACGGCAGCAAACCTCATTTCATCGGCTATTACGTTCTGCACATGGCGTTGCAAGGCCGTCCCTGGAACGATTGCAAGGGGGCCGAGAAACAGGCTCTGCGCAAGCAATTCGACGCGATCAAGGCCCGCAGTTTCGACCAGAATCGGTCGGAACTTGAGAGAATACTGAACCAAATTGGTGTCATTGATCGCAAAGTAAAGTGAATACCCTTCACATAACGATGGAAATCGTGTATGTAAAAGGTATGAACATAGAACAGGATATTGATTTCGAACTCGACCGCCTGCGCAAGCTCGCCTTTCGGATGGACGCCCTTGTCACGATCCCCGGTACGCGGATCTGCATTGGTTTTGACAACCTGATAGGCCTCATGCCGGTCGTCGGTGACCTGTTGACCGCCCTGCCCGGCCTTTGGACGATCAATCAGGCGCGCAGGCTGGGCGCCTCACCCGGCACGCTGGCTTACATGGTGCTCAATACGGCCTTTGATACGGCCATTGGCATGTTCCCGGTCGTTGGTGACGTCTTCGACGTTTTCTATTGCGCCAATATCCGCAACTACCGCGCGCTTGAGCGCAATCTGAACAAAAAAGTCGCCCGCGCCAAAACGGTGCGGACGACCCATGATCCTGTGAGGTGGGCAAAACCCACGCTAATCGGTTAACCAACCAATTCGAGACCGGAGAAGAAGAAGGCGATCTCTTCGGCTGCGGTCTCTGGCGCGTCCGAGCCATGAACGGAGTTTTCGCCGATCGACAAGGCGAATTCCTTGCGGATCGTGCCGGGGGCCGCGTCTTCGGGGTTCGTGGCACCCATCACTTCGCGGTTCTTCGCAATCGCGTCTTCGCCCTCGAGGACCTGCACCACAATCGGCTCCGAGATCATGAATTCGCACAGTTCGTCAAAGAATGGACGTTCCTTGTGCACACCATAGAATGTCTGCGCCTGCGCCAGGGTCAGCTGGATGCGCTTGGAGGCGACAACGCGCAGGCCAGCCTCTTCGAATTTGGCGACGATCTGACCGGTCAGGTTACGCTTGGTGGCGTCAGGTTTGATGATCGAAAATGTGCGCTGGATTGCCATGATCTCTGGTCTTTCCTTGATAGGTTTACATTTGCGTCGCCCCTAGCATGGTGCCCAAGCAGAGAAAAGGGGCTTTGCGCAGGGCAGATCGGGGCGCTAGCCTTGGCCTATGTGGCAGCTGGTTTTCCACCCTGTTTTCGGGCGGCTCTTTGCGGCACAGGTCGTGGCACTTCTGGGCACGGGCCTTCTGACCGTGGCGCTTGGCCTTTTGGCCTTCGATCTGGCGGGCGCGGCTGCAGGTGCCGTTCTGGGCACGGCCTATGCGATCAAAATGATCTCCTATGTGGGGCTGTCGCCGATTGCCGGCGCTTTGGTCGCCAAGATCCCGCGCAAACGGGTGCTGATCGGGGCGGATATCGTCCGGGCCGTGGTCGCGCTGTCGCTGCCCTTCATCACGCAGGTCTGGCAGATTTATCTGGCCATATTCCTGCTGCAGGTCGCTTCCGCCACTTTCACCCCGACCTTTCAGGCAACTATCCCCGACGTGCTGGAAGACGAGGATGACTATGCCAAGGGCCTTTCGCTTTCGCGCCTCGCCTATGATCTGGAAAACCTGCTGAGCCCCGCGCTCGCTGGTCTCCTGCTCTTGCTGATCAGCTATCACTGGCTGTTCGGAGGTACGGTGATCGGATTTCTGATCTCTGCCCTTTTGATACAAGCCACCGCACTGCCTATGCGCCGCGCGGGCAAGGACCGTTCGTTCTCTGAAAGGCTGACGCGAGGCGTCCGGATCTATCTGGCCACACCACGCCTGCGCGGCCTTTTGGCGCTCACCCTGCCTGCCGCTGCGGCGAGCGCCTTTGTCATCGTGAACACTGTTGTTGTAGTGCGCGGTTTTTATGCCGGAAGCGACCGCGACGTGGCCATCGCACTTGCCGCTTTTGGCGGAGGGTCAATGCTGGCCGCGCTCGCCCTGCCGCGCCTGCTGCAGAACCGCAATGACCGCCCGGTGATGCTGACCGGTGCCACGCTCCTGACGCTGCTGATGGGGCTACAAACCGCCATCACCCCGAGTTGGCCCTTGTTTCTGGGTCTTTGGACATTGATGGGTCTTGGCTATTCCGCGACGATCACTCCGCAAGGGCGGTTGATCCGCCGGTCGGCCCATGCTGATGACCGGCCCGCAGTTTTTACCGCGCAATTCGCATTGTCACATGCCTGTTGGCTGGTGACCTATCCACTAGCCGGTACGCTGATGACGCAGTACGGCGCACAGGTGACCTTTGCCGCGCTGGGTGTCCTTGGGCTGACCGGCGTCGCACTCGCATGGAGGCTTTGGCCTGCAGGCGATCCGGTGATCGTGGCACATAGCCATCCGGACCTGCCCGACGATCATCCGCATCTGAAAGGGGGCGGGCACAGCCATGCCCACCCCCTGATCATTGATGACGAACACCATGCGTGGCCGACAAACGGTTAGCTTCCGCTGTCGGTCAGGCCCTCCACAGCGAAGAACATCGTCTCACCGGAATGGTCATCCACCCCGTCATTGTCCGTCGCCACCCAGGCGCGGCCATCCGGGGTGAAGGTCAGACCTTCTACCTTATCGAGGACATAGCCGCCGGTGCTTGTCAGATCGGGGATCAGGTCGCGGACAACTTCTTTGGTCACAACCGGCAGGTCACCACCCAGCGGTGCAGGCACCATTTGGTCGAGCGAGACGCGCGTGATCTGCTTGGTCACTGCCGCTGCACCGATCTGGTTGTCACGCTCCAGAAGGTAGACATGGTCGCCTTGGACCACGATCTCAGAGAGGCCAACCCAACCGGCGGTCGGTGCGTCGAGCGGATAGTGCACGGCACCCCATTCCTCAGTCTCCAGGTTGTAGGCCACCAGTTTCACCAACCCTGCCGGATCATCTTCCCATTCCCGCTGCACAGCCATCCAGAGCGTATCACCGACCAGCGTCAGCCCCTCAAAGCCAAAGCGGCGCTGAACCGCCAGCAATTCATTGGGTAGGCCAATCTCTTGCGCGATCTCGCCATCAGCATTCACATGATAGAGACCATGCGGCACCATCCGATCAATCCGACCTTCCGAGGCGACCCAGTAACCACCCTCACCATCCGAGGTGATCCCTTCCATATCCAGCTTCTGCGCCGGACGCCCCGCACGTGTGATCGGCAGCGCATCTGTGATACGCGCAGGCGTTGCGCTGACATCAATGGTAAAGACTGTCGGCTGATAGCCATAAAAGCTGTCGTTCACGGCCACCAGCGTCTCGTCACCCACCGCGGCAAGGCCGGAAATCGCGCCCCAGCCAATCAGCTCATCCGCGCCAGCCGAGGTCAGATGCGGGTAAACCGGATCGGCGTCAGAATATTCAAAGATCATCACATGGCTGCGCACCCCGCCATCTTCGATCAGGTCCACCTCATTGGCCGAGACCAGCAGGTTCCGCTCCGGGATCGACACATAGCCCTCTGGCCCGATCCCCGATGGCAGCAGCTGCGTCAGCACCGGGCTCGCCAAGTCAGTCGCGTCATAGACACCGACCATCGACCCACGCTCAGACCCCACAAAGATCATCCGCGTATCGCCAAAGGTGGCCGTCTCGATGCTTTCCGGCTCCACCCCTTTGCTGTCAGAGCGTTTGTCTGGATAGTGCCCCGCCTGAATGATCGCATGTTCAAAGCTGACACCGCTTTCGTAGACAACCGTGCCGTCACGGTTGAAGACCGTCCAGCCGCGAGAGCCGCCGTCCATGTCACCTTCATTGGCAGTGGCAAAGTGGTCTTCATCGACCCATTTCACCGCATCTGGCTCGCGCACAACGCCCGTCTGGCTTTCGGTAAAGATCAGCGCGCCGCTCTCGTCGGTCGCGTCGATATTCTCCAGATCAATTGCGCCAGCACTGAAATGCGAGGTCACCTCGCCCGCACGGTTCACCACCACCATGTGGTTGTTTTCCTGCAGGCTGACGACCACATCACCTGCCGCGTTGATGTCGACAAATTCAGGCTCGGGGTCCTCGGGGCTAACCTCGGCAAGGCCCGTCAGCGCGACCGTCTGCAAAGTTGCGCAATCGGCCCCCGCTTCGCTGACATCAACCATCACCAATGCGCCGGCAGGCAGCTGACCCGTGCGGCCATCGCCCAAGTCCTCATCCCGCTCATTCTCGATGGCGACGGCAACAAAACTGCCATCGGGCGCGACTGCAATGCTGTCCGGCTGACCGCCCAGATCACAGCGGCTAAGCTCGTCGCCGCTCGCCACATCGATGGCAACCAGATGACCGGATGGATCCGTATAGCTCTCGGATGTGTTCACACCGACAAAGGCCGTCGCACCGGCGATCCCCACAGCGGTTGGCTCACCATCCAGAGCAACATTGCCCAAAGGCGCTGGGTTCGCAGGATCAGTGATTTCAATCCGCCCGATCACCCCCAGCGGGCTGTCCGTATAGACCAACGTCATGCCATCCGCGGTTACTGCGATGATTTCGGCTGAGGTTTCAACGGCTTGATCACCGTCGCCGATATTCAGATGGGTTGGAAAGGATGCTATGCGGTTGAATGCGTCCGCCTGTGCCACACCAGCAGTAAGCGCCAAGACAGACGTCAGGCCAATGGTACGATAAGTCATGAAGGTCCCCAAATTTCTCGTGCCGCATCCCATGCAGCGTGGGGGCAACGATAACGTAACAAAGGAATGAAGATTTTGTGACAGAGACCCGTGCGGACCGCCATTTGAACGGAGGCCCGTGGTGGGCTAAGGTCGGAGGATCAGCAACACTTGGGACAAATACCATGCGAATTCTGGCCCTTGTCCTCATTGCCTTGATCGCCGCCCTGCATGTCTACATCGCCTATTTCGAGATCTTCGCTTGGGAGGTGACCGGCCCCCGTGTCTTCGCGTCCTTCCCGCCAGAGCTTTTCAGCCAAACCACAGCGATCGCCGCCAATCAGGGCGTCTACAATGCCTTCCTTGCCACCGGGCTGCTCTGGGCGCTGTTGATCCGCGATGATGTCTGGCAACGCAATGTGGCAACCTGCTTTCTGCTCTTTGTGATCGCGGCAGGGCTGATGGGTATGGCGACCGTATCGATCCGCATTTTCTTTGTGCAATCGGTGCCTGCGCTGATTGCACTCATCCTGCTCTTGTTAGCACCCCGGAAAACCGCAATTGTCTGATTGACCCTGCAGAGCTGATCAGGCAAAGCCCGCCCATGCTCAAGATTTCCGACATCACCTATTCTGTCGAAGGCCGCACGTTGGTCGAAAACGCGACCGTGACGATCCCGACCGGGCACAAGGTGGGCCTCGTGGGCCGGAACGGGTCGGGCAAGACGACGCTGTTTCGGGTCATCCGTGGTGAGATGGTGCTCGACACCGGCTCTGTCAGTCTGCCGCAAGGCTGGAAGATCGGCGGTGTGAGCCAAGAAGTGCCGGGTAACGAGGTCAGCCTGATCAACACCGTGCTCGCCGCCGACACAGAACGCGCGGCGCTCCTCGCCGAGGCCGAAACCGCCACCGACCCGCAGCGCATCGCCGAGGTCCAGACCCGCCTCGCCGATATCGACGCCTGGTCGGCAGAGGCGCGCGCCGCCACGATCCTGCGCGGACTTGGTTTCACGAACGACGAACAGAAAATGCCCTGCTCCGCCTTCTCCGGCGGCTGGCGCATGCGCGTCGCACTCGCCGCGGTCCTCTTCAGCGAACCGGACCTTCTGCTGCTCGACGAACCAACCAACTATCTCGACCTCGAAGGCGCGCTATGGCTTGAGGCCTATCTCGTCAAATACCCCCACACAGTGCTGATCGTCAGCCATGACCGCGAGCTTCTGAACCGTTCCGTCGGCGGCATACTGCATCTCGAAGACAAATCGCTCACCTACTACACCGGCCCCTATGACAGCTTCGCCAAACAGCGCGCGGCCAAGCGCGCCGTGCAGGCCGCAGCGGCCAAGAAACAGGAGGCGCAGCGCGCCCATCTGCAAGCCTTCGTGGACCGATTCAAGGCCAAGGCGTCCAAAGCCAAACAGGCCCAGTCCCGCGTGAAGATGCTGGAGCGGATGGAGACGATCCGCGCGCCCGAAGACGCCGCGCGGACGGTCTTCACCTTCCCCGAACCCGAAGAGCTCTCGCCGCCGATCATCGCGACCGAAGGAGCGGCTGTGGGCTATGGCAACCACATCGTGCTGCACGATCTCGACCTGCGGATCGATCAGGACGACCGGATCGCCCTGCTGGGCCGCAACGGTGAGGGTAAATCGACACTGTCAAAGATGCTCTCTGACCGGCTGCCCACCGCGCGCGGCAAAATGGTGCGGTCAAACAAACTGCGTATCGGGTTCTTCGCGCAACATCAGGTGGATGAGTTGCGGATCGAAGAAACCCCGCTCGACCACCTCTTCCGCGAACGCCCGAACGAAGGCCAGGCCAAACTCCGCGCCCGCCTCGCCGGGTTCGGCCTCGGCGCCGATCAGGCCGAAACCGAGGTCGGTCGGCTCTCCGGCGGCCAGAAGGCCCGCCTGTCGCTCCTGCTCGCCACCCTGCCCGCGCCGCACCTTCTGATCCTCGACGAGCCAACCAACCACCTCGACATCGAAAGCCGCGAGGCGCTGGTCGAGGCGCTGACCGCCTATTCCGGCGCCGTGATCCTTGTCAGCCACGACATGCACCTTCTGTCCATGGTCGCCGACCGGCTTTGGCTGGTGAAAGACGGCCGGGTCAAACCCTATGAGGACGACCTGCAGGCTTATCGCAAAATGCTACTGACGCCCGAAAAGCCTGCGGAGAAACCCAAACCGGCCAAAACCCCCAAACCCAGCCGCGATGCGATCCTCGCCCTGCGGGCAGAAGTCCGCAAAAGCGAAGACCGCGTGAATAAAATCAACGAGATGCGCGACAAACTCGCCAAAAAACTCGCCGATCCCGCGCTCTACGAGGACGGCAAGGCAGGCGAGCTGGAGACCTGGAACAAGAAATACGCCGAAGTCATGGACGGGCTTGAGCGGGCCGAGGGGCTCTGGATGGCAGCCCTTGAGAAACTGGAGAAGGCGGAAAATGCCTGAAAGCAAGAGCATCAGCATTTACGATTACATTGAACAGATGCGTCAACGTCCGGAGATGTTCACAGGCGGCTCTCTAGCTCCTATTGAAAACCTACTATTCGGCTATGAAGTCGCCCTCAACAACCACGGCATTGTTGAAGAGCATCACGGAAGGCGGTTTACCGTCTCCTCGTTCTCAGAGTGGCTGTACGAAACGAAGGGTTGGAGTACCAATCTCGGCTTTAGCTTTGCAATTGAAGAGAATACGCGAGAAACTGCGCCGCACTTGGATGTCTTTTTTGATCTTGTTTCTGAGTATCAGAAAAGCACAGCGTCAGGACAGTCCAATTAGTTTTTTGTCATCCGACAATATCTTCTGCCGGAGACTTCAGATTTCTGGAAATCTGATTTCAGTTCACCTTGTACCCGCTGCCCTGCGCGCTGGCTCCATCAGGCATCGTGGCAATTCCAACCACTCTGGATAACGTGGCGGCGGCAGATCAACCAAGCCTAATGCAATAAGCCTTTCTGCAGCTGCGCGATCTGACTGATAGTATTCTCCCACCGTCAGAACCGGGGTGTAATTTGGTTGTGTGCCCAGGCCAGCATCACCAAGCAACCCAAGCATAGCCACACATGTCGCGGCTTGTGATTGACAATGCTCTTCACACAGTCGGACGTTCGGCGTTGCCCAGGGATATCCTTCCGCATATCGACGGTAGTTGGTCGCCAAGGTGTCAATCTCCTCAGTGGTCGGAGGCTGAGGCGCATAGTCCGGTCCATAAGGCCCGATACTGATCAGTTCGGCCAATCGGAGCGTATGCTCGCCTATCTCGGATTGCATTGCGAGCCCTCTTTTGCCCTCATCAAACCAGCGCAACATGCCTCTTACTTCTAACGCCATCCAATTGCGCGAAATCAATGCCTGCTGAAACGCCTCTGCACGTTCAGTTGTCCAAAACTCCCCTTTCCAACGGGACGTATTTTCCTCGGCTTTTGCGGGATTCATCTCCGCGACTAAATCTGCAGTTACATGGGAATAGCCAAAAAACCATGTCACAATACGCGACACGTCAGGATCATCCTGGAGGTTTTCCGCAGCGAACTTGGCCAGTTCGATATCAATCGTATCATTGTTTACGATGCCTAATTCGACAAATGGGGCGAGCCGCGATTTCATTCCAGCGGCGATTATCACTTCAGCGTTGTCGATCCATTCTTCCGAAGTCTCTGCCTGTGCAATGCGGCGTAAAGCGCGCAGGGCCGGATAGCTTTCATGATCCACATTGAAGGGACGCAAACGACGCTCGTCTTCTGACGAGACTGCTGGAAGCAGTGCGAGAAATGCCTCTCGCGTTAGTCCTTCGTTGTGGAAAGTCCGCCGCACGAAAACCTGATTCAAAAACAGTCGCGCAGCAACATTCCCATCAGCAGCGAGTTCCCCAATCGTCCGCAACGCGGATTCTGGTTGATCCTCCGCCAACCACATCAAGGCAGCTTCACGCAGTGCGGGATCGTCTGCTCCCGGAATAGGTTCTGCTTTGGCGGGCGAAACGGCGATCACTACGCAAAAAAACGCAAATGCGAACACTCGCAGAATTGAAGCCTGAAATCTTTCCATAGTTGGAGTATGGGACAGGGCGCCAAGCCGTTCAACGCATTGCCCACTTGCCCCCGATGCGAAAACCCACCAATCATCCATTCCATGACCGAACTCCCCGCGCTCATCGCAGCCTTCACGACGATGTTTATCATCATCGACCCGCCGGGGCTGGCGCCTGTGTTCATTGCGCTGACGCAAGGCATGAGCGCGGCGCAGCGGCGGGCGATTGCGGTGCGGGCTTGCGTAGTCTCAGCGGTGCTGATGGTACTGTTTCTCTTCCTCGGCGAAACGCTCCTCGGCTTTATCGGCATCTCGATGGACGCATTCCGCATCGCGGGCGGCATCCTTCTATTCCTGACCGCTCTCGACATGCTTTTCCAGAAGCGTCAGGCGCGCCGTGAGGAAAACGCCGCCGAGGGTCAGGCAGACCATCACGATGACCCGTCAGTCTTTCCCCTCGCCCTGCCGCTGATCGTCGGGCCGGGCGCCATCACAACCATCATCCTGCTGGCGGGTGAGGCGCAAGGTGCTGCGGATTTCGGCGCGATAGCGGGCGTCCTTCTGGCCGTTCTGTTCATCGTCTTCATGGCCTTCCTGGCCGCCCCATCCATCGAACGGGCCTTGGGCAAGACGGGCCTCAACATCGTCACGCGCGTGCTCGGCATGTTGCTGGCCGCACTCGCTGTACAATTCGTGCTCGATGGGCTCAGGGGTTTTGGGATCGGCGGCTAGCGCCTATATCACCGTCATGAGTACAGATCAGATCATGCAATTGACCTACCTCGTCCTGCTGGGCGCAGCCATTGGCGGTTCTGCCATTGTCGCGGGGCGCAACAATATGGGCAAAATGGCCCAGCAAGCCGCCATCTGGGCGCTGATTTTCATCGGTGTGATCGGCGCTTACGGCTTGTGGGAGGATATCAGTGGCGACGTCGCAGCCCGCCAGACCGTGATGGATGACGGACAGATCGCGGTGCCGCGCAGCCCGGACGGGCATTATTATCTGACATTGGACCTTAACGACGTCCCGATCCGCTTCGTCGTTGATACCGGGGCGAGCCAGGTGGTGCTCAGCCGGGACGACGCGCGGCGCATTGGGATCGACCCTGATACGCTTAGCTATTTTGGTGCGGCGCAGACCGCCAATGGTGTGGTGCGGACGGCTCCCGTCGAAATCGCCAGCGTCGCCATTGGCCCCATGCAGGACCGCAATGTGCCTGCCGTCGTCAATGGCGGCGCGATGGATTCGTCGCTTTTGGGGATGACCTATCTGGGGCTTTACGACCGGATCGAGATCGCCAATGGTGAATTGGTGCTGACGCGATGAGAGCGCTGATCCTGCTGCTGACGCTCGCCGCCTGCACGCAAGCGCCAACGGAATTGCCTGAGGATTTCGACCCGACTTTCCAGTTCTTCATGCCCCACAACTAATCAGGCGATCAGATCGGCCCAGATCGCGCGATTTACCTCTGCAAATGGGGCAATGTGACCGATCCCGTCCAGATCATAGGCGTCCGGATCGACCACCATCTGGGTTTTGTCGGCGCCGCGATAGTAATCCATCAGCCCCCAGACCGATTTGGGCGGGATCAATGCGTCATCCTTGATCGCTACGACCTTCACCGGCGCTTTCACCCCGTTCCAGTCGGGCATCGGCAATTGGGTTCCGATGTCTCCGACAAAGAAACCCCGCGTCGTACACCAGCGCCGCCATTGCCAGAAGACACCTGCGGGGATGTCATTGCCAAAGCCCAAACGCTTCCCGGGCATGTAACCGGCCAAATAGGTGGCGGGCGGACCCACCGCATACCAATAAGCGGCCGCATAAACCTTGTAAGGGTATGGATGCCCCGTGACATGCGCAGGGCCCGATGCAATCGCGATCACGCGATCAATCTGATCGAGATCCTTCTGAAACGGCAGCATCATGCCCCCCAGCGAATGCCCGATCACCCAAAGCGGCACCTCTTCCACCAGACTGCGCACATGATCACGCGCCGCCTGTTGGTCATGCACGCCCCAGTCCGCCATTGTCGCTGTGGAGGTCTTCATCGATCCCCGCGCAGAGCTGGCGAAATCCCGGTAATCATAGGTCAGGCAGGCTATGTTGCGCGCCTCTGCCAGCCAGCGGGCAAACTTGGCGTAGTAGCGTTGTGGCACGCCGGTTGCACCGTGCAGCACCGCAACGGCCCTGGGGCGCGTATAGGTACCAAAGAAGCGCCCACGCAGCTTTTGGCCACCCGAATAGAACCACTGATCCTCGTATCCGATCCCTGCATGTACGTTCATCTCAGCACCCCACTCCGCTAGTAGACCGGTCGGTCCAAATCCAGCACTAGACCAATCGGTCTATTCATGCAAGAAGAGATTTCATGACCGACACCCGCACCAAACTCGCCATCGAGGCTGGCTTTCTGTTTCAGCAGAAAGGGTATCACGGTGTGGGCCTTGCCGAGGTTCTGGAACGCGCCGGTGTGCCCAAGGGCTCACTTTACCACCACTTTCCGAACGGGAAGGCAGACCTTGCCCTTGCTGCGGCCGAGATTGCCGCGCGAGAGGTTTTGCGCATTATCGACGCGTCATTTGATGAAGCAGATGATTACACGGATGGGGTAACAACGTTCTGCTACAAACTGGCAAAATACTTTGACATTCATGAAGGTAAGATTGGTTGCCCGGTCTCGGCGACGCTGCATGGCGGCCCCGACAACGCGGCCTTCCGCGAAGCATTGAGCGGCATTTTTGCGCGCTGGATGGACCGGATATCAGACCATGCGCAGCGGCTTGGGCAATCACCTGACGAAGCCTCGAGTGCTGCAAAACGTTTGTTTTTGTCTCTTGAAGGATCTTGGACACTGGCACGCGCGCGCAGCGACTCAAATGTGATCCGGGAGTTGCCAGCGCTCGTTTGCTAACTGAAATCGGCAGGTTGGGAGGCTCAGATGACTTGGCAAGACGTCGTTGATCTCGCCCAGCAATGGCCAGAAGTCATCGAAGCGACATCATATGGCGAACCGTCGCTGAAAGTCCGCAAGCGTTTACTCGCGCGACACCGCACAGCGGATGACAGCATTGTGCTGCTTGACGTACCACACGATGAGAGGGACCACCTGATCGAAATCCTGCCAGACGTGTTTTTTCGCGAAGCCCATTATGACGGGTACAACATCGTCCTGGCGAAGCTTGCGAATGCACCGCCCGAGACTATCGCGCGTTTGCTGGAGCGGCGTTGGCGCGGCTCGGCCAGTAAACGCGCCTTGTCAGAGTATGACGCGGCTCACTGATCCGGCTGCTTCTCGGCCTTCTTTGTCCAACGCCCGTCCTCTTGCGCCCAGTACTGCGCGGCACAGCCTGCTTCGGTCAGGGCCTTCCACAGACCACGCGCATGTTGCAGCGCGTCGCCATCATGTCCGTCAAAAAGGATACACGTCCGCTCAAGCGTGTTGACCTCATCCGGGGTCACTTCGGCACCCGCCACGCTCATCACGCAAGCGAAACCGTCGGCTGAGACATCGCCCAGCAGAACCGGCTGATCTGCATCATAAGGCCCACCGGCCAGACCATGGGGCGTGAACTGCTCTTCCGGGCCTTGCCACAGCACGTCATCAAGACGTTTCAGCAGCGCCTCATCCGTGGCGCGCACCAACACCCGCCACCCCGCGCCCCGCGCCTTACCCAAGAGCATGGGCAACGTTGCCTCAAGCGGGCTGTCAGTCAGGTGATAGAAGAACGCCGCGCCCACCTAGCCCTCATACTTGTCCGCGATCAAGCGGTTGAGCGCCATGACACCCCAACCCGTCGCGCCTGCCGGGGCCAAAGCCGTCTCTTTCTTCACACTTGCCGTGCCCGCGATATCAAGATGGCACCAAGGCACATCATCTTTGACGAAACGCTGCAGAAATTGCGCGGCGGTGATGGAGCCTGCCATGCGCCCGCCCACGTTCTTCATATCCGCAATCCGCGATTTCAGAAGCTCGTCATAGGCTGGTGCCAATGGCAGACGCCAGGCCCCCTCGCCCTCTGTCTTTGCGGCTTTGAGAAACGCGTCGCTCAACTCATCCGAGTTGGAAAAGACCCCGGCATTTTCATGACCCAGCGCCACGATGATGGCACCCGTCAGGGTCGCTAGATTGATCATCCCCGCGGGCTTGAAACGGTCCTGTGCGTACCAAAGGACATCGGCGAGCACCAACCGCCCTTCCGCATCGGTGTTGATGATTTCAACCGTGTCCCCCTTCATCGATTTGACCACATCGCCCGGGCGGGTGGCAGTGCCCGAGGGCATATTCTCAACCAGCCCCACCAGACCCACGACATTGGCATTCGCCTTCCGCAGCGCGAGCGTGCGCATAACGCCTGCCACGACCCCGGCACCTCCCATATCCATGGTCATGTCTTCCATACCCGCCGGGGGCTTCAGACTGATACCCCCAGTATCGAACACCACGCCTTTGCCGATCAGCGCAAATGGCGCATCACCCTTCTTGCCGCCATTCCAGGACATCACGACAACCTTCGACGGGCTGGCAGAGCCCTGCCCTACGCTGAGCAGCGTGCGCATGCCCAGTTTTTCCAGCTCATCCTCTTCGAGGATTTCAACCTCCAGCCCCAATTCCTGCATCGCAGCGAGCCGGGCGGCAAAGTCGTCGGTGGTCAAGACGTTCGCGGGCTCATTGGTTAGATCGCGGGTGAAGAACACGCCCTCAGCAATCGCGGCCATTGGTGCCGCAGCTTTTGCCACCTCTTCAGGTTTCGACACCATGAAGGTGATGGCACCCTCGGACTTCTTATCATCGGTCTTGTGGGCGTCGAATGTGTAGCCGCGCAAAGCCAGGCCAAGTGCGACCTCATCTGCGCGCGCCAAGGTCCCGGCGAGTACCAGCAGATCGCTCTCGCCTTGCGCCTTGGCCAGACCAGCCCCGGCCTTTCGCGCCTCCATCACCGAGGGGCGGCGGGGGAGTTTGACAACACAGAGAGCGTCGGCCGCAAGCCCTGCCGGAAATGCGAGCTGTGTCACATCCCCCGAAGACATCTTGTCAAACCGGTCGCTTTCGACAAACCGCGCGAGCGCCTTCTTGGTCAACCGGTTGACACGGCGCGCACCCGCATCAAGGCGGGCATCTGGCCCGACAAACACCACAACCTTGCCGCTGGCCTCTGCCACGATGTCAAGGTCAACCTCTTTGAACTGGATTTCGGCTGGTGTCGTCATAAGCACTCCCTGCGCGTCAATGAATTGTCCGCAATACCTAGCCCGGCCCGCTGGTATTGACCAGATAGCGGTTCAATCCACCGCACCAATCGGATAGCCTGCCGCGCAAGAAGGCAGGACACACAAACAAAGGACAGTTCATTGGCGCGATTTGACAGATATATGCTGTCACAACTGATGGTGCTGTTTGGGTTTTTCAGCCTTGTTCTAGTGCTGATCTACTGGATCAATCGGGCCGTTGTCCTGTTCGATCAACTGATCGCTGATGGGCAATCAGCAACCGTCTTTCTGGAGTTCACGGCGTTGACGCTGCCCAGCGTCATGCGGCTCGCGCTACCTTTGGCGGCCTTTGCCGCGGCGGTCTATGTCACTAATCGGATGACCACGGAATCTGAGTTGGTTGTTGTGCAGGCCACAGGCTATTCCGCCTTCCGCCTTGCGCGCCCTGTTCTGTACTTTGGACTGATTGTTGCGGTCCTCATGTCGCTGTTGATGCATTTCCTGGTTCCCATGAGCCGGGCACAATACGACCAACGGTTGGCCGAAATCTCGCAAAGCGTGACGGCCCGATTGCTGACCGAGGGCCAGTTTATCGAACCGGCAAGGGGCGTGACCTTTTACATCCGCGAAATCACGCCTGCGGGCGAATTGCAGGATATCTTTCTGTCCGACACGCGCAGCAACGCCGAACATGTGACCTATACGGCCTCGCGCGCGTATCTGGTGCGGGATGGCGAAGACACACAACTGGTCATGATTGACGGGATGGTCCAAAACCTGCGGCTTGAGGACGATCGGCTGTTCACAACGGCCTTTGCCGATTTTGCCTATAATGTGGGCAGCCTGATCAACACTTCAGGCAACGCGAGACTGCGGTCCAGCCACCTGTCAACTTGGCAACTTCTGAACCCCACGCCAGAAATTCAGGCGGCAACACGCGAAGAAGCCGCACCCCTTCTGTCTCGCGGGCATGACAGGTTCAATCAGGCCCTTCTCGGCACAGTGGCCGCGCTGCTCGGCTTCGCTACCTTACTGATCGGGAATTTCAGCCGCTTTGGTGTCTGGCGTCAGATTGTCGCTGCGATCTGTTTGATTGTGGTGGTCAAGGGCGTCGAGTCAGCCGGGCTAAATGCCGCGCGCAATGACGCAAACCTTTGGTTTGCAACCTATCTGTCAAGCATCGCGGGCTTCATGATTGTCTGGTTCCTGCTGTATTGGGCTGGCAGGCCAAACCTGTTCAAGCGCCGAGTGCGGGACATCGCCGCCTCATGATCTTGCACCGCTATTTCGCACGCCGTTTTTTAATGACCTTTCTGGGCGTCTTCACGGTGTTCTTTCTGATCATGATCTTTATCGATCTGACCGAGCAGTTTCGCCGCCATGGGCGGTCTGACGCCACAATGGTTGAGATCGTCACCCTGTCTTTGCTGAACATACCGCAAGCCATCTATCAAATCCTGCCTTTGATCATGATCCTTGCAACCATTGCGCTGTTTCTCAGCCTCGCGCGCTCATCCGAGATGGTCGTGACGCGGGCCGCGGGGCGATCGGCCATACGGGCCCTCGTTGCGCCGCTGATTGTGGCCCTGTGCCTCGGCGGGTTGGCCGTGGGTGTGCTGAACCCGATCGTCGCCAGCACATCGAAGGAATACGAGCTCCGGAGCGGCGCCTTGCGCGGCGATAGCTCGGTCGTGTCAATTGGCTCGTCCGGGCTGTGGTTGCGTCAGGGGAACGCTGAAGGTCAGACCGTGATCCGCGCGCAAAGAGCAAATCTTGATGGAACGATCCTGTCGGACGTCACGTTTATTACGTTTTCACCCCAAGGCCGCCCGGTTCAGCGGGTGGACGCGGACACGGCCCGGCTGACATCCGGTGCCTGGCAGCTGACCGCAGCCAAAAGCTGGCTGCTGGGCGATGACGACGTACCTGAAGCGAATGCTGTGCTCCAAAACACGCTTGACGTCCCCTCGACCCTGACGCCCGATCAGATCCGCGACAGTTTCGGCACACCATCCTCGATCCCTATCTGGGAATTGCCGGCCTTTATCGCGCGTCTGCAAACAGCCGGGTTTTCCGCACAACGTCATCTCGTTTGGTTTCATACAGAACTGGCCCTCCCCGCCTTCCTTGTCTCAATGGTCATGATCGGGGCGAGCTTTACCTTGCGCCATCAGCGCGGCGGCCGCACGGGATTGATGGTGATGTTTGCGATCCTGCTGGCCTTCGTGATCTATTTCATCCGCAATTTCGCGCTTGTGCTAGGGGAGAACGGCCAATTGCCGGCGATTCTGGCAGCATGGGCCCCGCCGCTGGCGGCAATGAGCCTGTCCATGGGTATCCTTTTGCACAATGAGGATGGATGATGCGGTGGCTGTGGCTGGCGATCTGCCTCATCTGGCCCTGCGCAGGCCTTGCGCAAGGGGCTGCAACGCTTGTTGCTGATCGCGTAACACTGAATGATGAGGGGCAATTGGTTGCCACTGGCAATATCGAGGTCCTTTATCTCGGCGACCGGATGCGCGCGCAGCAGATTATCTACGACCAGACCACGGACCGGCTTCAGATCGTGGGACCAATCGTTATTCAGACGGCTGACGGGACGGTTCTGACCGCTGATCAGGGCACGCTTGATCCACGGCTTGAAAACGGCATTTTGCAAGGTGCCCGGATCGTTCTTGATCAGCAATTACAACTTGTCGCCAATCAGATCGATCAGCGCCAAGGGCGCTACTCACAGCTTTACAAATCTGCTGCAACATCATGTCAGGTTTGTGGGAACCGCCCTCCATTATGGGAAATCAGGGCAGAACGCGTGGTCCATGACCAGCAGGAACAGCTCCTGTACTTTACCAATGCCACCTTCCGTATTCGCGGTGTTCCAATCCTCTGGCTGCCGCGTATGAGACTGCCCGATCCGTCATTGGACCGCGCGACGGGTTTTCTGGAACCTGAACAACGCAGCACCACGCAGCTCGGTACGGGGATCAAGATCCCTTACTTTGTAACACTGGGCGACCATGCGGATATCACGATCACGCCCTACATTTCGCCCGAAACGCGTACGCTGGAGCTGATCTACAGGCAGGCCTTCGTTGGCGGGCGAATTCGCGCAGACGCCGCCGTGAGTGACGACACGCTAAGAGAAGACAACCGCTCTTACATCTTTGCCGAAGGTGCCTTTGATTTGCCAAATGACGTGCAACTCAGATTTGATATCGAAGCGGTCAGCGACCGCGCCTATCTACAAAACTATGGGTATTCGGGAAAAGACAGGCTTGACAGTGCAGTCTCACTTTTGCGGGTGACTGATGCGACGCTCGCCCAGACGCGGCTGACCTATTACCAGACCTTGCGCGATGATGAGGCGAATGACTCGCTCCCACCACTCATTGCCGACGCACGTTATCAAAGTCGCAGCCGGCCCGCCTTTGGTGGCACATTGACCTTTGATGCCAGCCTCGACGCCGCATACAGGTTCAGCAACACGGATGGTGAGGACGGGCGGGATGTCGTCCGTGGCGGCCTACGCGGTGAATGGCAGGAGAGTTGGGTTCTACCAGAAGGTTTGGTTGCCAATGTCCAGACCGATTTGCGCGGAGATATCTATCGGGTTGCGGACGATGCCGCCTTTCCTGACACGGATGTTCGCGTCGTGCCGGGCGTGGCAGGCGTGTTGCGCTGGCCATTGGGTCGGTCTGGTCCCACGGGCATTCAGCACCTGGTGGAGCCTGCGATCAGCGCGTCATGGTCAGAAGCCTTTGGTGGTGAACCACCAAATGAGGACAGCACGCGCAGCGAACTGGATACCGGCAACCTCTTTGATCTGTCGCGTTTTTCCGGCGATGATGCGGTGGAAACCGGCTCTCAGCTCGCAGCGGGGCTGAACTGGTCACGGATCGGGCGCATTGGCACAACTTCAACACTGTCTTTCGGGCGGGTCTGGCGCAACGAAGGAGATTCCGAATTCACGCAATCCTCGGGCCTGGAGGAGGTGCAATCAGACTGGCTCGTGGGCGGGCAATTGACCATCCCGGGCGGTTTTCTACTGGATGCACGCGGGTTGATTGATGACAATAGCGGGCTGAACCGCGCAGATGCACGCATGACCTGGCGCAACCGAACGATCGCGCTGGATGCCTCCTATATCTGGCAAAGCGCCGACATTGGCGAAGACCGCCCCGACACGATCTCCGAATGGACATTTGATGCTGATTTCGATTTGAGCGCCGCCTGGTCGTTGGGAGTTGACGCGCGTTATGACATTGCAGCCGACAGGCCCGTGCGCAGCGGCATCGGTTTGGAATGGCGCAACGAATGCGTGAGGATTAACGTTTCCGCCTCGCGCAGGTTCACCTCTTCGGATACTGTTGAACCCACCACCGATTACCGGTTAAGTGGCGCCATCATAGGATTTTCGACAGGGCGCGCCGGGGGCGCCCCTGCCGGTGCCTGTCGAAATTAACAAAGGACAGAAAACAGCATGCGTGCGTTTGGTTTGAGGGCTGCGCTCTTGGCGATGGCGGCAACGATCGGTTTTGGATCGGCAAGCCTCGCCCAAGGGCAGTTGACGCCCGCGATCACTGTCAATGACCGGGTCATCACGCAGTTTGAGCTGTCGCAGCGCGTGCGGCTTTTGGATGTATTTAACACCACCGGTGATCTGAATGAAATCGCACGGAATGGCCTCATCGAAGACCGGCTGAAGCAACAGGAAATGGACCGCGTCGGGTTGGAGATTTCCGAGGAGGCGTTGCAAGCCGAACTGGAGGCATTCGCGCAAAGGGGCGATCTATCGCTTCCGCAGTTTCTGCAGGTTCTGGCGCAGAACGGTGTGCAACCACAGACGCTGCGCGACTTTGTCGAAGTCGGCGTCACTTGGCGTCAATATATCCGGGCGCGTTTTGGGCGGCAGGTGAATGTGACAGATGCCGATGTCGAACGTGCCATTGCAGCACAAAGCGGTGCGACCTCCGAGTTGCAGGTCTTACTAAATGAAATCATCATCGCTGCACCTCCTGACCGTGCCGCTCGGGCTCTGGAAGTTGCCGAAATAATCTCGGATTTTCGGACCTTTGCAGAGTTTGAAGACGCCGCACGCCAAGTCTCGGCCCTGCCATCGCGCGACAATGGCGGGCGATTGGGGTGGCTGCCAATAACGAATTATCCACCGCAAATCCGCGCGATCATTCTTGATCTGGAGCCGGGTGAAGTGACCGAACCTCTGTCGATCACCAACGGCATCGCACTGTTCCAGTTGCGCGGTACGCGTGAGGCGGCTTTGCCCGTCACCCCACCTGTCAGCATTGATTATGCGGCCTATTACATTCCCGGCGGTCGGTCCGAGGCCGCCTTGCGCGCAGCGGCACAGATCCGCAACCGCGTCGACACCTGTGATGACCTTTATGGCGTGGCGCGTGGCCAACCGGCGGAGGTGCTTGACCGCGTTTCGCTTCCGCCTTCCGACATCGCAAGTGACATCGCGCTTGAGCTTGCGCGGCTGGACCGGAACGAGGTCTCGACAAATCTGACCCGCAACAACGGGAACACGCTGGTGTTTCTGATGCTGTGCGACCGCGTAAATGCCGGCCAAGGCAGCGCCAACCCCGACACTGTGCGCAACCAGATTCGCAGTCAGCGTCTTACCGCTTTGGCAGATGCGCTGCTGGAGGATTTGCGCGCCTCGGCCGTCATCCGCAACTAATGAAACCTATTGCCATCAGTTGCGGCGAACCGGCAGGCATCGGGCCAGAGATCGCGGCCACTGCATGGAAACGTCTGCACGGCGATATCCCGCTTCTCTGGATCGGGGATCCCACGCATCTGCCGCCTGATCTGCCAATCCAGCTGGCGGGTCGCGAGGATGAAATCGCAAAGATCAGCCGCAATGCTTTGCCCGTTCTTGCTGAGGATTTCGGCGCGCCAGCAACACCCGGCGCCCCCAATCCAAGCCATGCCGCACACGTCATCGCGGCGATTGCGACTGGCGTCGATCTGGTCAATGATGGTGTCGCCAGCGCCCTTTGCACCGCGCCCATTCACAAGGCCGCATTGATGGACGGGGCCGATTTCGCTTATCCGGGCCACACCGAATATCTCGCCGCACTTGCAGGCGTTGATCGGGTGGTGATGATGCTCGCCAGTGATGATTTACGGGTGGTGCCAACTACGATCCACATTCCGCTCGCCGATGTTCCCGCACAACTCAGTGCTCGCCTGCTGACAGATTCGCTTTTGATCACGCATGCCGCCTTGCGCCGCGACTTCGGAATTGAGCGCCCGCGCATTGCAGTGGCGGGTCTGAACCCGCATGCGGGTGAGGATGGCAAAATGGGGCGGGAGGAGATCGAAGTGATTACCCCCACGCTCGAAGCTTTGCGCAGTGAGGGCCTTGAGATCATCGGGCCGATGTCCGCTGACACGATGTTTCACCCAAATGCGCGCGCACGTTACGACGTCGCCGTGTGCATGTATCACGATCAGGCACTCATCCCTATCAAGACCCTCGATTTCTCTGGCGGCGTCAATATCACGCTCGGCCTTCCGTTCATCCGCACCTCGCCCGATCACGGGACTGCGTTTGATATTGCGGGCAAAGGCAAGGCTGACGCCACATCCATGATCGCGGCCATCAGGACCGCCGCGCAAATGGTCACGCAACAGGGATGAGCGGGATCGACACCCTGCCCCCCTTGCGTGAGGTGATCGCAACCCACGATCTGGCTGCAAAGAAATCGCTGGGTCAGAACTTTCTGCTTGATCTCAACCTTACCGCCAAGATTGCCCGTTTGGCAGGCGACCTGAGAGGGGCCGATGTGCTTGAGGTTGGTCCCGGCCCAGGTGGCCTCACCCGCGGGCTCTTGGCCGAAGGCGCGCGGCGTGTGCTTGCGGTCGAAAAGGACCCGCGCTGCGTGCCTGCCCTGGCGGAGATCGCAGCGGCCTATCCGGGACGGCTCGAAGTAATCAACGATGATGCGCTTGAAATCGACCCGCTCATGCACCTGACCTCCCCGATCAAGGTGGCGGCCAACCTGCCCTACAATGTCGGGACCGAGTTGCTGGTGCGGTGGCTCACACCACAAGACTGGCCACCCTTCTGGACAAGTCTGACGCTGATGTTTCAGCGCGAAGTGGCTGAACGCATCGTGGCGCAGCCGGGCAGCAAGGCCTATGGGCGTCTCGCGCTCCTTTCTCAATGGCGCAGCGATGCGCAGATCGTCATGACACTGCCGCCAGAGGCGTTCAGCCCACCGCCCAAGGTACACTCTGCCGTTGTTCATCTGACCGCCCTGCCCGCCCCGCGTTACCCAGCAGATGCGGCCATGCTCAGCAAGGTTGTCGCCGCGGCCTTTAATCAACGCCGCAAGATGCTGCGCTCCGCGCTAAAACCACTTGATCCGGCCATCGAAGATCATCTGCAAGCCGCCAGTATTCCGCCTACCGAGCGGGCCGAGCAAGTCTCACTTGAGGCCTTCTGCGCCCTCGCCCGCAGTCTGAGCGCGGCTTCGTCCCGGACCTCATCATAGCGCTAACTGCTGCAGAAACACGCGTATCTCAGCCCTCTTTGTAAGGCGTAGAACGGGTATGTCGGTATCGGCCAATGCGCCGACAATGGCACGCCGAAACGACGCGCCGCCGGTCAGGGCCCGCCATAAGAACCGCATTTGTCGCGGGCCAGGCCAATCACGATTTCCCGTCGGATGTTCAGGGCGCACGCGCCCGAAATAATGTACGCTACGAGAAAACACCCGCCAGGCGCGCAAAGGACCGGGCACATCCAGCCAGATGACTAATGTGGCGCGCGCAAGGACCGGCCCTCCGAGAATTGACGGCCCACCATCAAGTATCCATCGGTCTTCCTGCACCGCTCTGCAAAGCGCGGCTTGCACCTCGCTCCTCGGCCGTTGGCGCCAACCCGACATCAAGGCCAGCGCATCTTTGTGAATGACGGATGCATCAAGTGCCGTTCCCAGATGCTGCGCCAACCAAGTCTTGCCCGCGCCATTTGCGCCCACAATCACAACGCGGTCCAGCATCGTGCCGGACACTTCTTCGATGTCCAAAAAATAAAGCCCCCCGAAATCGGAGGGCTTGGTGTTCATTCAGCGGCCTCTGGGGCCACCCCGTCATCCGGCGAAGGTTTGGGCGCATCGCCCCCACCCTCGGGATTACGCGGTTTTCGTGGACGGCGTGGACGCTTTGGTTTTTCCTCAGGTGTCTCAACCAGCCCGGAATCCTGTGGCTCGGCCACATCAGGCTGTTCCATTGAGGCCGGATCATTCGCCGCCGCCTCTTGCGCTTTCAAACGCTCCTGACGCTCACGATCACGCTCGGCCTGACGCTGGCGGTTTTGCTCTTCCTGCTCTTCGCGCTTCGCCTCGACCTCGCGCTGCGCCTCTGCCAAAAGCCGTGTGTAATGCTCAGCGTGCTGCGCATAATTCTCTGCATCCACACGGTCGCCGGACAACACGGCGTCACGATGCAGCTGATTGTATTTCTCGATAATCTGTTGCGGCGTACCGCGCACCTTGCCATCGGGACCCTGGCTGTCAAACACCCGATTGATGATGTTGCCACCTGACGGGCGGTTATTGCGGTTTTTATTCCGCGACCGTGACTTCGATGATCTCATAAGTAGATTTAGCCTTTAGCTGTCGTGACGCTGGCCGATGCGCGCCTCTTGCGCGTCTGAAATGATCTGGCCTTGCGATGTTCTGGCGACTGATCGGGGAGAGGTCCGATAAGGTTCTCAAACCCGCCGATACGTTTGAATAAGCATTTGAATGGGGGCAAGACAAGCAAAAACTGCAGAAAGTTTGGATTTTACGGGCTTATGGACGCGTTTCGCCGGTCTCTTGCGGAGAATGGCCGACAACAACACGGTCCCGGCTATCAAGGTCGGGAATCACAGAAATGTTCCGAAGTCCGGCCTCTGCCATCATTGCAATGACCGCCTGCGCCTGCGTCGGTCCGATCTCCACCATCAGCCGCCCACCGGGCCGCAAATGGGCGGGCGCCCCCGCCACGATCTTCCGATAGGCAGTCAGGCCGTCGGCTTCGTCCGTCAGGGCGAGGCGGGGTTCATAACACTGGACTTCATACTGGAGTGACGGCATTTCATGGGCGGCGATGTAAGGCGGGTTTGAGACGATTAGGTCAAATGTCCCGCCCACAGCTTGAAACCAATCGGACTGAACAAACCCGATCCGACCTGCAACACTATGTGTCTCTGCATTCTGCTCGGCAACCTGCAAGGCATCCGCTGAGACATCGGTGGCGATACCAACCGCGCCCCGCCGTTCTGCCAAAAGCGACACGATGATCGCACCGCTGCCCGTCCCGAGGTCGAGAACCTCCGCAAAGGGGTGCTTCAAAGCCTCGGTCACTAAACATTCCGTTTCTGGACGCGGATCGAGCACACGACTGTCCACAAAGAATTCTCTGCCGAAAAATGCGCGGTAACCAATAATATGGCTGGCGGGCTCTCCGCCGCGCCGACGTGACGCAAATACATACGCAGCTTCTATGACCTGTTCGTCAAGAGGGTCGTAAGCCAGAAGCGTGAGCCTTTCTGCAGGAACAGACATGGCGTGTGCGAGCAGTAGGCGCGCCTCGCGCGCGGGGTGTTCCACCGCAGCATCTGACCATGGGACATCCCTTTCTTCCCCTAAATATCGGGCAAGTTGACGCAACGCGTCCTGAACTGTGGTCACGCGCCCATCTCCGCCAGCAGCGTCGCCTGTGCATCGGCCTGCAGCGCAGTGATCACCTCATCCAGATCGCCCTGCATCACCTGCCCCAGCGAATAAAGTGTCAGGTTGATCCGGTGATCGGTCATCCGGCCTTGCGGGAAATTATAGGTGCGGATGCGTTCCGACCGGTCACCCGATCCAACTTGCGCTTTCCGATCCGCCGACCGTTCATCCGCCGCCCTCTGCCGCTCCAGATCAAAGAGCCGCGTTTTCAGCACCTGCATCGCAATCTCACGGTTGCGATGCTGCGACTTCTCGGAGCTGACTACGATGATCCCCGTCGGCTCATGCAGGATGCGCACCGCCGAGTCGGTCGTGTTCACATGCTGCCCGCCGGACCCTGACGCGCGCATCGTGTCGATGCGGATATCCGCCGGATTGATCTCGATATCGACGTCCTGCGCCTCTGGCAGCACGGCCACCGTCGCGGCAGAGGTATGAATCCGCCCGCCGCTTTCCGTCTCAGGCACGCGTTGCACCCGATGTACACCGCTTTCGAACTTCATCTTCGCAAAGACGCCATCACCTGCGATCCGCGCCACAACCTCTTTGATCCCGCCGAGCTCAGTCTGGCTTTCCTCAAGGATCTCAAACTTCCAGCCCTGCCCTTCGGCATAGCGTTGATACATCCGCAGCAAATCTCCGGCGAACAGCGACGCTTCATCCCCACCCGTGCCCGGCCTGATCTCCAAAAGCGCTGGACGCGCATCAGCGGCATCTTTCGGCAACAGCGCCAATTGCACGTCATGCTCAGACGCCTCAAGCTGCGCCTTCAATTCCGGCAGCTCCGCCTCGGCCAGCTCCTTCATCTCCGGGTCCGAGAGCATCGCCTCCGCATCGGCGATCTGGGCGATCAGGTATTTATAGGCCGTCACCGTCTCAACCACCGGGCGCAGTTCGGCGTATTCCTTGCCCAAGGCGGCAATATCCGCGCCCGCGGCACCATCGGCCATCTTCGCCTCCAGAAACTGGAAACGGTCGATCAGTTGTTCAATGCGGTCCGCTGCAATCATGACGCTCGGATTGGCCGATCACAAAGGTGCGGTCAAGGGGCCAAGCGTTTCGAGCCAGCCTTCGATCCGCGCCTTGTTCACACCCAAATCAGACCGGCCAAAGCGCAACCGGCCATAGATCACCAGCAAATCTCCCTGCACCGCCACTGTCGTATGATCCGGAAAGCCCCAGATCAGGGAGCGGGTCTGGAACGTGATCATCCCTTCCGCCACGTTGCCCCGCAGCAGGCGCGTGCGCGGCGTGGCCAAGGCACGCTGTTCGACCGCCGTTAACACCTCATCAGCAGGTGCTGTGATACGGCGCACGGCGAGAAATCCGCCCTCTTCCCGAGTATCGCCGGGTTCGTTCACATCAGGCAAAGCGTACCATTTCTCGGCGTTCGTTGGGGCGAGCCGGATATAGGCCATGAGCGCCAGAACGAGAACGATAAGCACAGTCAGAAAGCGCATGGATCAGCCATTCCCTTGATGAGCGGTGTTGCCGTTATGTATGCATTCTGCGCCGGGGCTACCAGCGCAAACCATTCCGGGCTGGGCTTTGCGCACATGCCGCGCTACGCAGGAGAAAAAGGTGATACATGGCGCGCGCTCTTCTTTGCACTTTCTTGGCTCTTGCTGCGGCGGCAGGTTGCACTCCCATCGGCACAAATCAGGTTGTTGTGACCGGCGCCGGAGATGATCTGCTCAAGCTCCGTTCGGGCCCCAGCCTGGGCTTCAACATCATCATGGGCCTGCCGGACGGCACAGTGTTGAACAGGCGCCAATGCGTGACAGAGGTGGGGCAGCGTTGGTGTGAGGTGTCCTTGGCCGACAGTCCATCGGTCACGGGCTATGTCTCAGCCGATTATCTGGAAGACCGTTAACGATACGGCACGCCCGGCAAGATCGATAACATCTCGAACATCAGGTTCGCCCCCGTGAGGGCCGTATTGCCGGATGGATCGTAAGGCGGTGAAACCTCCACCAGATCGCAGCCGACGATGTTCAGCCCCCGCAGGCCCCGGATCAGTTCCATCGCTTGTGGCGTGGTCAGACCGCCAATCTCTGGCGTGCCGGTTCCGGGAGCGAAAGCAGGGTCAAGGCTGTCGATATCATAGGTGACGTAACACGGCTGATCGCCGATTTTTGCTTTGATATCAGCCGCCAAGGGCGTCAGAGACTTGTGCCACAAATCGGGTGCGAGGAATTGATTGAAGCCCCATCCCGCCGCTTCGGTAAAGTCATCCGCCGTGTAGCCCGTGCCGCGCAGACCGATCTGAAAGACCTTGTCGGCGGTGATGATCCCCTCCTCGTAAGCGCGCCGGAACACGGTGCCATGGGTCTCCCGCTCACCAAACATCTCATCATTCACATCCGCGTGGGCGTCCACATGGACAAGCGCCAGCGGGCCATGTTTTGCCGCGACGGCACGCAGGACAGGGAGGGTCAGCGTATGGTCGCCACCGAGGGTCATCGGCACAAAATCATGCTTTAGATGTGTCGCATAAGCCTCTGTAATTACGCGAATACTGCCGCTCAGCGAAAACGTATTGATCGCCACATCGCCCAGATCGGCGCATTGCAAAGCGTCAAAGGGTGCAGCACCCGTCTGAATATTGTATGGCCGGATCATCGCCGATTGCTCGCGCAACTGCTTTGGCCCCATCCGCGTACCGGAGCGCCAGGACGTGCCAATATCCATCGGGATGCCAATAAAGCCCACATCCAACCCTTCGGGCGATACAGCCTCTGGCAAGCGCATAAAGGTTTGCGGCCCCGAAAAGCGCGCCAGATCATTACCGGAAATGGGCATGTTCGGCATCACTTTTTCCTTTTGTTCCAGAGCGCAAGGCAGCAAAGCTCCATCGCCAAATGCGCGCCCGCAATGGCCGTCGCACCCGTCGTGTCATAGGGCGGCGAGACCTCAACCACGTCGCCACCGACCATGTTGATCCCCGCGAGATCACGCAGCATCGCCGCCGCCTGCCAGCTTGCCAACCCACCCCAAACGGGCGTGCCGGTACCCGGCGCGAAAGCCGGGTCCAGCGCGTCGATGTCGAAAGTCAGATAGGTCGGATTGCCCCCCACAATCGCCTTCACGCGGTCCACGACATAAGAACTGCCCAATTCATGGCAGGTCCGCGCGTCGACGTACTGGATGCCCAGATAGTCCGGACACTCGGTCCGAATGCCGATCTGGACTGAGCGGCTGACATCGACGACGCCCAGCTTCACCGCCTTATACATCATCGTGCCATGGTCGATGCGATCCATGTTATCATCGGGCCAAAGGTCCGAATGTGCATCAAACTGGATCACGGATAATGGCCCGTACTTTTCGGCATAGGCGCGCAGGATCGGCAGCGTGATGAAATGGTCGCCGCCGAGCGTGATCGTCCCGCAGCCTTGTCCCAGAATGCCTGCAATATGCGCCTGCAAAAGCCGCGGTACGCTGCCAACATCCGCATAGTCGAAGGATAGATCGCCATAATCAGCGATCGCAAATGCGCTCAACGGATCAAAGCCGTCCCAGCCGTAGGGTGGGTCGAAGGTCTGCAAGGTCGAGGCCTCGCGGATGGCACGTGGCCCGAACCGCGTGCCGGGCCGGTGGGTGACGGCCTGGTCGAAAGGCACACCGGTGACGGCCAGATCAAACCCCGTGAGGTCTTTCGTGTAGGTCCGACGCAGAAAAGACGTTGCACCGCCAAAGGCGTTCTCGAACGCCAGCCCACGCGGGTCTTTCCGCGTGATCGCGGCGTCAACCTCCTCCCGAGCCTTATCAAGCGTCATTGCGCCATCCCTTTTTGGACCAATCACGACGGCAAATGAGGTCAGGCAACGGGCAAAGCCTTCTCAACCAGACGCGCAAAGAAAGATGCCCCGAATGGCGCCGCCCTGTCATCAAAATCGTAGGCCGGATGATGCAATCCCGCCGTGTCACCATTGCCGACAAAAAGGTAGGCGCCCGGACGCGCATTGAGCATGTAGGCAAAATCCTCAGCCCCCATTTCCCGGCCCGCATCATCCACCACATCCGCCGCAATGTCGCGGGCGACAGAGGCGGCAAAAGTCGTGCAATCAGGATCATTCACCGTTGCCGGATACCCGACCTGATAGGTCAGATCGGCCTGAACCCGGTAGGCGGCGGCATGGCCCGCGACGATTTCATCCAAGCGTGCCATCACCATCCCCTGCACTGCAGAATCAAAGCTGCGCACGGTCCCGTTGATATAGGCTGTTTCGGGGATGATATTGTCAGCAGATCCGGTGTGGATCTGCGTGACGGACACAACCAGATCATCATGTGTCGCGTGGTTGCGGCTGACGATGGTCTGGATCGCGTTGACGATGCCCACAGCAGCCACAATGGGGTCAGCCGTCTCATGCGGCATCGCGCCATGCCCGCCGCGCCCTTTGATATGGATGTCAAACGTATCGACCGCCGCCATGATAGGTCCGGGCGTGGTATGGAAACTTCCCAACGGCGCGCCCGGTGTGTTGTGGAGCGCGTAGACTTCTTTGATGCCAAAGCGATCCATCACACCTTCATTAACCATCACTTCCGCACCGCCGCCGTTTTCCTCTGCCGGTTGAAAAATCAGCGCAACGCGGCCTGCGAAGTTCCGTGTTTCTGCAAGGTACTTCGCAGCACCCAGAAGCATCGTGGTATGACCATCATGCCCACAGGCATGCATCTTGCCCTTGATTGTCGACGCATAGGGAAGCCCGGTCGTCTCTTCAATCGGAAGCGCATCCATATCCGCACGCAGCCCGATTGTAGGGCCTGCAGCGCACCCTTCGATGATCGCGACAACGCCCGATGTCGCTATACCCTCATGGATCTCATCAACACCAAAGTCGCGTAGCTGATTGACGACAAACGCCGCTGTCTCGAAGCATTCAAAGCGCAGTTCAGGATGGGCGTGGAGATGCTGCCGCCAGGCTGTCATATCGGTGGCAAAATCAGCTATTCGGTTGATGACTGGCATCGTTTGTTCCGCATTTTTGCAGGCTTACCGCAGGGAGTGTTTTTCTGAATGATGCCGTGCGACGGACGAGGTGGCAAGCGGATTGCATGGGACACGCAAACCGAATGTGTGACCCACCCGACACATCTCAAAATTGCCACGTTTGAACGCTGTTTCAGTTGCAGCGGCAGAATTAACAAGCACTCACAAGATGAAATTAGTAAGGATTTACAATGTCACTCTTCAAATCACTCGCGATTGTCGGCGCGACGCTGTTGCCGACCGCCTCCTCCGCCGACTGGAGCGGCTTCTATTTTGGTGCCTCGGTTGGAAATGTCACAGAAGGAGAACTGGAACTCAGCTCTGGCACTGTCCAAGAGATCGAAGAAGCGATGCCATTTGGCTTCTTTATAGGATATCAGTCGCAAAACGGTCGTTTCGTTTTTGGCGGAGAATTTGCCTATGCCGCTGCTGACGACATCGAGTTGGAAGATGCAATTGTTGATGTCGCATACGGCGAGGGAGATCTGAAAGCCCGCTTAGGCTACGACTTCGGGAATGTCCTTGGCTATGGCGTCATTAGCCGCTCTGCTATTGCGGTTTCCACCTCCGCCGAAGACGTTGTTGCGTCCGGCCTTGGCTTTGGCTTTGGTGCAGACATTAAGGTCAGTCACAACTTCACTGTGGGCGCTGAGTTCATGTTCCGCGATCTCAATGGCGAATACGAAATCAATGACTTGGTCGTCGATGACGATGTTGATTTCCGAGCGAACACCATCAACCTTCGCGCCAGCGTGAGGTTCTAGCACTCCTTACCTGTGGAGGACCACGGGGCCGCGCCACTTGGCGCGGCCTTTTTTGCCACATCGGTCTTTATGGTCGATGCACAGAATAGATGTGCAAGGCGACGCGTATGCCTCGTAAGAGCGACCATTCAGGTGCGCTCAATCATGCAATGAGGAATAGCGTATGCGTACAATAACACTGGAAACGGCAATCTGCGCTCTCACGATGCTCAGCCTGTCGTCAACGATGACCCTAGCGGACTGGACAGGTGGCTATGTGGGCGGCTCGCTTGGCTTTCTCGCTGAAGGTGAAGCTACTGCCGAATTCGAAGGGCAAGAGCTCTCAGCCGAAATCGAAGTGGATACAATCCTTGGTATCTTCGGCGGATATCAGGTCCAGCGCGGTGATCTGGTATTTGGCGGCGAACTTGCGATTTCGGCGGCAGATGACTTCGAAGCCACCAATCAAGACGGAGAAACATCTGTTGCTGATTTTACCTTGATCGATCTGAAAGCGCGGGCTGGCTACGATCTTGGTGATGCGCTTGTCTACGGCACGGCCGGTCTGTCGCAAATCAATATCTCTGGCGGAGATGTGGCAGATGACCAGGACGACACCGCCGAGGGTTTCAACTTCGGCATTGGGGCCGATTACCAAGTCAGCGAACAAATCACGCTTGGCGCTGAATACCTCGCGCGCCGCGTTGTCTTTGAGGACGAGGTGGACACGGATGTGACTGCCGACACCTTTTCCTTTCGTGCCGCATTCCGCTTCTAGTCAGGCGAGAAAACCTCGGACCGCACTCTGCGGTGCGGTCTGAACAAGGCGGAAAAGCGCCGAGCATCCAGCTTGAAATGTGACGTAGCGGCAACACCCGCAAAACCAATAGTACCGGGCCATGGTGCATTTGGTGCGCCAGACGATATCCGAAGGGGGAACATCAACAAAGTCACTTCTGGAGAATGGCCAATGACTTATCGGTTCAAAACAGTTTTGCTGGCACTCGCCACCGCCCTGCCAACACATGCGTTGGCTGACTGGAACGGCGCATATGCGGGGCTTACCTTGGGTAGCAACTTCAACACAGAAGTCTCTACAGAACTTGCGGGGGTAGAGGTTACCTCTGATGCAGATGACACAACGAGTGTCGGCATTTTCGGTGGCATCAACGTCCAGAACGGCGATTTCGTATTTGGTGGCGAACTGGCGCTTTCTCAGGCCAGTGACGTTGAAGCTGAAGTCGGTGGTGAGACGATCAGTGACGACTTTAGCATTCTTGATCTGAAAGGCCGCGCTGGTTTCGCTGTTGACAACCTGCTTTTTTATGCAGTTGCAGGTTTTTCACGCCTTAGCGACGGCGATGAAAACGCCAATGGCTTGAACTTTGGCGTTGGTGCTGACTTTGACCTAGGCAACAACGCCATCATTAGCGCGGAGTACCTTACAAGGCGTACAACATTCGACGACGAAGATCCTGAGGTGGATGTCGATCTTGACTCAATTTCCATTCGCGCCGCTCTGAAGTTCTAGGTGAGCGCAGTTAAATCGGAGAAGCCGTGCCTCTTGGCGCGGCTTTTTTGTTTGGATAGCGTCCCCCCAAACAATGAGGGCCGCTATGGCAGACGACCAGCTAATCAATGATCCTGACGGCGGTATGCGGCGCCTTCTTGAAATCATGCGCCGCTTGCGGGACCCAGATACGGGCTGTCCCTGGGATATCGAGCAGGATTTCAACAGCATCGCCCCCTACACGATTGAGGAGGCCTACGAGGTCGCCGATGCGATTGGTCGCAACGACTGGGCCGAACTTGAGGGTGAGCTCGGCGATCTTTTGCTGCAGACGGTCTATCACACGCAAATGGGCGCCGAGGCTGGCCATTTTACTTTCGACACTGTGGTCAAGGCCATCAGCGACAAGATGGTTGCCCGCCACCCGCATGTCTTCGGCGATGAGAGCCGGGACAAATCTGCCGCCCAACAAGTCGCCGATTGGGAGCAGATCAAGGCCGCCGAGCGCGCCGGAAAGGCTCAAAAGCGGACGCTTGACGGGGTTGCTATCGGCCTGCCCGGCATGACCCGTGCCGTCAAACTCCAAAAGCGCATGGCACGAGTCGGCTTTGACTGGGAGCGTACTGAAAGCGTGCTTGATAAGATCGTGGAAGAGGCGCAGGAACTGGTCGAGGCGCGCGACCACTTGACGCCGGATGACGTTGAAAGCGAATTTGGCGACCTCTTGTTCGTGCTCGCCAATCTCGCCCGTCATCTTGACGTGGACCCCGAGGCCGCATTGCGTAGGACAAATGCGAAGGTGGAGCGCCGGTTCGCCGCCATCGAAGACGCACTTGCAGCACGAGGCAAGACACCGGCTGAAAGCAGCCTCGCGGAAATGGACGCCCTTTGGACCGAGATCAAGGAAGCCGAAAAGACCGCAGGTGATACGTCCTGAAGTGCGTCCTGGACGACAAGGTAAACCAGGATTTGCGCGTGTAGGTCACCCTGGTGGAACTCACCCCCGGGCAAAGGATGGGATACGGCGGTGGGCCTACCCGCTTCTTCAACAGCGCCAATCAGGACCTTTCTGCCGACGACCGGCTGTTCCTCCCATCAAGCCTAGCTCGAACATTGCCGATGCCTGCACATTCATTTCGATCGATCAGCCGCCGCAAGCGAGATGTGCCGTACGAACCCACCTTCGTTACGCAACGAACGGCTCCATTGCCCGGCTCTTGCGTGCACGCCGGTGCTCAGGCACGCTACAAACAACGAGAGAGGTAACATGGATATCACGCAATCCCGTGCCATTGTCACAGGCGGCGCATCAGGGCTCGGCGCCGCGACGGCGCAAGGTCTGGTCACTGCAGGCGCAACCGTGACGATCTTCGATCAAAACGCTAGCGGGGCCGCATATGCGGCAGAAATTGGCGCTGCATTTTATGAGGTCGATGTCACGGATGAGGGCAGCGTTGCGAAGGCGCTGGACAAAGCGTCTAACGAGATGGGCGGCCCAAATACCGTGATCAATTGCGCAGGCATCGCGACGACAGAGAAGACGCTGGGTCGCGAGGGGCCGCACGCCCTCGACAGCTTTCAGCGGACCATCGACATCAACCTTGTGGGCAGTTTTAACATCGCCCGGCTCGCGGCGGCTAAGATGGACCAGGGCAGCGTCATCATCAACACGGCCTCAATCGCGGCCTTCGACGGGCAAAAGGGCCAGGCGGCCTATGCAGCCTCCAAGGCGGGCATCGCCGGCCTGTCTTTACCCATGGCGCGCGACCTCGCCCGCAACGGGATTCGCGTGATGGCAATCGCGCCAGGTATCTTCCGCACACCAATGCTCGAAGGGTTAGGACAAGAGGTTATGGATGGACTAGCGGCCGATGTGACCTA
Organism: Cognatiyoonia sp. IB215182; assembly: GCF_033963905.1. Classification (NCBI taxonomy): domain Bacteria; kingdom Pseudomonadati; phylum Pseudomonadota; class Alphaproteobacteria; order Rhodobacterales; family Paracoccaceae; genus Cognatiyoonia; species Cognatiyoonia sp. IB215182. Next base: position 192,714 of record NZ_JAXBMB010000003.1, read on the forward strand.
TCCCCGAAGATTGGGCGATCCATCCGAATTCGCAGCCCTCGCCCGCTTTATCGTGGAATGTGAGTACCTGAACGGCACCACGATCCGCCTGGATGGGGCGCTCAGGATGCCCTGAGGTTGAGGCTTACCCGTCTCATAGCGCGCAGTAGATGTTGCCAGCCTGACAAGCTAACACTAAGGAAATGTGATACCGGGTGCCAAGGGTCGTCAATGCGGATCATCCTCTTTTGCGCAGCTCTAGCGGCGGCCTACGTGGCGTTCATGATCTACGCTGGGCTGCCATCGAGCCACAGTACGCGGTTCAACTACGCCTGGCTCGTCGGCTATTCAGAGGCTTTTCAGGCGGGCGCAATGCTGCCGAGGTTTCTGCCAACGCTGAATGGTGGAATAGGCGGATTTGATTTTTTCTTTCAGGGCCCCCTACCCTTTTGGCTGACATCTGCTGTCGCTGTTCCGCTTTGCCCTGGCTGCTTGGCTGAGACACCTTTTGTTGCGACGATAGCCGGCCTGTCGCTGCTGGGAAGTTGGGGCGTCTATCTGCTTTGCCGCAGGTTTTTTGGACAAGCACCGTCAGCGGTTGGGGCAATCCTGTACGCACTGTTGCCCTATCACCTGTGGGTTGACTGGATTTTTCGTCAGGCAGCGGCCGAGTATGCGGCCTATGCATTCCTCCCCTTCATCGCGCTTGGGATGGATCAGTTGCGCAACCAACAGCGCGGCGGAGGCGCGATCGTTTTCGGTGTGCTGGGAACAGTATTGTGTCATCTGCCGACGGCGCTGTTGGCCGCACATGTCTTTGGGCTGTTGGCGCTGGCGAACGTCTTTCACTTTAGCACGCCGCCGGAGGCGCGGCTTCGCCTGTTTGGCCACTACGTCATGTGGAGCACGCTTGGCGTTCTGCTTGGTGCATTTTACTGGCTTCCGGCGCTGGCGTTACTGCCGCACGTCTCGACAGAGTTACTCTATAGCCCGTATTTCACAGCCACAAATTGGTTGTTCGGCCCACAGACAAACTGGCTATTCGGAGGCGGGCCCAATCCCGTTGATCCTGAAACGTCTCTATACAAAGTCGTGGCCTTTGTGTTTGGGGCGGTAATATGCGGCATCGCTGCATTCAGAACGCGTGGTGCCCTACGCACCATCATCGTCTTACCCGTTCTGCTTACACTTTTCATGAACACCACCCTGTCCACTTTCCTGTGGGAGCATTGGATCATCCAAAAAGTTCAGTTTCCGTGGCGTTTCATGGTTTTTACCGATCTTGCGACCGCGTTGGCGGCGGCGGCCATTGTTGCAAGTGTCAGCAATAACGCGCTCAAACCTTGGGTCATCACGCCTCTTGTTGCAGTAATCGCCGTTACCGGCACCATGATCTATCATAGCGTCGTGGCGGGCGACTTGCCGGGCCAGACGAATGCCTATGATAAAGGATACGCACCATCAGAGTATCTGTCGCAGGCGCGTTTCGCAGCCACGGCAGAGATACGGGCCACCCTGCAGGCTGGTATCGACGTTGCAGATATCAATGAGGTGGCATTCAACCGGATTGCGCGCGCGCATCAAGTTGCTCGTCAGACGACGTATAGTGACTATGGTATCGACGACCGATGGGTGAACTTACGCCCAAATCCTGAAGCGGAGCGGGTGCTTGCGCCCGTACAGCATTGGTTTCTGTGGCGCGCCGAAGCAGCAGATGGCACCGCCCTCGAAATCGTTGCAAACCTTGACTTTGGCACAGTCGACATCCTGCCACCATCAGCTGGTTTTGATGGCGAGCCTATTACCTTGCAATTGCGTTATCATTGGAGCGAATGGGCCGGCGCGCTGCTAACGGGTTTCGCACTGCTCGTTCTCGTACTGATGGCTGCTCTGCATTTTTGGCGCGCCAAGTATCGTTCACATCCCATGTCGCGCGCGGAAGCGCATGCGCCTACGCCGTAAGGACCTGTCGCTATCGTTCCCCCCCAAGTAGCCCGAGGCAAGGATCCTCCATACCTTGGAGAGTTATGTCCGCTAACCCGCCTTCTCTTCGAGCAAAAGCCACTCATCCTCGGCCGACGAAAGCGCCTGTTGCCTCTCAACCAGTGCTTCGGTCGCCTTTTGAAACTTTACAGGTTCGCGTGTGAAAAGGTCGGGGTCGGAAAGCAGTGTCTCCAGCTTTGCGATCTCTGCTGTCAGGCGGTCAATCACCGCCGGCAATTCCTCAAGACGATGCTTTTCGGTGAAGGAGAGACCCGAAGCCACTTGTTTCGGCGCAACCGGCTTTTCCTTTTTCGGCGCCGATTTGGAGGGCCCAGCCGCGCCAGCGGGATCCGCTCCACGCTGCATTTGATAATCCGTCCAACCACCGGCGTAGACAACGGCCTGCCCAGTGCCCTCCATCGCCACGGTCGTGGTGGCAACCCGATCTAGAAAATCACGGTCGTGGCTGACCAGCAGAACGGTCCCATCATATTCACCCAGAATATCCTGCAAGAGGTCGAGCGTTTCGACATCCAGGTCGTTCGTCGGCTCGTCAAGGACCAGAAGATTGCTTTCACGCGCCATCAGTCGCGCAAGCAAAAGCCTGGCCTTCTCGCCACCCGACAATGAGCGGACAGGCGCGCGGGCCTGTGCCTCGTCAAAAAGGAACTCCTTGAGATAACCGACCACATGCTTTGGCGCGCCGCGCACCATGATCTGATCAGATTTACCCGAGACGCCGAATTCCGGATCGTTGGCAAGGTTTTCCCAAAGCGACATGTCGGGGTTGAGTGCCGCGCGGGTCTGATCGAACACCGCAATCTCGAGATTGGTTCCCAGTTTTACCCGCCCGGCGTCAGGTTCAACTTGCCCTAATAACATCTTGATCAGTGTGGTTTTTCCAACACCATTGGGGCCGACAAAGGCCACGCGGTCGCCGCGCTGTACGGTCAGGTCAAAACCTTTCACGATGGGTTTGCCCTCAAATGACTTCGCAAGCCCTGCCGCCTCAATCACCTTGCGCCCCGAAACCGGCCCACCATCAAACGCCATCGCGGCAGTGCCCTGTCGTTTGATCTGCGCGGCACGCTCGGCCCGCAGTTCCTGCAAGGCGCGAACACGGCCCTGATTGCGCTTGCGCCTTGCACTGATCCCCTCGACGGCCCACCGCGCCTCCGCCTTGATCTTGCGGTTGAGCTTGTGGCGCTGTTGATCCTCTTCCTCCCAGATCTTGTCGCGCCATTCCTCGAAACGGTCAAAACCCTGCTCGGCCCGCCGCACCTGTCCACGATCAATCCAGAGAGTGGCACGGGTCAAGGCGCGCAAAAATGCCCTGTCGTGGGAAATCAGAACAAAGGCTGCCCGGGTCTGTTTTAACTCATTTTCCAGCCAGGCAATCGCCTCGATATCCAAATGGTTCGTCGGCTCATCCAGCAGCATCAGTTCGGGCGCTTCGGCCATCAGTTTCGCCAAAGCCGCCCGCCGCCGCTCTCCACCCGAGGCTGTTGCCACATCGCCCGCCGGATCAAACTTCAGCCCCTCGGCCACCATCTCGACCTTATAGGCCTCTTCCGGCCCCAGTCCGCTCGCAGCGTAATCGCCCAGCGTGGCACAGCCCGCCATCGTCGGCTCCTGCTCCATGTAGCCCGCTGTCACACCGGGTGACAAAACCCGCGCGCCGCTATCGGCCTCGACCAGCCCTGCCATCACCTTCATCAGTGTCGATTTGCCCGACCCGTTGCGCCCGACCAGTGCCACGCGGTCACCAGGCTGCACCACAAGCGATAGGTCAGAAAATACGGGATCGCCGCCAAAGGTCAGCGCGATATCGGAGAGTTGGAGTAACGGTGCACGTGCCATGCCCGCCTGCTAGTGCGGCATGCCGAAAGGGTCAACCAGCGACAGCGCGCAGCGCCTTTGCGCGCGCCGCAGGAATGGTGGCGACGGGCACGCAAGTGAAGACGTGAAGCGTCTGCAGGTCACGGTCGACCACCGCATGGTCACTGACCCAGCCACCCATCATCAGATAACTTCGCAAAAGGGCGGGCATCTGGCGCAGAGCGCTTTTCATGTCGCTTGGACCCGTTGCGAAATGCGTAACCTCACCCGCTTTCAGCGCCGGGCGCAAATGCCCAGGCGCCACATGCCGCCTGCCAAGAAGAGCCAAGGCGGCTTGATAAGGCGCGGGATCAAGCCCCGCAAAGCTCGTGCACCCAATCAGATAGCGGACATCTTCGGCGTCCACGATCCGGGCCAACGCCCCCCAGATCACGCGCAAGACGTCAGCATCCCGCACGGCGGGGTCGATGCAGAACCGCCCGATCTCGGCAAATGGGCCGCGCGCTGCTGCCAAACGCGACAGATCATAAAACTGCGCGGCATAGCCGCCAAGCATGGCGCGACCGTCGGGCCAGATCGCGACGCGCAGGGTAGCCGTGAGGCTTCCGCCAAGATCCTCGACCATGATGTGATGCGAGAGATGATCAAACCGATCCGCATCCACGCCCGTGCCGCCGCAAAAGCAGACATGCCGCATCTGCTGGCAGGCCGCCATATCGGCAGGCCCATCGGCCAGACGCACCACATAGGCGCCTTTGCGCAACGCAATTGTCATATGGCCTCACCTTGGCGAACCGATCCGTGGGGCCTAAGTTAAGCGCAAGCAAGGCAAAAGGAAGATGAAACCGATGGAAAAGATCGTCAAATCGGATGCAGAGTGGCGCGAACAGCTCAGCGATCTGGCCTATAAGGTCACCCGCAAACACGGGACCGAGCGGGCAGGCACGCATGAGGACTTTCCCAAAGGACCCGGCAGCTATAAATGCGTCTGCTGCAACGCGCCGGTCTTTGATCAAGCCCATAAGTTCGAAAGCGGCACCGGCTGGCCGTCATTCTATCAGCCCATCGATACCGAGATTGTCGGCGAAAGCATCGACCGCAGCTTTTTCATGAAGCGGACCGAGGTCCACTGCAACCGCTGCGACGCGCATCTGGGGCATGTCTTTCCTGATGGCCCGCAGCCTACCGGGCTGCGCTATTGCATCAACGGTGTGGCGCTGACGTTTGAGCCAGAGAATGAAAAAGTACCTGAGTAAGGTGCGTTGTCGTGTTTATCCGGGACAGATCGTTGGGACAGCGTATGGCGCGATGCGGTTGAACCGCTCTGGCACATGGCACACCCCGTCGGGACATCGCGCCTCTCCCTCAAACATAGGAAAGAAAAACGCCCGCGTACCTGCGGAAAAACCAGCCCCTTCTGAATTCGGAGATCGAAACGGCAAACCTGATAGTGCGAACTGAAGCACGGATGCAGCACGCGGCCTTTCGTAGTTGTCGAAAACACCCCAGCCCGTGCGTTCGCCCGGATGGCCCCACATGCCCGAGACGGCAAAATGCAAGGTCGCATATGCGCCAGTTACCCGGACCGGTTCGTCACAGCTTTCTTGGGCTGGTATCAGGAAATTACCTTCGTGCGTCTCGCGCTGCGAACCGGATTGCATATGCGCAGTCCATGTTCCATCCAACACCTCAAAGCCCTCCAGCGAAAGGCAGAGTGTCGCATCTGCCGCAATCGAAAGTGAGACGTCACCAGCGCTGAGCATGGCAAATGGATCGACAGGACGCCTATCGCCGTCGCAGGCCACCGGAATGCTCACCACGTCGACGCCGCGCCGTTCTCTGAAGTAACAAAGTTCGGGTGCGCTCAGCTGATCGTTGGATACGACCGTGACATTGTGCGCATCCCTTGTTCTCAGAAAGAACTCGAGATCATCTGCTGTAAATGAAACCTGATATGCCGTTCCACCAGGCAGATCGCAAGCCGGGTGGCTATCCAGCAATGTGAAGTCGAGAAAAGACGCGTTGACCGCGTCCGCAGCTATCTCATCAGCAACCACAGCTGTCCCCGCAATACCTACAGAGATCATAAAGGCAATCCAATACCGACCTGATAGACGCATGCGGCTTCCTTTCCTTGCAAGTCTAGTGTTGCGTAGTCTCCGCATCGGTATTCGGCAAGGTGCGAAACTCACACTTCCTCCCGCATCACCCATGCCCCGGCAACCAGTATCACGGCTGCGCCGACCCACATCAGCCCCGGTGGGGCAAAGCCGAAAAACACCAGCCCCAACAGCACGTTGAGCGGCAGCTTTAGGTGATCGAAAGGTTGCAGGTAAGCGGCGTCGGCTACCACGTAGGCCTTCACCAGCAGATACTGCGCACCCGCGATCAAGAGCCCTGACAAGGCCACCAGCCACAGCGCCTCTACCGTCACGGCAAACCCGGACCCCAACGCTGCAAACCCGTTGACCGGCACTAGCAACACAAGCAAGGCGAGCGTCAGCGTACCTGCATCCTCGGTCCGAGTGAGAAGCTTTGTCACAAGCGACGAACCCGCCCAGAACGCCGCCGCCCCAACGGGCAGCAATGCGGCCCAGCTGAACGCCTCTTCCCAGGGAGCGAGGATCAGCACCCCGCCAAAGCCACCCAGCAAAACGGCCAGGACACGCGACCATGTCAGCCGTTCCCGCAGAAACAGACCCGCACCCAAGGTCACGAATAGCGGTGAGGTCAGGATCAAGGCAACCGCCTGCCAGATCGGCACATGGGCGAGCCCCGCCACCCAGAATTGCACGCCAATCGCGGCCAGAACCACCCGCAGGATATGCAGGCCCGGTCGTCCCGTCCGCCACGGTGCGTGCCAAACCAGCGGCAAGGCGGCCAGCGCAGCCAAGGCATATTGCCAAAAGGCAATCGTGGGCGACGGCACGCCATAAAGCATCCCCGCCCCCTGCACCGCCGTATTTGCACCGGCAAACAGCGCCCCGGCGGTCACAAAATAAATGGGGCCGATCACGACCCCTCTTTTCATTTCCATCTGGATCATCGCATCTGTCCTTTCTTCCTTGCGTATGACCCAAGGCAAACAGGACAGACCGGGCGCAAAGCCCGTTCAACCCGCTCTCTTTCATCCGGACTATGACCGTCGGCTCAGGCTTCTCACCTGATCTGCTGACCCTTTGGCATGCCAAAGGCGCTCGCGGGCTTGGGGCTGATGGCCCCATACCGCCGGTGGGGAATTCCGCCCCGCCCTGAGAACAGGGAGACCATAGCGGCAATTCTCAAATGCATCAATAGTGTATCAATTGTTACGTGAGCCGAGCCAACGACCCTTGGACCAGTGGCCTAGCGACTAGAAGTCCTGAGGTTCTTCGCCCAGAATGGTCGCTGCGTTGAAACGTCCGAAGGACCGCAAAAGCTGGCCCAGCAGCGTCACGTCGTTGATCCCGTCCTCGGTCACACGCCGATCCAGCGACACAACCTGCCCGTCTTGCAAAGTGTACCGCCCGACGTCACGCACCACATCGTTTCCGTCAAAGCGGATCGCAACCACCTGCCGATCTGTCTCCTCCGGCGCGAATGGGCCAAAAAACTCAAACCTGCTCGAAACGTAGTAGACTGCATTATTGTCGAGCGTTCCGTCAGAGATGGGCGGGCCAAAACTGGCCAGGACCGCATCCTTGGTGGTCTGACCGACCTGAACCGATGCCAGATCCGCGTCGGATGGGGCAAAGCCGTGAAACCGCTCCATCCGCGTGCAGCCAGCGGCTGCGGCAACGCCCAGCACAAGACCCAGCATACGCAGGCTGGGGGAAAGCGGGAAATGGCGGATCATCGCGGGCCTCTTGCTTTGGCATCTTTGGGCTTTTATCCCCCCTACAGCACGACCTGACCCTGTTCAAGAATGGAAGCACCCGTGACCGCCCTGCCCCCTTCACACTTGCGTTTGGCGGATCTGCCCAACCGGCGGGCCACCGACTTTGCGCTTGTGCCCACCGCAGAAGAGCGTGCGGGGATCGCCGACGAACTTGGGATCACGCAAATCAGGAAATTGCGCTTTGCCGGTCAATTGACCCCCGCAGGCGCCTGCGACTGGGCACTTGACAGCACGCTGGGCGCAACTGTCGTGCAGCCATGCGTGACCACGCTTGACCCGGTAACGACACGGATTGATGTGGAGGTGACCCGCAACTACGTCGCGGATTGGGTCGAACCTGATGGCGGCGAAAGCGAAATGCCCGAAGATGATACGATCGAGCCGCTGCCGGCTATTCTTGACCTGAATGCGGTGATGATCGAGGCCTTGGCGCTCGCCCTCCCCGATTATCCGCGCAGTGAAGGTGCGCAACTGGACGAGACCGTTTTTGCCGAACCCGGCGTCACACCGATGACGGATGAGGCGGCAAAACCGTTTGCCGCCCTTGGTGCCTTACGCGAAGAGCTTGAAAAGAAAGGCAAATAAGCCGCTCAACGTGCGCGTGGAAAAAGGCTTGCACAAATGCGGAATCGCAGTATGTTCGCGGCCTCTTTTACATCGCGTCTCGACAGGGCTGCCGCAATGGCGTAGGACCCGGCCAGATGCACGGAAATCAGGGCGCGACGCCCTACTATCATAGGGTTGAGACATGGCTGTCCAGCAGAACAAAGTATCCAAATCGCGCCGCAACAACCGGCGTTCACATCATGCGCTGACCGGCGCGAATGCTGTTGAATGCGACAATTGTGGTGAATTGAAGCGCCCACATCACGTGTGCCCCTCTTGCGGCCACTACGCATCGCGTGAAGTGATCGCCGACACGAACGAAATCGACCTCGAAGACGACGCGGCATAAACCGCCAGCCAGAGGCGCAGCAGCATGACACAAGCCCAGACGGACGCAGCGCCGCAATCCGGGCATGCTGCAAGCAATGTGCTTTCCGTCGACGCCATGGGTGGCGATCAGGGGCCTGCAATTGTTGTTGCAGGCCTTGCGAAGTTTATGGGCAAGGCGACAGAGGCGCGCGCGGTCCTGCATGGCCCCAAAAAAGAGCTGAAGCGGCTCGTCGAAAAGCACAAGATCGCCGAGCGCGTCACAATCTCCAACGCCAAAGACGTTGTCGAGATGACCGACAAGCCCAGCCAGGCGCTGCGGCACGGCAAGAAAACCTCTATGTGGTCGGCGATTGAGGCGGTGCGCAACGGCGAGGCCGCTGTTTGTGTCAGTTGCGGCAATACCGGCGCACTGATGGCCATGTCGATGTTGCGGCTGCGCAAGGCCGAGGGTGTGAACCGGCCCGCCATTGCCTGCCTCTGGCCCTCGCGCAATCCGGCAGGTTTCAACGTGATGCTTGATGCCGGGGCCGACATTCGCGCCGATCAAGACGACCTGCTCACCTATGCGTTGATGGGGGCCTCTTATGCCCGCAACGGTCTGGACATCGCCCGCCCACGCATCGGCCTTTTGAACGTCGGCACCGAAGAGCATAAGGGCCGGGCCGAGTTGAAGGTTGCCCACGAACTCATTGCAGATGCTGCGGAAAAGGGTGAGTTCGATTATGTCGGTTTCATCGAAGGCGGCGATTTGCCGTCGGATAAGATCGACGTGATTGTAACCGATGGTTTCACCGGCAATGTGGCGCTGAAGACCGGTGAAGGCACTGCCACGCTGATTGCGGAACTCTTGCGCGCGGCCTTCATGAAAACACCGCTTTCCGTCATTGCAGCGGTGCTGGCGCGCGGTTCATTGAAACGCCTGCGTAAGCGGATCGACCCAAGGCGCGTCAATGGTGGTGTCTTTCTTGGACTCAATCAAACTGTGATCAAAAGCCATGGCTCTGCCGACGAAACAGGGGTGGCGGCGGCGCTGCATCTAGCCTACCGCCTCGCGCAGAGCGGTTTCTCGGATAAACTGGCGGCGCGGGTTGCATCTGCAGCATCACTTGCCCAAGATGCAGGTCAAGAAATTGAGACAGATGATCTCGATACCTAAACAGGCAAATCAACATGGTACGTCGTGCAGTGGTGAAAGGGGTCGGGCATTACCTGCCTGAGCGCATTGTTCCCAACGCCGAGTTCGAAAAAACGCTCGATACAACTGACGAATGGATCAAAGCGCGCTCGGGGATTGAGCGGCGCCATCTGGCAGCACCGGGTGAAACCACTTCGCAGCTTGCAACCCACGCCGCGCGGGCGGCACTCGATATGGCCGGTCTGGAAGGCTCTGAGGTGGATGCCATCGTTTTGGCCACATCCACAGCGGATATGACCTTCCCGTCAGCGGCGACGATGGTGCAACACGCCATTGGCAACACCACCGGCTATGCCTTTGATGTCCAAGCGGTTTGCGCCGGTTTTGTCTATGCTTTGGCGAACGCGAATGCGCTGATTGCATCAGGTCAAGCGGACAATGTTCTTGTGATCGGGGCCGAGACTTTCAGCCGGATCATGGACTGGACCGACCGCAGCACATGCGTGCTTTTTGGCGACGGTGCGGGTGCCTTGGTGCTGGGGGTCGCGGATGGCCGTGGCGACAATACCGATCGTGGCATTCTCTCTATCGATCTAAACTCTGACGGGCGCTACAAAGACCTGCTTTATGTCGATGGCGGGGTTGCTACCCAGAATACCGGCATGTTGCGTATGGAAGGCAAAGAGGTCTTCCGCCATGCGGTCGAAAAACTCGCCCAGACCGCCGATACCGCCCTCGAAAAAGTTGGACTGGGCGCTGATGACGTGGATTGGGTCGTGCCGCATCAGGCCAACATCCGCATTATACAGTCCACCGCCAAGAAACTGGGTGTGGGCATGGACCGCGTTGTCGTCACTGTTCAGGACCACGGCAACACATCGGCCGCGTCGATTCCCCTGGCCCTTTCGGTCGGCGTCGCCAACGGTCAGATCAAAAAAGGCGATCTGATTGTGACCGAGGCCATCGGTGGCGGGCTGGCCTGGGGCGCCGTCGTTCTGCGCTGGTAGGCAGAAAGCGACTGTCAAGGCCGAATGCCAAGCCATTGTTATTGACTCTGAATTTCCGGCGAGCCTATGCTCGTCCAATAAAACACAGGGGATTGATGATGGCCGATAAAACACTGACACGTATGGACCTTGCGGACGCGGTTCACAGCCAGGTTGGCCTCTCTCGAAACGACAGCGCGGATCTCGTTGAAAGTGTGCTGAACCATGTGTCGGACTCGCTCGTGCGTGGCGAGACGGTCAAAATCTCGTCCTTCGGCACCTTCTCTGTCCGTGAGAAAGCCGCCCGGATCGGCCGCAACCCCAAGACGGGGGAGGAGGTTCCTATTCACCCCCGCCGCGTGCTGACCTTTCGCCCCTCGCATCTGATGAAAGATCGCGTGGCAGCGGGCAACAAGCGCTGATCGATGGCCAAGGCCAAGGACGCCTTTCGCACGATCAGTGAGGTCGCGGAGTGGTTGGATACCCCCACCCATGTCCTGCGCTTTTGGGAAAGCAAGTTCAGCCAGATCAAGCCGGTCAAGGGGGCTGGCGGACGCCGTTATTATCGCCCCACGGACATGGATCTACTGGGTGGGATCAAGCAGCTTTTGCACGAAGATGGGTTGACCATCAAAGGTACGCAGAAGCTGTTGCGCGAAAAGGGTGTGAAATACGTGGCCGGATTGGGCCAGTCGATGACCGACCCGACGCCCGAGATCAAGCTTGCGCCCAAACCGGCACCGAAACCTGCGCCTGTCAAAGCGGCACCGAAGCCGTTACCCGCTGCGCCGGTTCAGGATGCTTTCCCGTTTGTGGACGAGACACCGCCACCTGCCCTCCAGATCGATTTGCCCGATTTGCCGTCCGATTTGCCCGACATTCCTGGACGTCTGGTGGGGCAGATTTCAATCGACGCGGCGGCGATCAAGGAACAAGCGGCCGCCATCGCGCCGCTTCTTGCGCGGCTCGAAGCCTTGCGTGACGGCATGCAAAACGCCTGAGCCAAGCGATGCTTTTCGGGCTTGCTCCTTCACCCAATATCGTTATGAAGGCCTGCAGTCGGGCTATGGCGCAGCCTGGTAGCGCGTCCGTCTGGGGGACGGAAGGTCGCAGGTTCAAGTCCTGCTAGCCCGACCAATAATAACCGCCCGCTTGTGCGTCTGCGCAGCGGGCGTTGTGCTGTCTGGAGGGGGCGGTTGATGATGAAAAGCGGCGTGCAGGCCGATCACCAGATCAAAGCGATGATCGCAGATGGCGCGATCTCAGCGCAGGAAGAGATCACCCCCGCGCAAATCCAACCCGCGTCGCTCGATCTGCGATTGGGGGACGTGGCTTACCGGGTGCGCGCGTCGTTTCTTGCAGGCCGGTCGCGCACTGTTGCCGCCCGGTTGGCTGATTTCCAGATGCATTCGATTGATCTGACCAAGGGCGCGGTGCTGGAAAAGGGGTGCGTCTATGTCGTCCCGCTGATGGAAAACCTCAATCTTCCCAACGGCATGACCGCCGCAGCCAGCGCCAAATCCTCCATCGGACGGTTGGATCTTTTGACCCGCATCATCACCGATCACGGGATTGAATTCGACCGCGTGCCAGAGGGCTACCAGGGCCCGCTTTACGTGGAAATCTGCCCGCGCTCTTTTTCCGTCGTGGCCCAGACGGGCCAGATGCTGAATCAGATCATCTTTCGCCAGGGCAAAACGTTCATGTCCGATGACGCCCTGCGCGCCTTGCACGCCGAAAGCCCCATCGTCTCGGGCGATCCGGTGATCTCAGACGGTTTGGGCTTTTCCGTCGATCTGCGCCCGGAAGACGGCAACCTTGTCGGATACCGTGCGAAGCCGCATACCGGCGTCATCGATCTGTCGAAACTGAACCACTACGACCCGGCAGAGTTCTGGGAGCCTGTCCATACCGATGACGGCTGGATCATCCTCGACCCCGGCGCGTTCTACATCCTCGTCAGCCGCGAGGCGATTGTGATCCCACCCATGCAGGCCGCCGAAATGGCTCCCTATCTGGCGATGGTCGGCGAATTCCGTGTCCATTATGCGGGCTTCTTTGACCCCGGTTTTGGATACGCCGCTGCGGGTGGTGCCGGCTCACGCGGTGTTTTGGAGGTGCGCTGCCACGAAGCCCCGTTTGTGCTGGAACATGGGCAGGTCGTGGGCCGGTTGGTCTATGAGAACATGGCTGCGCTGCCAGAGGCGCTTTACGGGCGTGAGATCAAATCGAACTATCAGGGGCAGGGTTTGAAACTCTCTAAACACTTCAAGTCCTCGCCGCGCCCCCGCTAAAACTCTTAGTAGCCCAAATCACTTAATCGATGCTTGCCACTGATGATCTTCATGAACGTCAGATAGTTAGTCGGGATCGGCTTGTTAAACTGCAAATCCTTCATCGGATCACGCCGGTGCCCCATCAGTTTGTTCAGCAGCAATCGTTCATTCACGTTTGGATAGACAGCAACTGACATCAGTTCGTGCCCGTCAATCGTTGCATCGTCTTCGTCCGCGATGGTTTCAATCACCACTCGGTCATAGATGCCGCTTGGATGCTTGCCGGGACCGCCCCTGAGAATGTCCTTCTCAACCAGAGTCGCACCATCTGCACCGAACGTCATGATATCCATCGCATCATCGGTATCACCGAAGACCATGACCGTCTGTGCACGCGGGCTTTGATGGATCCACCGGCTAGGAAGTGGCGGTGCGATTGGCGCCACCTCCTGTACTGGATAAAGGGTGGCGCGGCGCAGAAACTGCCGCGTTACGGGGTTGATATACATCAGCCGTTCAGCGCTGAGCAGACAGCCATCCCAGCGGTTGTCCTGTGAAAACAAATCGAAAAACGCGATGTAGGGGGAATGTAGACTTTGTGCTAAGGCAAAGCTGCCATCGCGCAACGCTATCGAGAATGCCTTAGGCCGCGCCCAGGAAAATCTCTTTATTTGCGACGTCATTTTTTGCCGAGTTCCGCTATCACAAACGTATCTTTAACGGCTTAGCGCTCGGACCCATTGCGGCTATCGTCACGCGATTGCCACGGCGATGTCGGCGCGTCCTGCTTTGCGTTGGCAGATGGCTGACCGCGACGCCCCATCATCTTAACACCGCGGTTCATGCCTGCGTTGATACCGCGCCGCATGACCATACGAATGACCATATTCAGAAGCTGGTTCATATTCATGGCACGACCCTTACTGCGATAACTTTATAGATAGTCGGTCGCTATCATTCTTCAAACATCTCGGCCTGATTATCGTCGTCATCCGCATCTTCGCCATCGGCGAGCGTCGCCGCGCCAGGCGGCGGTCGGTTTTCCAAAAGCCCCGCGGCGCGCAATTCCTTGAGACCCGGCAGATCACGCGCATTCTCTAGGCCGAAATGATCAAGAAATCCTTGCGTGACAACGAATGTCACGGGGCGGCCCGGCGTCATCTTGCGGCGCCCGAAGCGGATCCATTCCATCTCGATCAGCTGATCAATCGTCCCGCGGCTGACGCTGACGCCGCGGATTTCCTCGATCTCGGCGCGGGTGACAGGCTGGTGATAGGCGATGATGGCCAGCGTTTCGATGGCTGCGCGGCTGAGCTTGCGGGTCTCGACCGTTTCCTTTTGCATCAGAAAGCCCAGATCGGGGGCGGTGCGGATGGCCCAGGCATCGCCCACCTTCACCACGTTCACCCCCCTGCCCTCATAGCGTTTGCGCAAATGCACAATCGCCTCTGCCGGGTCGCAGCCATGGGGCATGCGCCCGACAAGTTCCGTGATGCTGACGGGATCAGCCGTGGCGAAAAGAATGGCCTCAACCATCCTTTCCTGCTCTCCCATGGGCGGGGCCTCGAACAGGCTGTCGTTTTCGGGCTTACTCATCTTTCGGGGCTTTCTTGCGGATCTGAATGGGCGCGAAGGTCTCGCCCTGCCGGATTTCGATCTTGCCTTCCTTGGCCAGTTCCAACGACGCGGCAAAGGTCGCTGCCGTGGTTGAGCGGACGCGCTGCGGATCCACATTCCAGCCATCGGGCAGATAGCTGGAAATATCCGTCCAGTCACCGGCAAAACCGATCAGATGGCGCATGCGTTCCAGCGCCTGTTCCATGGTCATGACATGCTGGCGGTCCATCACGAAGGGGCGGAAATCATCGCGCGTGCGGATACGCGCATAGCCTTGCATCAGGTCGAGCAGCGTCGCGGTGTAAGTGACCTTGCGAACCCGCTGGACGTCTTCGGTGATCCCGCGCGCAAAGAAATCACGCCCCAGCTGGTCGCGCGCCATCAGTTTCGCGGCGGCCTCACGCATCGCCTGCAGGCGTTCGAGTTGGAAGGCGAGATGTGCCGCGAGCTCTTCACCGGTTGGCCCCTCTTCCGCCGGATCGGGCGGCAGTAGAAGGCGGGATTTCAGGAAGGCGAGCCAGGCCGCCATCACCAGATAATCGGCGGCCAATTCGAGGCGCAGTTGCTTGGCCTTTTCGACAAAGGCAAGATATTGCTCGGCCAGTGCCAGGATCGAGATCTGACGCAGATCGACCTTTTGCGTCCGCGACAGGGTCAAGAGCAGGTCAAGCGGCCCCTCAAAGGCGCCGACATCCACGATCAGGGCCTCGGCGGCCATGCGCTCGGTCACGCTGATCGTGTCTTCCTGAAACTCGTCGCCCTGCATGCGCCCTCAATCCAATAGCGCTGCAAATTCCGCTTCTAGCATTGGGATGTCAATGTCATCAGGGGTTTTTCGCTGCGCAAGCGCGCGATTTGCGCGGGTCTTGGCCTGCGCGGTCATCTCGCCCGCGGCTTCCGCCACAGCCTGCATCTCATCCGGCTTGCCATTGCAATGCAGGATGATGTCACAGCCCGCTTTGATTGATGCTGCGGCGCGTTCTGCGACCGTTCCCGACAAAGCCTCCATCGACAGATCGTCCGTCATGATCAGCCCGTCAAAGCCGATATCCTGCCGGATAACCTGCATCATTTTGGCGGAGGTCGTGGCGGGTTGATCAGGATCAATCGTGCTGAAGACGATATGGGCCGTCATGCCCATCGCGATGTCATTCAAGGCCCGGAATGGCGCGAAATCATGCGCGTCAAGTGCGGCCCGGTCCGCATCAACGCGAGGCAAGTCCGTGTGGCTATCCACGGCCGCGCGCCCATAGCCGGGAATGTGTTTCAGGACCGGCAAGATGCCCCCTACCAGATGCGCCTCTGCACAAATGCGCGCGGCCTCGACCACGGTCGCGATATCGCCGCCGTAGAGCCTGTTGCGCAGCACCGGATGAGTGGCGTCCTCGACAAGGTCGGCCAAGGGCGCGCAATTTACGTCGATCCCAACCGCATGCAGTTCCGCCGCGATCAGCCGGTTGCGGATCCACTGGGCGCGCATCGGATCAGTGGCGCGCCGCATCTGGTCGAGCGCGGGCAGATATTCGCGCCAATGCGGCTCGCGCATGCGCTGCACGCGGCCGCCTTCCTGATCAATCAGGATCGGCGCGTGTCGTCCAACGCTTTCACGCAAATCATTGGTTAGACGGCGGAGCTGGTCAGGGTTCTCGATATTGCGCGCAAAGAGGATGAAGCCAAGCGGGTCGGCATCGCGAAAAAAGTCGCGTTCCCATGGGGTGACCTCAGGCCCTTCAGGTCCGAAAATCGCGGCCGTGTTCGGCACTTAGTCAACCACAACAGCGATACACTCGGCCCCTTCGGCAGAGAGAGCGGCACAGAAGCGCCGCGCCTCGGCCCTGTCGGCAAAGCCGCTGGCGCGCAAACGGTACCATGTATTGCTGGATTGGTTGCTGACCTGAATGACGCGGTCATGGCCCGTCATCAACTCTGCAAACCGACCCTCTAAGCGGTTCCATTCCTGTGCAGCGAGGCTGGGTGAGGTGAAGGCGCCAAGCTGCACCAGATTGGTGCCGGCCGCGAAAGACGTTGTTGTGACGGCAACTTCGCTATTGTTTGTGGCCCCTGCCGGGGCAGCAGGCGCGGTCGTAACCTGCAAGCTGGTAGGCCGGATCAGCGGGCGCAGCGAGACGGAGACGCCGGGCACCGACGCCGGGATGACGGCGACGGCGGGTACGGCTTCCGCCTCTGCAACCTCAGCTGCGATTTGCTCGACAATGGCCAACACATCATCGGTCGTGGTTTCTTCGCTGCTCTCGGCCACGGGTTGCGCGGGTGCCGCGATATCGGTGCTTAGGCTTGCTGGCACGATCTCCGCCACCTCGGCTTGCGGCTGCGCCTCCAGATCTTCCTGCGCCAGTCCAGCCGTGCGCGGCGCCAGGACCAGCCGGTCTTCGGGACCGCCCGCCTCGCCAACAGCCGCCACTTCATTCACGGCCAGCCCCGTATGCAATGCAACGGCACCGCCCGGATTGTCCGGCAGCACCCGCATTTCGCCTTCCATCGCGCGCACAACAGGGATGCCGCTGACATCGCGCATGATCAGCTTGTAGCCCCAAAAGGCCACGCCAATGATCATGGCAAGCGATAGTGCCGCCCCTGCATAATTTGCGAAAACACTTGCGCGACCTGCGCCGTCCGACGGGGCAAACCCCTCATCATAAACTGCCATCTCTGCCTCACTGCCCGTGCCGTTTTGGCTTAATGGGTCATTTCACCAGCTCGATCCGGCAGTTCGTGCGTTAACGCATCTCTTCCACCGGAACGACGCCAAGAATACCAAGACCGTGCGAAATAACAATCGCTACGGCCCTGATGAGGGCAATTTTCGCCTGTGTGGTATCTGAGTCACCCTCTTGGACAAAGCGCAAGGCGGGATCGTCGTTGCCCTTGTTGTAGAGTGCATGAAAATCCGAGGCGAGATCATAGAGGTAAAAGGCGATCCGGTGGGGCTCATGACCCTTCGCTGCGATCTCAACCAGACGCGGCCATTCGGCGAGCTTTTTGATCAGTGTCAGTTCGGCTTCGTCGGTCAGACCAGACAAGTCAACACTCGCCAAGGTCGCGTCATCGACGGTGGCAAATGCAGAGGCCTTGCCCACGGCCGAGTTCACGCGGGCATAAGCATAGTTGACGTAGAAGACCGGATTGTCCTTCGACTGCTCCAGCACTTTGTCGAAATCGAAATCGAGCGGCGCATCGTTCTTGCGGGTCAGCATGTGGAACCGGGTCACGTTGGCACCGACCTGATCGACCACATCGCGCAGGGTCACGAATGTCCCTGCCCGCTTCGACATCTTGAAGGGCTCACCGTTCTTATAAAGCTTCACAAGCTGTGTCAGTTTGATGTCGAGCGGTACTTTGCCGTCTGAAAGTGCCGCAACAGCGGCCTTCATACGTTTGACATAGCCGCCGTGGTCCGCGCCAAAAACGTCAATCAGCTGGTCAAAACCGCGTTCGACCTTGTCGTAATGATAGGCGATATCCGGGGCGAAATAGGTCCATGACCCGTCTGATTTCTGCACCGGACGATCAACATCATCACCATGAGCGGTTGACCGGAAAAGCGTCTGCTCGCGCGGCTCCCAATCCTCGGGCACTTTGCCTTTTGGCGGCTCAAGCACGCCGCGATAGATCAGGCCCTTTTCATCAAGCGTCTCAATCGCCTTTTCGATCAGGCCAGTGCCATAAAGCGACTTCTCCGAAAAGAAGCTGTCCATGGTCACGCCAAGCTGCGCAAGGTCCTCGCGGATCAGGTCCATCATGGCGTCAGTGGCAAATTCCCGGATCTCTTCCAGCCAGTATTGCTCGCCTTTGTCGATGAACTGATCGCCCACCTTGTCTTTGAGCGCCTGGCCCACCGGGATCAGATAATCACCCGGATAGGTGCCGTCGGGAAAGGCAACCTCCTGCCCATGCGCCTCCAGATAGCGCAGATAGACCGACCGCGCGAGCACATCGACCTGCGCGCCGCCGTCGTTGATGTAGTATTCCTTGGTGACGTCAAAGCCCGCATAGCCCAGAAGCCGGGCCAAGGCGTCGCCAAAGACAGCACCCCGCGTATGACCCACATGCAGCGGCCCCGTCGGGTTGGCCGAGACATACTCGACCATCATTTTCTGGCCCTGCCCCAACGTAGATTTTCCGAAGTCGGGATCGCTGAGTGCGGCTTTGATAACCCCCTGCCAGACATCCGGCACCAGCCGCATATTCAGGAAACCCGGCCCCGCCACCTCGGCCACGGCGATCTGCGAATCGGCCTGAAGATGCTCGGCCAGCTTCTCTGCAATGTCGCGCGGTTTCATCTTTGCTGGCTTGGCCAGCACCATCGCGGCATTCGTGGCCATATCCCCATGTGCGGCATCGCGCGGTGGCTCGACCGTAATCGCGGCGGTCGACAGACTCTCAGGCAAGGTGCCATCAGCGACCATCCGGTCAAGACAGGCCAGAACACGGGTGCGGATATCAGCAAAAAGGTTCATTTGACGATCCAAAATCAGGTGTTTGGGCGGTGTATCACCCAGATGGCGCAGGGCAAGCAGACTTTTGAGAAAAAGTCTGCAACCAAATCCTGACCCAGGATTTGGGTCCAATTTCTTTGCAAAGAAATTGCCCCTCCGGCAGTGTTCGATCAACTCGCGTCAATCACACCCGCCGGGATGTCAGCGCCACCGATCAGGCGCTTGTGTTGTTGAATGGCAAAGCGATCCGTCATGCCCGCGATGTAATCGGCAACAATCCGGGCGAGCGCAGTTTCGTCCGGAGCTTCAGCCACATCCTTGCGCCATTGCTTGGGTAATTCATGCGTGTTTTCGAGGAAGAACGGGAACAGCTCATTGATGATCTGAGTCACGACATCGCGCATGCTCACTACCGCAGGGGCGCGGTACATGCGTCTAAACAGAAAATCGCGGATGACCTTCAGATCGGCCCAGAGATCAGGCGAGAACTGGACAACCATCCGCCCCGCATCACGCACATCTTGCGCCGAGGACGGCGCAAGGTCCGCGAGGTTCTGACGGCTGACGGTGATCACGTCCTCAACCAGCACCCCAAAGAACCGGCGCAACGCCTCGTGCCGGCGGCGATAGTAGTTGAGCCCTGGATACTTCGCATCAACGCGCGCAAAACAATCCTGCAGCACGGGCAATTCGGCGAGTTCATCGGTGCTGAACAATTCAGCCCGCAACCCGTCATGCAGATCGTGGTTGTTATAGGCGATGTCGTCGGCCAAGGCCGCCGCCTGTGCCTCAGCACTGGCATGGGTGTGCAGTTCCAGATCGTGCCGCGCGTTGTAGGCCGCCAAGGCGTAGGGAACGTCGCCCGTCACAGGGCCGTTGTGCTTGGCAATCCCTTCGAGGCTTTCCCAGGTCAGGTTCAGCCCGTCCCACTCCGCATAGTGCCGCTCCAGATTGGTCACGATATGCAGGGCCTGCGCATTGTGATCGAACCCGCCATAGGGCTGCATCAGTGCATTCAGCGCTTCCTCGCCGGTATGGCCAAATGGGGGGTGACCCAGATCGTGGGCCAGCGCTACCGCCTCTGTCAGCTCGACATTCAGATCCAAGGCCGCCGCCACTGTGCGCGCGACCTGTGCCACCTCAATCGAATGGGTCAGGCGCGTGCGAAAATAATCGCCCTCATGTTCGATAAAGACCTGCGTCTTATGCTTGAGCCGCCGAAAGGCGCTTGCATGGATGATCCTGTCGCGATCCCGTTGAAAAGGCGAGCGAAAGGTGCTTTCCTCTTCAGCATAAAGGCGGCCCCGCGGGTGCGCGGGGTCCGTCGCATATGGCGCTGCCATGATGTTTGCCTGTCTTGTCCGTCTTGCCTGGGGCCCTTATATTGCAACCAACCGCGAACCGATAGGGCCGTTAACATGCTGACACTCCCACCAAAAGTGACCGAACGCGCCTTTGAACGCCTGGCTGAGATCGGCGCATCAGCGCAAGGCAAGGCGCTGCGCATTGCCGTGGAAGGCGGCGGATGTTCGGGATTTCAGTACGAGATTGACCTCGATGAACCCAAGGATGATGACCTAGTCCTGTCTAACAAGGGTGAGACGGTCGTGATCGACAGCATCTCCCTGCCCTTTCTGACGGATGCGGTTATTGATTTCTCCGAAGAGTTGATCGGCGCGCGCTTTGTCATCAACAATCCCAATGCCACATCATCCTGTGGCTGCGGCACGTCCTTCTCGATGTAATGCCCAACAATGAAAAGCTCGCCGCGCTGATCCTTGATCAGATCAGCGGCGAACACCGCTTGCCTGTCGATGAGGCCGAATTTGTGGGTTTGCTGCAAGAGGCTCTGCAGGATGGCGCATCGCGGCTTGATCTGCGCGACAGGTTGGTGGTGGGGGCCCGCGACAGCAACGCCGTGACGCTCACCGATATCGTTGAGGTCATGAGCCAGAGCCTCGCCGACGAAATCCGCGATCTGAACGAGGATGCCGCGCGCATGGAAAGCGATCTGGTGCCCAGCCGCTTGGCGCTTGGCAGTATGATCGGTGTGGTCCTCGGGACCGGCGTGACGCTCTTTATCGGCGAAAGCGACGCGATGACATCTGCCGTTCTGGTTTCGGTGTTAAGCGTGGCGGTCACTGCCATCACGCTCTTTCGCAGGCGCGTTTTTCGTAAGATTTCGAGCTTACGGATTCAGCGTGCGAATTACGAGAATTTCAAAGCGCTTTTGCAGGGCCTTCAATAATGTATCAATATGAACTATATAGGTTGTGCAGCAGTTGAGAGGCGACCGATGCAGGAGATGATGACAGTCACACCCGTCGAATGGGCCTTGATTGGCCTTGCGGGGCTTGCCGTGGTCCATACGGTCTTCACCTGCATGCAATTGCGCAAAGATATGGTGAAGGCTGACAGCCGCCCCGCTTTTCGGGGTTTGACGGCGGCACTCTCTGACGTGCCAAAGCGCGCACAGCTGAAAGCTTCAAAAAACTGAGCGCCGCGCCTTGCGCGCGCGTGGCCCGTCATTCAAAACTGCCTCATTGATCAGGGGGCGGCCATGAAGATTGCGACTTTCAACATCAACGGCATCAAGGCCCGCATTGGCGCATTGACCGCGTGGATTGACGACGCGCAGCCCGATGTCGCGATCCTACAAGAGATCAAGACGGTTGATGAGGGCTTCCCTCGCGAGATTTTTGAGGACAAGGGGTACAACGTTGAAACCCATGGGCAAAAGGGCTTCAACGGGGTCGCGATCTTGTCAAAGCTGCGGCTGGAGGATGTCACGCGCGGGCTACCCGGCGGGGAAGGCACAGGGCGCGATGGCGCTGATGATGAAGAGGCGCGGTATATTGAGGCGACCGTGATCGGTGAAAAAACGATCCGCATTTGCGGGCTCTATTTGCCGAACGGAAACCCGGCGCCGGGGCCGAAATACGACTACAAGCTGCGCTGGATGGAGCGGCTGCGGGCACGCGCGGCAGAACTCCTGAACCTTGAAGAACCGGCCCTAATGGCCGGAGACTACAACATTATTCCCCAGGCTGAGGATGCGGCGCGACCTGACGCGTGGCGCGAAGACGCGCTTTTTCGCCTTGAAAGCAGGAACGCGTTTCGCCGTCTTCAGAATCTTGGTCTGACCGAAGCCTTTCGCGCGCGCGAGACCGGCGCAGGCCATTATTCGTTCTGGGACTATCAGGCCGGCGCATGGGACAAAAATGATGGCATCCGCATTGATCACTTCCTGCTCACCCCGCAATGCGCCGATCTTTTGAACAATTGCTGGATCGAAGCAGATGTGCGCGGTCGCGAAAAGCCATCTGACCACGTGCCCGTCTGGGTTGACCTGGCGGCATAAGCTGCAGTATCCCCACAACAACAATAACCGGGCAGTGATGGTAACGCGAAGGAGCGATCTAATGCTCGGCAGATTGGTGATTATTGCGGTTTTGGCCGCGTCTTTCCCATCATTGTCATTGGCCCAATGCCGCATTGCCGTGGCAGGAACCGCCTGTGTCGCAATCCCGAAATCCGCTGCTCCCCGCCCCGGCCCTGTTGAAATCGGGGAAGTTCTGGAGCGCGGCGAATACTCCATGCTGATGAACGCGACATATTATGGTCTGCCCCGTGTGAGCGATGGCTGGGTCTATATGCGCATCGAAAACGACATCTACCGCGTCGATTGGCGCAGTCACAAAGTGTTGGAACGTGTGACGCATCAGGCCAGCCGCAACTGGCGCTAACTCACGCCGTCACATCATAATCATAAAGCCAACTAAGCCGCCTGAGGAAAGCATCTGGCGCAAGCCGGCCCATGCCGCGCAAGGCCGTGTGCGCCACCCGGCGTTGTATACCCTTCAGGTGATAATTACGCGCATTGGCATTCGCCACGCGGATGGCGCGGGTGACGCGGGCACGTCGTTTCGTCTGATAGGCCTGTAAGGCATCCTCAATTGACGCATTTTCATTGCAGCACCGGGCCAGAACATAGGCATCCTCAATCGCCAGATTGGCCCCCTGTGCCAGAAATGGCAGAGTTGGATGTGCTGCATCACCAAGGATCGCAACAGGCCCGGCATGCCAGTTCTGCGCCACCTCATGGCGGAACAGGCCCCAGAGCTTCACCTCCTCGACCTCGCCGAGGATCCCCTTGATCTCCCAACAGGTATCGGCAAAGGCGGCGCGCAGATTGCCGGGCTCATCCGGGTGGTGCCACCCCTCTTCAGCCCATTGCTGCCGCGCTTGCACGGCAACGATGTTGAGCCTGCCATTTTGCAGCGGATAGGTCACCATATGCCGACCCGGCGCCATCCAGATGCGTGCGACAGGATCAGCATCCGGTCTTGTGATCATGGCGCGCCAGGCAACCTGACCGGTAAAAAAGGCCTCGGTGGGCCGACCAATGGTCTGACGGACCTGCGATTTGACGCCATCAGCTCCTATCGTCAGTTGAGGTTTGACCACAGCGCTGCCCGCCTCAAACGACCCATCTGCGCTGACCCCAGAAACGGTCGTGTCCAGCACGACCTTCACCCCTTGCGCGGCACAGGCCCGGGCCAGAAGATCAATCAATGCAGCGCGATGCAAAAACCGGTAAGGCGGGTTATGGGTAGAGAGGTCAAACCGTGCAACCTCATCTCCCGTCAGCGCATCCATCGGCACAACAGCCTGCGCCACCAGACCGGAAGCGGCAAGCGCCGGCCCCAAATCCAGATCAATCAGGGCTCGCGCACCATTCGGTGTGATTTGCAACCCAGCACCAACCTCGGTCAGCGCGGGTGCCTGTTCATAGACGGTGACTTTTGCGTCCTGCCGGGCAAAGGCGAGAGCCGCCGTCAAGCCGCCAATCCCGCCGCCGATGATAGCAACGTCGCGGCCTGCGTTATGCCCCGGACTAGTCGTCGCGATGGACTTTCTCGCGGCGCTCGTGACGCTCTTGCGCCTCAAGGCTCATCGTGGCGATAGGGCGCGCATCAAGGCGTTTGAGTGAAATCGGCTCACCCGTCATCTCGCAATAGCCGTATTCGCCCTCATCAATGCGGCGCAGCGCTGCATCGATCTTGCTGACCAGCTTGCGCTGACGATCACGAGTGCGCAATTCCAGCGCGCGATCTGTTTCCTCGGACGCGCGATCGGCAACATCAGGGATGTTACGGGTCTGGTCCTTCATGCCTGCGACCGTGTCGCGGCTGTCTTCCAAAAGCTCGGCTTTCCAGTTCAACAATTTGCGGCGGAAATATTCGGTCTGGCGTTCATTCATGAACGGTTCGTTGTCTGCGGGGCGATAGTCTTCTGGCAGAAATACTTCGGCTTTCATAGTCATACCCTTTATCCCTTATGCACACCGGTCCAGCCCCCACTGTGCCTTGGTCCTGTATTTTGGGGCGGGTGTACTCCCTTGTCCCAGCACTGTCACCCCCTCTTTTTGCTCTCGTCGCGAGGTGTTGATGATTGACAAATGCCTGCTAGGTTGCCGGGTAAATAAAGAGGTTTCGAGCATGCAATTTACCGGCACTGACAGCTATGTTGCGACGGAAGATCTGACCATGGCGGTCAATGCGGCGGTCACGCTGGAGCGGCCATTGCTGGTCAAGGGCGAGCCCGGGACAGGCAAGACCGAACTGGCCCGCCAGGTCAGCGCCGCGTTGGGTCTGCCGATGATCGAATGGCATATCAAATCGACGACAAAGGCGCAGCAGGGCCTTTACGAATATGACGCGGTCAGCCGGTTGCGCGACAGCCAGTTAGGTGACGAACGCGTTCATGATGTGGCCAATTACATCAAACAGGGCAAGCTGTGGCAGGCCTTTGCCGCAGACGGCAAGGTGGTGCTGCTGATTGATGAGATCGACAAGGCCGACATCGAGTTTCCGAACGATTTGTTGCAGGAACTCGACCGGATGGAGTTTCACGTCTATGAAACCGGAGAGACGGTCAAAGCACAGCACCGCCCCATCGTGATCATCACCTCCAACAATGAAAAAGAACTGCCCGATGCCTTTCTGCGCCGCTGCTTTTTCCACTACATCCGCTTTCCCGACGCGGAAACGATGCGCCAGATTGTCGAAGTGCATCATCCGGGGATCAAAGCCGCGCTGCTGACCGCGGCACTCACGCAATTTTATGAGATCCGCGAAACGGCGGGGCTGAAGAAGAAGCCGTCGACCTCGGAGGTGCTGGATTGGCTCAAACTGCTTCTGGCCGAGGATCTGAACGCCGAGGACCTCAAGCGCGGTGGCGCAAATGCGCTGCCCAAGCTGCACGGCGCGCTTCTGAAAAACGAACAGGACGTGCATCTGTTCGAGCGGCTGGCTTTTATGGCGCGGTCGGGGCGATAAGCCACAGGTTTTGCCCGCGTGCATCTTGCACATGCATTTGATTGGTCAGCGGGATTTTCGCGGCTATGCTGATGTCAAACAAACAAAGAAGAAACGCGATGGCAGGCAACACAGCAGCTAAGATACGACCACTCCGATCCACCGACCGGTCCGAATGGGAAGCTTTGTGGACCGGCTACCTCGAATTCTATGGGACATCCGTGACACCAGAGGTCTATGAAGCGACGTTCAAACGGCTTCTCGGCACCGACGCGCAAGACTACAACTGCCTGATCGCCGAGATGGATGGCAAGCCCGTCGGCCTGGCGCATTATTTGTTTCATCGCCATTGCTGGCGGATCGAGAATGTCTGCTACCTCCAGGATCTTTACGCCGCCCCAGAGGCGCGGGGCTTGGGCGTCGGGCGCAAGCTGATCGAGGCGGTTTACGCCGCCGCCGATGCAGCAGGTGCGGCTCAGGTCTATTGGACGACCGAGGAAGACAACCATGTTGGGCGGCGGCTCTACGACCGGATTGGCCAAGTGACAAAATTCATCAAGTATCAGAGGCCCGCATGAAGCGTTTCACGGCGCTTGCCCTCGCCCTCGCTGCGGCCTGCACGCCAGTTCCTGAGGGGCCGGAGCCGATCCGATTGGATTTCCCAGAGATGCGCAACTTTGCGGCGGAGAGCCCCGGGCGCGCGACGCGACCGAATTCGGAAATCGCGCTGGACTTCATCGACCTCGCCTTCCGGATGGAAAGTGGGCGAGAACTCCCGCTTCTAACCCGGTTTGAAGAGCCGATTACCGTGCGCGTGGCAGGCGCACCGCCACCATCGCTGACGGAGGACCTGACCGACTTGCTCGGCCGGCTGCGGCGCGAGGCACGGATCGATATCAATTACGCGCAAGGGGATGACGCCAATATCGTGATCGAAGCGGTCCCGTCCCGTGCGTTGCAGCGCGTGGCGCCTAACGCCGCCTGCTTTGTCGTGCCGCGTGTGCAAAGCTGGGCGGAACTGCGCCGCGCCCGCAATACGCCCACATTGGATTGGGCTACCTTGCGGCGGCGTGAAAAGGCGGCGATCTTCTTGCCCTCGGACGCCCCGCCGCAGGAAATCCGCGACTGTCTGCACGAAGAGCTGGCACAGGCCCTGGGTCCGCTGAATGACCTTTATCGCCTGCCAGATTCGATCTTCAACGATGACAATATCCATGCGGTCCTGACCGGATTTGATATGCTGATCCTGCGCACCTATTATGCGCCTGAGCTGCAAAGCGGCATGACCGAACGCCAGGTGGCCGACCGCCTGCCCCGCATTCTGGCCCGGCTGAACCCACGCGGCGAACGGCCCGGCGGACAGATCCCCAGCAACACCTCGCGCGCATGGATTAATGCGATTGAAACGGCTCTGAGCGATGGCAGCTCTGATTCCAGGCGCAGGCAGGCCGCCGCTCGTGCCGTCGCCATCGGCCAAAGCCGTGGCTGGACCGGGACGCGCGAAGGTTTCGCCAATTACGCCTTTGGCCGCCTGCAGATCGGCAATGATGCCACGCTTGCACTTGGCGCATTCAACGCCGCTGGCCGTGCCTATGGGCAAAGCCCGGTCACCAACATCCATTCGGCGCATATCGCGGTGCAACTGGCCGCCTTCACACTCATTTCAGGCGATGCCGACGCCACGATCACCATCACCGAAGAGGCCATTCCGGTCGCCGAGCAACACGAAAACGCGGCCCTTCTAGCGCTCTTGATGATGTTCAAAGCCGAAGCACTGGACCTTCAGGGCGACACGGATGAAGGGATGGCGCTGCGACTGGACAGCCTAGGTTGGGGCCTCTATGGCTTTGGCAGCCGACAAGAGGTGATTGATCGGTTGAACGAAATCGCGTCGTTACCACCGCGCATACCGCCAAGCTAGGGAGCACGATGATCTATCCGCTATCAGGACTTGTAATCGGTGCTCTGCTGGGTGCGTTTCGCGCAAAGCGGCGGGGCGGCACGGCCAAAGATATCGCACAATGGGCCGCAGTCTTTGCGATCCTCTTCGGCCTCATCGGGCTGTTTGTGCTGATTTTCGTGCAACGCAGCATCGTGCAAGGCTGATGTTTCTGCCCTTCTTTGAAAATCTGCGCCGTCAGGGGGTCCCGGTCTCGCTGCGCGAATTCCTGTCATTTTTGGAGGGGATGAAGGCCGGATTGGCCACGTACGATGTCGAGGCATTTTATTTCCTCGCTCGCACCATCATGGTCAAGGATGAGCGGCATCTCGACAAGTTCGACCGCGCCTTTGCCGCAACATTCGAAGGGTTGGATGCGATCCCGGCGGAGGCTGTGCTGAATGCCGTTGATGTGCCTAAAGAGTGGTTGGAGAAGCTTGCCGAAAAGCATCTGACAGACGCTGAAAAGGCCGAGATTGAGGCGATGGGTGGTTTCGACAAGCTGATGGAAACGCTCAAAAAACGCTTGGAAGAACAGAAGGGCCGCCATCAAGGCGGCAATAAATGGGTGGGTACCGCGGGCACATCGCCTTTTGGTGCCTATGGCTACAACCCCGAAGGCGTGCGGATCGGACAGGAGAAAAGTCGCCATCAACGCGCGGTCAAAGTCTGGGACAAGCGGGAGTTTCGCAATCTTGACGACACGGTGGAACTGGGCACGCGCAACATCAAGGTCGCGCTCAAGCGCCTGCGCATGTGGGCGCGTGACGGGGCGGCGGAAGAACTCGACCTGAACGGCACGATCCGCGCGACGGCAGAGCATGGATATCTTGACGTCCAGACCCGCCCGGAACGCCGCAATGCCGTCAAGGTCCTGCTGTTCCTCGATGTGGGTGGCTCCATGGACCCACATATCAAAGTGGTTGAGGAACTTTTCAGCGCCGCGAAATCCGAGTTCAAGCATTTCGAATATTTCTACTTCCACAACTGTCTTTACGAAGGCGTCTGGAAAGACAATCGCCGCCGCTGGAACGCGCAGACCCCTACATGGGAGGTGCTGCGCACTTATGGCCCGGATTACAAATGCATCTTTGTGGGTGACGCCAGCATGTCGCCCTACGAAATCGCCTTTCCCGGCGGTGCCAATGAGCATTGGAACGAGGAAGCGGGACAAACCTGGCTCACCCGCGCGCGCGAGCAATGGCCGAACCACCTGTGGATCAACCCGCTCGACCAACGCTATTGGCCCTACACCCAGTCGATTGCGATGATCCAAGAGATTTTCGGGGCTGATCGCATGGTGCCGATGACTTTGTCAGGGATTGATACCGGAATGAAACTGTTAGGTCGTTAAGATGGAACTCCTCAGCATTCAGATTGGAAAGCCGGAAAAGACACCTGCCAAGACAGGTCCAACCGGCCATTTCAAGAAACCTGTCGATGGGCCAGTGGCCATCCATAGCCTTGGCCTGGAAGGTGATGCGATCTGTGATCTGAAAAACCACGGTGGCGTGGATCAGGCCGTGTACCTGTTTGGGACGCCGGATCTGGAATGGTGGACAAAAGAGCTTGGCCGTGACACACTACCCGGTTTCTTTGGTGAAAATCTCGTGATCTCGGACCTAGATACGTCATCCCTCGCGATGGGAGACATCCTGACCATTGGCGATGTTACCTTGCAGATCACTGCGCCGCGCATCCCCTGCGCCACCTATGCCGCCCATATCGGGGACGGGCGCGCAATCAAGCAGTTTTACGCCGCGGAGCGCCCCGGCGCCTACGCGCGGGTCCTTCAAGAAGGCAGCGTTTCCAGGGGGATGAAGGTTGATCTTACACTTTACGACGGCGACAGGATCACCGTGGTGGACTATATGCGCGCCTATCGCACCAAGTTCAAAGACGACGATTTCCTGCAGCGCGCCCTCGCCTTGCCCGCACCGCAAAAGCTGCATGCAATTGCAAAGGAAAGGCTCGACGTCTAGCCACGGCGCCTGCGGCATTGCGCACTTTGAAATCTCGGCACACGCCCCCATATTCACGGCATGATCAAATTGATGCCCATCCTGCTTGCCGTGCTTTACGGTCTGGCCATGTATCGCTTTTCTGCGTGGCGGACGAAGCGCGAGTTGGACGCGAACTCCACCGAACTGGCCGACCCGATCCTCAAGGTGCTAATGGACAATATGGCCAAGGCGCTCGATATCGACCGCATCCGGGTCCACATCTACGAGATTGAGCCGGTCAACGGCCTGGCCGCACCTGACGGGCGCATCTTCATTACACGCGGGTTCTTCAACAAATACCGGCAAGGTCAGGTGACCTCTGAAGAAATGGCGAGCGTCATCGCACATGAGCTGGGTCATGTGGCCCTCGGCCATTCCCGCCGCAGGATGATCGACTTTTCCGGTCAGAACGCAATGCGCACTGCACTGATAATGATTGTCGGGCGGTTCATTCCCTATATCGGCCCGTGGATCGTCAATGGGCTGATCAGCCTCTTGGCCGCAAAACTCTCCCGCAATGACGAGTTTGAGGCGGATGCCTATGCCTCGGCCCTGCTTGTGAAGGCGGGCATCGGGACAGGGCCGCAGAAATCGCTTTTCGCCAAGCTCGAGAAGCTGACGGGTGCGCGCGGTGCCGCCATGCCAGCCTGGATCCTGAGCCACCCGAAAACCGACCAGCGCATTGCCGCTATTGAGGCGAATGAGGCGAAATGGAGCGGCGGGCTGACCAACGCCTAACCGCGTTCCAGCGCCTTGCCAAATCGCGGAAGCCGCGCCTTTTTCATCAGCGCCCGCATCGTCCAAGGCCGCTCGGACAAGTGATTTGCCTGCGCCAACACGGCCTCTGCCACGCCCCGGACCTGATCCGGGGCCTCAGACAAGAGGTCACATAGGAATAGATCCGGCCCCGCGCGCTCTAGCATCGCATCCGCGAGGATATCGCGCGGGAAGTCTTTGTGGTTCAGCGTCAGGATCGTGTCGCATGATCCAGCGACCGCGGCGGCAAGCACATGGATGTCGTTCGGATCAGGCAGCCAGAATTGCCGCGCGAAATCGGCTTCAAACCGCACCATTGCGTCGGGAAATGCTGCTTTGAGGGCCGCGATTTCGCCTTGCGCAATCACCTCTTGCTGCGGGCCCAGCTTCGCCACTGCCAGCGCCCATTCATCCAGAATGCGCGTCGACCAGCGTGGCTCAAACAGGCCTTCTTTCGCGCAACCAATCAGCACCTCGCGCATCACGGTCGGGTAGAGCACGCAGGCGTCGATCATCACTCTCATAGGCGGTAGACAAGCGCCTTGAGATAACCGCTTTCCGCCAGATGCGGCAAAAGCGGATGGTCCGGCCCGGCAAAGCCCATATGGATGATCTGCCCGCGCCGCCCAGCCCGTCCAATCCCGCGCGATGATGCGTTGCGGAACCGCGTCAAATCCGCAGCGTGCGAGCAGGAACACAAGGCCAGATAACCGCCCTTCTTCACCAACGGGGCGGCGAGCCGCGCCACACGTTCATAGGCGCGCAGACCGGCGTCGAGGGCCTGTTTTGACGGTGCAAAAGCTGGTGGGTCACAAACGACAATGTCAAATGACGCCCCCTCTTCTGCCAATGCGGCCATCACATCGAACGCATCCCCTTTTCGGGTGGTGAACCGCTTGGCCACACCCGTTGCGTCGGCACCGGCGCGGGCCAGTTTCAGCGCCGCATCCGAGCCATCGACGGCCAATGCTGAGGCGGCACCTTGCGCTAGCGATGCCAGACCAAAGCCGCCGACATGCGAAAAGACGTCCAGAACATCCGCCCCCGATGCCAGCCCGGCCACAAAGTCATGATTTGGTCGTTGATCAAAGAATAGCCCTGTCTTCTGCCCACCCAGAAGATCGGCCATATAGGTGGCCCCATTCATCGGCACCGGGACGGGGTCGTCTGGCGCAGTACCAGCAATGACCTCGGTCCGCTCTTCCAAGCCCTCAAGGCCACGGGCGCGACCAGTGCCGTTCATGATGATCGTGCTGACGCCCGTGACCGATTGCAAAGCGGCACATATGGGTCCCAACAGACGATCCGCCCAAGCGGCATTCGGCTGGACCACCGCGATATCGCCAAAGCGGTCAATGACGATACCCGGCAAGCCATCCGCCTCGGCATGCACGAGGCGGTAATAGGGTTCGTCATAAAGCCGTTCGCGATGCGTGAGTGCGTATTGCAGCCGATTGATAAACCACCCCTCATCGATCACGACATTCGGATTGCGCTCCAGCATCCGGCAGATGATCTTCGACGTCGGGTTCACCGCAACAATACCCAGAAAGGACCGGTTCGCGTCTTCGAGTTGTGCGATCGTCCCCGGCGCCAGTTTGCGCGTCCGCCGATCTGTCACCAGTTCATTCGCATAGACCCACGGAAACCCGTGACGGATGGCGCGCGCCTCGGCTTTCGGCAAAAGGCGCACAATGGGCAAGGCGGAAGTGTCTGAACCTGTCATGGCCGCTCTCCTAGCGGCTTCACAATGGGTTTGAAAGGGTAGTCAGGACAGCTCTGCAAGCAGAACTTCGGTCAGGAAATTCACCACGCGCACCTTTTGGGTTTGCCCGCCTTGTTCCAGCGCGACTGCCCGCGATCCGCCCGGCGCATCCAGATTGGCGGTGACCCGGCGCGCAGGCTCAAGGACAGTGCCGGTGCGGGCATCCCGGACAGTCATGTCAAATACGATATGGTAGTTGCCGCCAACGGAATACCGCGTCCGGTCGGTGACACCGTGAAAACGTACAAGCCGCACCTGAACGGCAACCGGCACATCCCCGGTCAGACCGGTCGCGCTGCGACGCGCTGCGGTTTCGAACATCGCCGCAATTTGCGGGACGCGTGCGCCACGCGGATCGCCGCGCCAGACGACATCCGCAAATGGGTAGTAGTTTTCACTCTCGGAAACGGTCAGGTCCGCAGGTGCCGCAAAGGAAAAATCCGCAAGTGTGTAGGATCGAGCAACATCCGTCGCACCGCCAGAGGAGAAATTGTTGCCTCCCGAACAGGCCGCAAGACCGACAATCGCTATCAGAAGTATGAACAGTCTATGAAGCATTCGCATGATCCACCTTTCGCCTCTGCGGCGGGTAGCAAGCAAATATGCAGAGATTATGGCCAGCTTGGTACGCGCTGAGACATAAATGTGAGGGTGTGCCTGGCATTGCTTGTTAGCGCTAACACACTGTGGTAAGATGCGCGCAAATCCCGCCGACGAGGACCCCCATGCCACTTCACCCGAAAATCGCTGAAGTTACTGACCGCATCAAAGCCCGTTCCGAAAAACCCCGCGCTATCTATATGGACACGATGGAACGCGCAGCCGCCGAAGGGCCGCGCCGTGCCCATCTGACCTGCGGCAACCAGGCCCATGCCTATGCCGCGATGGGCGAGGACAAGGATGCGCTAACCGCCGCACGCAGCCCCAATATCGGGATTATCACGGCCTATAATGACATGCTGTCGGCCCATCAGCCGTTTGAAAAATACCCCGACCTGATCCGCGAGGCTGCGCGGGCTGAGGGTGGGACGGCGCAGGTCGCGGGCGGCGTACCCGCGATGTGTGATGGCGTCACACAGGGCCAGACCGGAATGGAGCTGTCGCTCTTCTCGCGCGACGTAATTGCGCTCGCTGCGGGCGTTGGCCTGTCGCATAACGTCTTTGACAGCGCGATCTACTTAGGCGTCTGCGACAAGATCGTGCCGGGCCTCGTCATGGCTGCCGCTACTTTTGGGTACATCCCCGGCATCTTCATGCCTGCGGGGCCGATGGTCTCTGGCCTGCCGAATGATGAAAAGGCCCGCGTGCGCCAGCAATTCGCGACCGGTGAAGTGGGCCGGGACAAGCTGATGGAGGCCGAGATGGCTTCGTATCACGGTCCGGGCACCTGCACATTCTATGGGACAGCCAACACCAACCAGATGCTGATGGAGTTCATGGGGCTGCACCTGCCCGGCGCTTCGTTCGTTAACCCCGGCACGCCCTTGCGCGAGGCACTGACGACCGCAGGCACCGAACGCGCCTTGGAGATTACCGCGCTCGGCAATGATTACCGCCCCGTTTGTGACATTCTGGACGAGAAGGCGTTTGTGAACGGCATGGTCGGCTTGATGGCCACAGGCGGCTCAACCAACCTTGTTATCCACTTGCCCGCCATGGCGAAGGCTGCGGGCATCATGCTGGATCTTGAAGATTTCAGCGATCTCTCCGAGGTCACGCCGCTAATGGCCAAGGTTTATCCCAACGGGCTGGCGGATGTGAACCATTTCCATGCTGCGGGTGGCTTGGGCTACATGATCGGCGAACTGCTGAATGCGGGCCTCTTGCATGACGACACCAAGACCGTCGCCGGTGACGGGCTGGAGCTTTACACGCAAGAGCCCAAGCTGACCGAGGGCCGTATCACCTACGCACCTGGTGCGGGTAAATCGCACAACGAAAAGGTCCTGCGCCCCGCCAATGATCCGTTCCACCCGACCGGCGGACTGACCCAACTTGCGGGCAATCTGGGGCGTGGGGTGATCAAGACCTCAGCTGTCGCGCCCGAAAGGCACATTATCGAGGCCCCTGCCCGCGTGTTCCACGACCAGGACTCAGTGAAAGCAGCCTTCAAAGCCGGGGAGTTTACCGAAGACACGGTGATCGTCGTGCGGTTTCAGGGGCCGAAGTCGAACGGCATGCCCGAATTGCACGGACTGACCCCAACACTGGCGGTGCTGCAGGATCGTGGCCTGCGTGTGGCACTTGTGACGGACGGGCGGATGTCAGGCGCATCCGGCAAGGTCCCCTCGGCCATCCATGTCTGCCCGGAAGCGGCGGATGACGGACCCATTTCGCTAGTGCGCGATGGCGATGTGATCCGGCTGGATGCCACAAAGGGCAGCATCGAAGTGCTGGGCGTTGACCTCAGCACCCGTACACCCGCCACCGCAGACCTCAGCGGCAATGGCAATGGCGTGGGGCGCGAGCTTTTTGACGTCTTCCGCCGGAATGTGGGCCTTGCCGCCGACGGCGCGGGCGTCGCCGTCTGAACCAAGAACAACGAAAGACCAACTATGACACCCCAAGACGCTTCTGCAGCCGCCGCCAAGGTCTGCCAATTGGCCCCCGTGGTCCCCGTACTTGTCGTTGACGACGCGAGCATCGCCGCTGATCTGGCCCGCGCGCTTATCACTGGCGGTTTGCCCGCGTTGGAGGTCACGCTGCGCACACCCGCCGCACTAGACGTGATCAAAGAGATGGCGACGGTGGATGGCGGCGTTGTTGGCGCGGGCACGTTGCTCACCCCGAAAGATGTCGAAGAGGCCAAGGCGGCCGGTGCCACCTTTGGCGTTTCGCCGGGAGCCACAGACCGGCTTCTGGATGCCTGCGAAGCCAATGACCTGCCGCTGCTGCCCGGTGCGGCAACGGCGACCGAAGCGATGCGCCTCTTGGAGCGCGGCTACACCGTGCAGAAATTCTTCCCGGCAGAAGCCAATGGCGGCGCGCCCGCGCTGAAGGCCATCGGCGCGCCCATCCCGCAGGTGAAATTTTGCCCCACGGGCGGTGTCAGCCTGACAAATGCGCCGACCTATCTGGGGCTCAGCAATACGCTCTGCGTTGGTGGATCTTGGGTTGCACCGAAAGACAAGGTGGCCGCCGGCGACTGGGCGGGCATCACGGCGCTGGCAGAAGAGGCAGCGCAGCTAGGCTAGACGCGCTGCGCGCCCGCCCCGGCGCTTGGGTGCGGCACTTTCATTCAGCGCCTCTTTCAAGGTCTGGGTCATGGGATGGTCCCGCGGCTCGCCAGCATAGCGATCCAACAAAGCGGTGACCGCCGCGCGCGGGTTGGCATCCGGGGGCACCCCAAGCGCCCAATCGAGGAAAATCGTGCGGCATTCCGGTGCGCTTATACCCTCAATGCGGTAAGCTTCTCGGATCAGTCCCTTGGGATCGTTGGGGTCCGTCATGTCGCATCCTCTTTCAACATCCGCGTGATGATGGCATCGGCCCGGTCACGCGCCTGCACCAGCTTGGCCAAAAGCCCGTCCAGATCGTCACAGGCGCTTTCGCGCAGGATCAGGCGTTTGGCACCCTCGCCAAGTGTATCTGGGTCAAGCGCGCCGCCCGTCAACAGGCCTGCCGCCGCCTGCACGCCCCACAAAAACCGCGTCGCCTCGGTCATGGCCTGCGCATCCACGGCATCAAGCCACCCATCCGCGACACCGGCCTGCAATTGTGCCGCGATATTGCGCGCAGGCGACTTTGAACGCAGGGCTGCGGTCTGGGCAAAGAGTTCGATATCCTGCAGCCGCCCCGGCCCGATCTTGGCATCCCAATCCCCTTGCGGCGGTTTGGCTTCGGCGATCCGCCTGCGCATCTCGGCCACGTCAGTCAGGACGGTCGGACCGTTTGCCTTTTCAGCCAGCAACGCGGTT
Source organism: Cognatiyoonia sp. IB215182 (assembly GCF_033963905.1). Lineage (NCBI taxonomy): Bacteria > Pseudomonadati > Pseudomonadota > Alphaproteobacteria > Rhodobacterales > Paracoccaceae > Cognatiyoonia > Cognatiyoonia sp. IB215182. The sequence continues at coordinate 228,499 of NZ_JAXBMB010000003.1, forward strand.
CGAAAGCTTTCAATCTCACCCGCAAGCCCCGCTTCCCCCGCCACGACGCGACCACGTGTCAGCGCCAGATGCTCCCACGTCCAAGCCTCATCGCGCTGATAGGTGCGGAACGCATCGAAGGATGTGGCAACCGGCCCCTGACGGCCAGAGGGGCGCAGGCGCATATCAACCTCGTAAAGCCGCCCTTCGGACATCGGCGCGCTGAGTGCTGTGACGAGCGCCTGCGTTAAACGTGCGAAATAGGCACGGGTGGCTAGCGGGCGCCGCCCGTCAGAGGCTTCAACACCGCCGGCATCGTAGATCATGATCAGGTCCAGATCAGAGCCTGCATTCAGCCGACCTGCCCCAAGGGAACCCATGCCAAGCACCGCGCCGCCGCGTCCGGGCATCGCCCCATGCTTACGCGCGAATTCGGCCACAACGACGGGCCAAAGTGCGGCGATCACCGCCTCGGCGAGATCGGCATACTGCCGACCTGCTGTGGCGGCATCAATCAGCCCGCGCAAGTGATGCACGCCGATGCGGAAATGCCATTCCTTCGCCCAACGACGCGCGGCTATCAACTGGGTTTCATAGTCATCAATGTCGCCGAGCACCGCGTCCAAGTCGGCCTTGAGACCCTGAACACCCGGCCAGTCACTAAAGAAGGCACCGCCAATCACCGCATCCAGCACACCTGCATTGCGCGACAGATATTGCGACAGCGCGGGCGCAGTAGCCGCGATGTCCACGATCAACTGGGTCAGTTGCGGGTTCGCCTCAAACAACGAAAATAGCTGCACCCCCGCAGGCAAACCCCGTAGAAATGCGTCGAACTGCGCCAGCGCCTCATCCGGTTTCGCCGCCTCTTGCAGGCGGGCGAGGATTTCCGGGGTCAGCCGGTCGAATACCTCTGTCGCGCGGGCAGATCGCAACGCCGGATAACTGTGCCAGCGCGTCACCACATCGGCACCCCATGTGGTGGTGACCGGTGCGGTCGGCTCTGGTGCGAAAAAACCCTCGGTCAAGGTATGTACGTCGCTCAGGCGCTGGGTCAGCGTTTCCCGCAGACTGGCCGCTTCCGTGTCCATAAAGGCCGCGAGCCGTTCAAAGCCTGCGGCATCACCTGGCAAATGATGGGTCTGCGCATCGTTGATCATCTGCACGCGGTGTTCGACCTCGCGATGGGCTTCGTAGTGGGTCGTGAGCGTTTTGGCTGTCTCCTGCGGGATCCAATCTGCTGTTGCGAGCCGCGCAAGGCCCTCATCCGTTCGGCGCACCCGCAGCGCCGGATCGCGCCCTCCGGCAATCAACTGGCGGGTCTGGGTGAAGAACTCTATCTCCCGAATACCGCCGCGCCCCAGTTTCATATTGTGGCCTTCGAGCGTCAGCTTCCCGCCCAAGCCCTTATGGTCGCGAATCTTCAGACGCATGTCATGCGCATCCTGAATGGCGGCGAAATCCAGATGTTTGCGCCAGACAAACGGGCGCAACGTCTCCAGAAACCTGTTGCCCGCCGCGATGTCACCGGCGCAGACCCGCGCCTTGATATAGGCGGCACGCTCCCAAGTGCGGCCAACGCTTTCGTAATAACGCTCTGCCGCTTCCATCGACAGGCAGACGGGTGTGACCGAGGCATCCGGGCGCAGACGCAGATCGGTGCGGAAGACATAGCCACCTTCGCGGACGTCTGACAGCATTGCGGTCATCTTCCGCGTGACGCGGATAAAGGCGGCACGGACATCATGATACGCATCCGCATCGAACTGCGTTTCGTCAAACAAACAAATCAGGTCGATGTCAGAGGAATAATTCAACTCTCCCGCGCCCATCTTGCCCATGGCGAGCACCGCCATGCCGCCGCCTTTGGTCGGGTCAAGATGACTCGGCAGTTTGCCGCGTGCGATCTCCGCCTGCACGAGGGCGGCCAAACTGGCCTGCACCGCCGCATCGGCGAAATCCGTGAGTGTTCCGGTTACCTGTTTGAGCGACCACACGCCGCCGAGATCGGCCAAAGCGACAATAAGTGCTATCCGCCGCTTCATCGTGCGTAAATGACCGGGCAGATCATCCACAGCGACATCCGGGAGAGCCTCAATGAGTGACCGCACCGCACCATCTGGATCATCCAGCGCGGAGGTCAGCCATTCTGCCTCTTTCGCTATCAGCCCTGCCAGATAGGGGCTGCACCCTGCTGTGCCCGCGATCAGCCTGGCCAAATCCCCCGTAATGTCCGGAACAAGGCGCAAGGCATCTGCACCGCGATCAGGGTCATGGGCGCGCGGGCATCGCGTCATGGCGGCGGCAAAGGACATGGGCGCAGAGTGATCGGTCGCGACAGGCTGGTCAATCACCTGCCAGCGGCTAAAGTGCCGCAAAAAGGACAGTATGATCATGAGCAAGAGTCTGAAACGCGTGACACGCGCCTTGAGCGATCTGGGCCTCTCGATCACTCCTATCGAGATGGGTGCGGAGACCCGCACTGCTCAGCAAGCCGCCGATGCTGCCGGGTGTCATCTGGATCAGATCGCGAAATCGGTCATCTTTGCTGGACAAGAAAGTGGTCGGGCCATCCTGTTCATCACCGCAGGCGGCAATCAGGTGGATGCGGCCAAAGCCAGCGCCGCCGCAGGTGAGCCATTGGGCAAGGCCGATGCAGGGCTGATCCGGGCGCAGACCGGCTTTGCCATCGGTGGCGTGGCACCCGTGGGTCATCTGAACCCGATCCGGGCCTTTATCGACCCGCGGCTCATTGAATTTGACGTCATCTACGCCGCTGCAGGCACACCGCGTCACATTTTTCCGATTAAGCCCGATACGCTTATCAAGATTTCTGGCGCGCAAGTGGCTGATTTCATTGCGCTTCAAAAGTAAATGTAAAAAACATTCACATAAACTCTTGAAGTAAGACCGGTGGCAGCCGATATCTTGGTCATGTGAAAGACATTCACATTGAAATTCACACCAAGAGATAAGGAGCCCAAGAATGAACACCGCCACCAACCCAGCCCCGATGGCTTATGACAGCCCCCGCGGCTTTTTCGCCCGTGCCGAGGCCTGGCTTGATGAGCGCGGCAAAGGCGCCTGGATCGCCGCTATGGTTCTGGGCTTCATCTTTGTCTGGCCCATCGGCCTTGCCATCCTCGCCTATATGATCTGGAGCAAACGCATGTTCAGCAATTCCTGCAAATCCATGACCCGCTATCGCCCCCGCCACATGAGCAAATCTTCGGGCAACAGCGCATTTGACGCCTACAAGGCCGAAACACTGCGCCGTCTGGAAGAAGAGCAGGACAAGTTTGAGGACTTCCTCAAGCGGCTGCGTGAAGCCAAGGACAAGGCAGAGTTCGACCAGTTCATGAACGAACGCGCCGCGGCTGCGAATACGACAGACAGCACGCCGGACGAACCAACGGGTCAAGCCTAAGGACCCCAGAAAGCTCCCCCGGTTTGGGGGAGCTTTTCATTTCAGGAGTACATCATATGACAAGCATTCCCATGTCCGCAAAGAAGCCCGCGCATATTCCCGCACAAAATCTGCCGCTTCCGGTACAGATCATTTCAACCGTCCTTTTCGGCGCTTTCGGTATCCTCGCCGTCATCTTCGCCTTCAACTATTCGCTCTTTGGCGGCATCGTGGTTGCGGCCATCATCGGCTGGCGCGGCGGTTTTGCGCCGGGCGCCTGGGGTCCTCCCCCGCAAATGCCACAACTGGACAACATCATGCCCCTCGCGCCCGAGGCGCAGCAGAGATCAAGCGGCAATGCCAGCTTTGACGCCTATCGCTCCGAAACCCTGCGCCGCCTTGAAGAAGAGCAGGAGAACTTCGAAAACTTTCTAGGCCGGTTGCGCGCCGCAAAGGACAAATCAGAGTTTGACGATTTCCTTGATCGCCGCGCAGCACGTGTCAGGCGCGCGACAGCAGACACAGACGTCATAGACGACGCAACAGACTAAGGGCCATATCGGCGGCAACTATGGGTTGCCGCTCGCCACGCAGCATCGCGCGTGCAGCCGTGGTCGGCCCTAATGCCTGCGTCAAATTGACCACCTCCGCGCCAAATACAACGTGTCAATATTGATTGACACGTTACTTTACGTCAGCCTGTTACACATCTAGCCGTTTATTGAGTCATCAAGCCGTTTTTGCTTCACCTGCATTTTGCCAGGGAGGGGACGATGTTTGAAGAAGGCCCGGACACCTGCCACCTGGATGCCGCACTTTATGCAAAATCACAAAGCCAGATCCGTGAATTCAAGGCACGCTTACCACCTGCATCTGTCGCGGGACTGGCCCGTGAAGTGATCCGCCGCCTGGCCGCTCAGGGGGCAGAGATCAGCGCACAAAGACCATCGGAATACCAGCTAGAGAGCTTTTTTTATGCCCTGATCTCGGATGATGACCAGGCAGGTGCTGCCTTTATCCAACAGGCACGTGCGGCGGGCGCATCGATCGAAGCGATCTATCTGACCTATCTGGCAGGAGCAGCGCGGATGCTCGGCCTCTGGTGGGACAATGATCTGGCCACCTTTTCCGAAGTCACTCTTGGTACAAGCCGCATGTACGCCATTATGCGGGCCATACGGCGTCAAATTGCGTTGCCCACCACGACTGCGAGCAAATCCGCAATCTTCACCATCGCACCGGGTGAAACGCACACTTTGGGCATTCGCATGGCAACCGATCTATTTCGCAAGGACGGCTGGCGGATCGACCTGCAGATCGAAGGCGATCACGATGCGCTGGTATCGCATATCTCAAACGCGCCCACACAGCTTGTCGGGATATCGGCGGGCGGTGCGCATTCCTTGCAGGCCTTGTCGCGGCTGATTGTGGCGCTGCGGATCAATCGGCCCGATGCGATGATATTCGTCAGCGGACACATCGTGGAAGAGGCTGCGGATGCCATCGAACTGATCGGTGTCGACGGGCTCGCCAGCGACATCCATGCGGCAAAGGTGCTGATGAACCAGCTGTGGCAAACGCTCCAGCCATAAACCCGATTTGCAGATGAAAGCTGATGCGGATGCTTCAAGGACCGCAGCACATCCAAAGGTTGCGCACCGGACATTTTTGCGACGCGCCGCTTAGCCTTAACCATAGGTTAATCGAAAGGCTTGGCGGATGCGGCATCGGTTGCTAGTGTTTTCGGAAACCAGACGGATTCACAATGCGCCACACGCTTCCCATTGCTCCGCAGTTCTATGTAACTGCGCCGCAGCCCTGCCCTTACCTCGAAGGGCGGATGGAGCGAAAGCTGTTCACCGCCCTGCAGGGTGACACAGCGACAAAACTGAACGATGCGCTGTCGAAACAGGGCTTCCGCCGGTCGCAGAATGTTCTCTACCGTCCTTCCTGTTCAGAATGCTCTGCCTGCATGTCTGCGCGCATTGATGTGTCGCAATTTGCGCCCAGCCGCAGTCAGCGCCGGGTGCAAAAGCGCGCCGACCATCTAAAAAGGCGCGCAACCTCGCCTTGGGCCACCGAAGAGCAATACACGCTTTTCCGTCAGTATCTGGACGGGCGGCATGCAACCGGTGGTATGGCGGACATGGATATGTTCGAGTTTGCCGCGATGGTCGAGGAAACGCCGATCCGGTCGCGCCTGATCGAATATGACGAGGAGGACGAGCTGCGCGCCGTATGCCTGACCGACATTCTCGATGACGGTCTCTCGATGGTCTATTCCTTCTTTGATCCGGCGCATCAGAAGCTGTCGCTGGGGACTTACATCATCCTTGATCACATCATGATCGCGCGCGAATTGAACTTGCCTTACGTCTATCTGGGCTATTGGGTGCCTGGCAGCCCAAAGATGGATTACAAGGCCAAATTCAAAGGCCTCGAAGTCTATCGTCACGGTGCCTGGAGCCCGATTGGCGACCCCAAGAAATACGATGCAGAGGTACATCCCCTGTCGACCGATCCCATTGCCGAGCAGGTGGCAAGGATCAGCCTGCCGGACGGGCGCAACTAACGCGCGGCTGCAGTTTTTTCCAGAACCAGGAACGTCATCATACCCATGGGCGGAATCGTGGATTGTTCCACTACCGACAGCCTGTCTTCGCGCAAGACTGTCCCCATTTCGAAATCCGAATGCCAGCCCAGCAGGTTGGCGAAGGGTGCCGTTAGCCTTTCAATCAGCGCCAGAAACCCCTTGTCTCGCGCAAAATGGTTGGTGATGACAACCTTACCGCCCGGTTTACAGACACGCGCAATTTCGGCCATGACACGTTCAGGTTCCGGCACGACAGAGATGACATGCATCAGCGCGATCGTGTCAAAGCTGTCATCGGCGAAATCCAGTTCACGGGCATCCATTTGGCGCAGCTCTTTGACATGGCCCAACCCTTCCTCAGAAACCTTTTGTTTGGCCTTGGCCAGCATGTCATGGCTGAAATCAATACCTGTGACCGCGAGCGCCGGATCGTAGTTGTGCAACGACAGCCCGGTGCCCACCCCGACTTCGAGGACCTCGTGACCATTGGCATTGATGTATGCAACAGCCTTGCGGCGCCCCCGATTGGTGATCGCGCCGAAAGTGCGGTCATAGATCGGCGCCCATCGCGCGTAAGAGGTCCCGACGGCATTGATATCCATAGCTAGTCCTTGAATTTGCCTCGGCGCCACGCCCAGATCACACCGGCAATGTAAACCAGATTGATCGCCACCAATGTGACCCATACATAGGTCAGCAGCGCCGCAACCAGCACCATTGCACCCAACAGCACAAAGGGTACGTTTTCGCGCGACACTGTCAGCATTTTGAATGAATAGGTGCGCATGGTGCTGATCATTAACACCCCGATGAAGGCCGTCCAGAGCGCTACCACGACTGGCGGAATGATCGATTCATTTGCGAAAAGAAACGAGATGAACATCGGCATCAGAACCAGCATGGCCCCTGCCGGCGCCGGTACACCGATAAAATACTGCGCCTGCCGTTCTCCGTCGTGGGTCTTGGCGGTCACGTTAAACCGTGCCAATCGGATTACGCAGCAAAGCGCAAACACAAGCACCGTAATCCAGCCTGCACTGCGCATGTCCTGCAACGCAAAGAGGTAAAGGAGCAACGGTGCGGCGACGCCAAAGTTCAGGAAGTCCGCAAGTGAATCGAGTTCCGCTCCCATCTTGCTTTCGCATTTCAGAAGACGTGCGAGGCGCCCATCCACTGCGTCAAAAACGCAGGCCAGCAAAACGAGCAGCACCGCCTGTTCGTAGTTGCCCTGAAACCCAAACCGGATGGCCGTCAGCCCCGCGCAAATGGCCGCAAGCGTGACCAGATTCGGCAACAGCGTGACAATCGGGAGTTCTGAACGTGGGGAGGCTTGCTGCACCATGGCTCAGGCGGTGCGTCCATCACGGGGTGGCTCGTCCGATTTGAGGTCGGCAAGCACTGTCTCCCCAGCAATCATCCCCTGCCCGACTGCGACAAGCGGCGCGACACCCTCTGGCAGATAAACATCCAGCCGCGACCCAAACCGGATCAGACCGAACCGTTCACCCGTTTCCAATGTCGCCCCCTTTTCAATAAAGCACACAATGCGCCGGGCCACCAAACCCGCGATCTGCACGACTGCGATCTGCCGTCCATCCGCCATCTGCAGGCAAAGCGAGTTTCGCTCATTGTCTTCGCTCGCCTTATCAAGCGAGGCGTTGAAGAACTTGCCGGGCCGATAGGCGAGCGCCGCCACCTCGCCCGCCACCGGCGCACGGTTCACATGGCAGTTGAAAACATTCATGAACACGCTGACACGGGTCAGCGCTGTATCCGGCATGCCCAATTCCGCAGGCGGCACCGCTTTTTCAATGAGTGAAACAACGCCATCGGCCGGGCTGACGATCAACCCATCTCGGGTCGGTGTCGTCCGTTTGGGGTCGCGGAAGAAGTAATAACACCAGATCGTTAGGCCTACGCCGATCCAACCGAGCACATTCCAGATCCAGAAGAGGACGAATGTGATCGCAGCAAAGATCGCCACGAACTTCCGACCTTCCGGATGCATCGGTTTGATGAATGTTGCGAGCATGTTCATGATGTTGGAGAGCAGTTCCTTTTCCCGACTGAATCTCGGCACTGGCAACAACTGGCGCGAACCTGACAGAGGGAAAAAGGCGGTGCAAGTGGCACCGCCCTCAAAACCGTTGTCAGTTCAGCAGGTTCGGTACAATCGTCACCACACTGGGGAAGAAGGCGAGCAGCAACAATCCCACAACCTGAATAACGATAAACGGCATCACACCCCTGTAGATCTGCCCGGTCGTGATCGTCTTTGGTGCCACGCCGCGCAAATAAAACAGCGCAAAGCCAAAGGGCGGGGTCAGGAAAGATGTCTGCAGGTTCACCGCGATCATGATCGTCACCCATTTGGGATCAAACGTGCCGCCATAGATGACCGGCCCGACAATGGGGATAACGATGTAGATGATCTCAAGGAAATCGAGCACGAAGCCGAGGACAAAGAGAACCAGCATGACGAGCAAGAAGACCTGCCATTCATTGTCGAATGAGCGCAGGAATTGCTGGATGTAATGCTCCCCGCCGAAAGAGATCAGCACGAGGTTCAACAGCTGTGAACCGATCAGGATGGTGAAGACCATCGACGTGACCTTCGCCGTCTCTCGCACAACGGGGCCGAGCACGCCGCCCGAGATCAGGACCCAGCAGGACCACAGGAGGCCGAAGAGCGAGAAGAGGAAGCAGCCAAAGGCAACAAGATAGGCGAGGCGGTTTTCGAACAGAACAACTTCCTGCCCAAGCCGCATGTCGAAATTCACCCCGACGATCAGCATGAGGACAATCGCACCCGCCGTCAGCATCACGATCCGGCCCGATTTGCCCTGATCCTTGCGCTTGCGATAGGTGGCGAGCAGGATGGCGCCCCCTGCCCCCAAGGCCGCAGCCGGTGTCGGGTTGGTGATCCCGCCAAGGATCGAACCCAGTACCGCGACGATCAGAACGAGCGGTGGGAAGACAACACGCAAGATCTCGTTTGATGCAAGGAAAGCTGCCGCCGGTTTGAGCCCGATATAGGTCACCGCCAACGGGATCAGGATCATCAGTGTGGTCCACCCCGGTGTGGTCAACGGCGATATCAGGATGATGTCGACCAGAAGCAGCAGACCAATCCCCACCGCACCGATGATCAACGGCCGGTGATCTGCAGTCGGCGCAACGCCGCGCGCAATGGCCAGCATCAGGCCCAGAAGCACCGCCGTGATCGCGATCCCTGTCCCAATCGGCGCCGCCGCGTCGACCTTTTCCAGAACCAGTGCCGCACGCTCTTCATCCGATAGCGCGCGTGCTTCGACCACGCCACCCGCCTCATCAATCGCGGCCTGCTCGGCCACCGCTTGGTCCCAGGCGGCTTGTCCGTGCAGCTCAATCATAGAGGCCTGGCAGTCCTCGCTCACCCGCGTGCGCAAAGATGCGGTCTGCCCCGCATCGGTGAAACTGTCGACGATCACCGATTGCGAGCCGACGATATTCACCTGCCCCAACCCGATGGCCAGGCCGATGATGCCCACAGGCACGGCCAGGAACCATGTGAAGCTTTCGTTGCGGGTGATGACCTCGCCCTCGCCGGTGCCATCAAGCTGGACGGGCGGTGCCTTTGACGGGTTGAACAGGGCAAAGCCAAACGCATAGGCGGCATAGAGCGCAGCCAGCATGATGCCCGGCAGCAATGCGGCCTGGAACAGTGTCCCTACTGAGACAACAGCCGGTTCACCCAGAAATGTGAGTGCGTCGGAACAGCCCGCAAGCTGCGCGCGGTCTTCCTGTGCCGCGGAATAAAGGTCCCCCGCGAGCGTGCCCAAAAGCACAATGACGATGGAGGGCGGAATGATCTGCCCCAATGTCCCTGATGCTGCAATCACACCGGTCGAAAGCTGTGGCGAATAACCATTCTTCAGCATCGTCGGCAGGGCCAGCAGGCCCATGGTCACCACCGTCGCACCGACGATCCCCGTCGAAGCGGCAAGGAATGCGCCCACGATCACGATGGACACGGCCAGACCGCCCGGAAGCGGGCCAAAGACCTTGGCCATGGTCGTGAGAAGCTCATCCGCGATCCGCGACCGCTCCAGCACGATCCCCATCATGACGAACATCAGCACCGCCAGCAGCGTCTCGATCGACTGGCCCGCCAGCACGCGTTCGTTCATGCGGTTGACCATGAAGCCGATATTGCGGTCGAGTGCGACTTCCCAGCCCTGCGGGAACAGCACATCCTCATATCGCGGCAATTCGGGGTATCGGAAAACCGAGATCGCGTCTGGCCTGACACCTTCGGCAATCAAGGCCGCATATTCGGCCGAATTCGTATCGACAGCGGCATGGATCAACAGCCCCGCACTGTCGAGGGCCGCGATGATGGCAAAGGATATGACTGCCGAGCCGCTGATGGCAAAGGCAACCGGGAAACCGGACAGGATCCCGGCAAACAAGGTCAGAAAGACGATAATGATACCGACTTCGATCCCATCAAGTCCGAATAGCATGGGTAAGCGTCCTTGGTCTTAGTGGATGTCAGCGGCAAGTTCGGCCGTTGGATCGCCAAGCTTGTCTTTGTCGAGGAACTTGCCCTCACTTTCGGGGCCCTCTTTCCACTCAAGATACGAGCGATAGAAGAACGCAACGGCCTGCAACAACACCATCAGGGTGAAGACGACCAGCAGAACCTTGAACAGGAAGTAAGCATTAAAGCCGTTGGGCGAGAAACCGATGGTTTCAATATTCCAGCGGACAGCGCGCGCCTGTGTCAGCAAACGATCAAGCGAGCTTGAGGCCGACGGGTTCGGCACCACCAGATGCCGCCACATGAAGAACCAACCGTAAAGCCATGTGATGATCGCGGCGGGCACCATAAGGACCAGCGATCCGAACATGTCGATGACACGTTTGGCGCGGTAGCTGATCGCGGAATAGACAAGATCGACGCGCACGTGGCCGCCCTGCACGAATGTGTAGGCCGCACAGAGGCAGACGATCATCGCGTTGTAGAATTTCAATTCTTCCGACCACCAACTGACATCCTTGGTGAAGGTCACGCCAAAGCCGATGCCGATCTCAGAGACGGCAAAAACACGCTGCATGAAGATGATGACGATCTGCTGCAGCACCATCAGAAGGCCCGCCCAGGCCGCGGTGCGCCCGACGATGTTGGCAAAGCCCTCAAGGCCCCGCACGCAGCCCCACATGAAGCGGTTGTTGATGAAACCGATGATCGTGACGATCAGGAAGATGACAAGGACAACAAAGAAGAACTCAACCGAGGCGCCGTAATAGATAAAGCGCATCAGCGATTGCTTGACCTCCAGGTCGTCCATTGGTGCGTTGATAAAGGGCAGCCAGGCGAGCCAAAGCTGCGGGTTCAGGAGCGCGTAGAAGATGTTGTAGAACGCTTCGAGCAGGTTGCCCAAGATGAATTGCCACCAGCCGGAGGCCTGAAAACTGTCAAGACAGCTGACCGTATCCTCCACCGATGCGCGGAAAAAACCGCTGCACGTGATCTCTTCTTCCATGATCCCCCCTGTCGTCTAAGGCTCCACCCCAGCCCGTGACAGATGATTATTTTTTGGCTGAAAGGGCCCGCTTTTGCGGACCCTTTCCTTGTTCGTTTTTGGCGCTTAGCCCATAACACGGTCGCGCTGTGCGCGGTAGGCACCTTCAGACTGGGTGATCCAACCAGAGGAGGCTGCCATGGAGGCGTTATAGCTGGCACGGATACGATCATAGATGTCGTCACCGTTATACTGGTCCAGCGTTTCGCGCGCTGCGGCACCCATTGCGTCCCAAACGCTGTCGGGGAATTCCAGAACCTTCACACCACCGGCCTGCAGACGTTGCAGTGCGGCACCGTTATTGTTCATGAACTGCGCAAGGTTCCACTGATGCGCTTCACCCGATGCGATCTCCACGATTTTCTGGTGCTCGGGGCTCAGGCTCTCCCACACATCAAGGTTTGTGGCGAGCGACAGGGCCGCACCCGGCTCGTGCATACCAGCGGTGTAGTAGAACTTCGTGATTTCCTGGAAACCAGCCTTTTCGTCCGCCCATGGTCCGATCCACTCGGTCCCGTCAATGGCACCGGATGCCAGCGCCTGGTACACTTCCGCACCGGGAAGGTTCTGCACCGACGCACCCATCTTGCCCAGCGCTTCGCCGCCAAGACCCGGCATGCGGAACTTAAGACCCTGGAAGTCTTCGGGGCCTGCGATTTCCTTGGCGAACCAACCACCGGCCTGAGGACCCGTGTTACCAGCAAGGAAGGATTTCAGACCAAAGATCGAGCCCAGCTCATCATGCAGCGCCTGACCGTCGCCCTGATAGTACCAGTTCATCAGCTCAATCGGTGTCATCCCGAATGGCACCGAGGTGAAGAACGCATAGCCCGGATGCTGACCGACAAAGTAGTAGTCGGCACCGTGATACATATCGGCCTGACCAGAGGTCACAGCGTCGAAAACCTCAAATGCGCCAACAAGTTCGCCGGCGGCTTTAAGGTCAATTGTCAGCGACCCACCGGACATCGCAGTGATTGTGTCAGCGGCGCGTTGTGCAGCATCATGCACACCGGCCAGGCCGCGACCCCATGTGGTCACCAGCGTCAGCGTTCGGTTGCCTTGCGCATAGGCCGGTGCGGCCAGCGTTGTCGCTGCGGCAGCCGTCCCGCCAAGTGCCGAGTTTTTCAGAAATGAACGACGATCCATAGAGTATCCTCCCGATTATTAACGTCTCAAGGGGAGCACGAAACCACGCCCCCCAATGGATTTCGTGGCGGCACCCTACTCTGCGGACTTGCAAGACGAAATACGCAGTACTGCGTAGATTTCGCATTTCTGTCACATTTTCTGACCGTTTATAGTGCGCATTGGCCCTGTTGACGCTGATCTGCCTTGAAAAACGGCGCCAGCCGAATTTGCGTCAAAGACGATTCCCGCGTAACGATCAGAGGATGACGGGACTCTTGATGCGACTGCGCGATTTCTTCAGCATCAGCTATGGCCAGAAGGTTTTTCTTTTGGCCACCTTGCCGCTGATCGTTGCCGTGTTCCTGATCTTTCTGGTGGTCACGTCACAATCGCGCCAATTGGCCGAGCGCGAAATCCAGGCGTTAGAGACACAACTGATCGAAACCAAACGCGCTGAGCTGAAGAACTATCTGTCCATCGCGCGTACTGCCGTCGTGAACACTTACGGCCGCGCCGCGCCCGACGATGAGGATGCGAAGCTTGCTGTTTCCCGCGAACTTGCCGCGATGCTTTATGGGCAGGATGGGTACTTCTTTGTCTTTGACTATGACGGCAACAACCTCGTCGCACCCCGCCAGACCTATCTGATCGGCAGAAACTGGACCGGGCTGGAAGACCTCAATGGCACGCCCATCACCGATGAGTTGATCCGGATCGCGCGGACGGGCGGCGGTTATCACAGCTTTGACTGGCCCAAACCCTCAACCGGGGCGACGGAACGCATGATCGTCTATGTCAACGGCCTGCAGGATTGGCGCTGGGTTATCGGGACGGGCGTTTTCATCGATGACGTGCTGGAAAACGTAGCCGCCGCGAGGGCCGATGTGGAAACACGTATTCAGACGACATCCTATTACATCGTTGGGATCGCCGTTGTGGCACTGCTTGGCGTCTTCATGACGGGCATGGTTCTAAATGTCCGCGAACGGCGACTGGCCGACGCCAAGCTGAAACAGCTCACGCAGCGGATCATCGACACACAGGAAGAAGAGCGTGGGCGGGTCGCACGTGAACTGCATGACGGGATCAGCCAGATGCTGGTCGGCGTCCGCTATGCGCTGGAGCTGACCAAGCGCAAACTTGCGAGCGATCCAGCAACCAGCAATTTGCTCGACAAAGGGATCAATGGGTTAGGCTCGACCATTCAGGAGGTGCGCCGGATCAGTCGCGACCTGCGCCCCGGCGTCTTGGATGACCTGGGCCTCGGCCCCGCCCTGCAGGCCCTGACCGAGGATTTCAGCACACGCACAGGTATCCAGATTGAATTTGAAACAGTCGTCTTCCGCAACCGGCTGGACCAAGAGGCGCGGATCGCCCTTTACCGGATCGCGCAGGAAGCGCTGAACAACATCGAACGGCATGCGCAGGCCGAGAATGTGTTCATCAGCATTAAGGGCCATCGCAACGGGGCGATGTTGCAAATCAAGGACGATGGCATTGGCATGATATGGCCCCGCCCTTCCCGGCGCGTTTTGGGCGGGCTAGGTTTGCGCAACATGCAAGAACGGATTGAACAATTGGGCGGGACCCTCCGCATCCTCTCGGCCCGGACGGGCAAAACCGGTACTGTCATAGAGGCACAGGTGCCGCTGACCCATATGCTCAGCCCGCAAAAGACAACCAAGGAAAGTGCATGACCACACGCGTTCTGATTGTTGATGATCATCCGATGGTGACCGAAGGGATCCAGGCAATCCTTGAAAGCTATGATGATATCAGTGTCGTGGGCACGCTGGGCAACGGGCAAGAGGCGGTGGATCGCGTCAATGAACTCGCCCCCGATGTGATCCTGATGGACCTCAACATGCCGGGTCTTTCTGGCCTCAACGCGACCGAGATGATCCTGGAAGAGCGGCCCAATACGCGCATTCTCGTCCTGTCGATGCATGACAGCCCTGAATACATCTCCACGGCCCTCAGCCACGGTGCACGAGGATATATCCTCAAGGATGTGCCCACCGATGAGATAAAGACGGCGATTGAGACGGTGATGGATGGGCAGGAGTATCTTTGCACCGGCGCCAAACGCGCGCTTCAGCCGAAAATCAGCGATGGGCGCGAGACGCTGACAAGCCGCGAACAGACCATTCTGCTCGAACTCGCCCAGGGCCAGTCCAACAAGGATGTGGCCAACACGTTGAATATTTCAGTGCGTACCGTGGAAACGCACCGCAAGAACATCAAACGCAAATTGGGGATCAGTTCAACTGCAGGGCTGACACGATATGCAATGGAGCATGGGGTGCTGCAGGGCACCGGTATTTGATCTGGCCGCCTGTTGAACGGCCAGACCGTCGTCACAGCTGGCTTAGTTCTCGACCGTCTCCCTGATGCTTTCGCGCACGATGCTGAACCACTCACCCGACAGCCGCAGTTCTTCCAGCCCTGCATTCAGGATCGGCAAGGCCTCATTCGCAATCGGGTTGTTCTTGGAGACAAACACGTGCGACGTCACCGTGCCGCGCAGCGCCTCAAGCGTGGTGATCTGATCGGTCAGCCCGGCATTTCTGGCGTCTTCTTCGGCGGGAAGCGCATCATAGGTGACGATATCGACCTCTCCGGTAACAAGAAGCGGCCAGCAGCCGTTTTGCTCGACGGTGGTAATATAGTCCACATTTGGCGGGGTTAGACCTTCGGCTTCGAGATCAAAGGTGAACCAAGCCTCTGGCCTGCAGATCCGCGCCCCGATCAGGTCGTCATAGCTGTCGGCAGCCGCATAATCACTGCCGTTGAGCGTGTAGAAATCGACGAAAAGCTCATAGAAAGGCTCGGAGTGATTGAAGTCAGTGCAGCGATATGCGCTTGCGGGTGAAAGGTTCTCGACCCGGTCGCAATTGGGCCGGAACCACGGGAACACCATGTCAATGGCGCCTGAGGGCAGCAGCGTTTCAAGATGCGACCCCCAATCATTGATGAAGACCAGCGTGTATTCCTGATCAGGGTTCCCCAATTGCATGGACCGGTCCACCATCTGGGTGATCATGCCACCACCCGGCAAACCTTCATCCGTGAAGGGCGCATATCCTGTGGCCGTCGCGATGCGAATGGGGCGGCTCAGCTCAGCGGGTTGGGCTGCGGCCAGTGGCGTTGCGGGTCGCACGACCGAAGCTTCGGCACCTGGTAAGGACCCATCGGCGCAAGGAATCTTGATCACCTGCCCCACCTCAAGCAGGTTTGGATTGGCCAGTACATCGGTGTTGGCGTTAAACAAAAACTGAAACCCACCCGGCACATCGGCGGTACCGGCAATCCCACTTAGCGTATCGCCACGGACGACCGCGTAGGAGGAACAGAGTTCTTGCGCAGCCGCTTGCTGTGGTGCACCGCCCAAAACACCCAATGCAAGCGCGACCCCCGCTGTCCCGGTCATCAAGACAGACAGGTATTGGTTTTGTACTTTGAGGGGATGTTTTTGCGTCATACGCATGTCCTTTCCGATCAGCGTTTCCATGATTGCTACTATTGGGCGAAAAATGGCGAAATGTTGACAAGTCTGGCCGAGTCACCGAGAGCGAGGCACGTTTTCTAGGCTTTGCGCGAAGTGTCGCCACTCTGATGAATTCTTGGGCTCGCGTTTCAAATCTTCACGATTGCGCGCACCCCTTGAATTCGCACCCATTCAGCGTCTTGTTGGCACGATAACCGTTTGCCGCAGGAGCGCCCCGATGACCACCTACACACCCCCAAAAGTCTGGACCTGGGACGCCGAGAGTGGCGGCCGGTTCGCCAATATCAATCGCCCCATCGCCGGTCCAACCCATGACAAGGACCTGCCCGTTGGCGAACATCCCCTACAGCTTTACTCGCTGGCAACACCCAACGGGGTCAAAGTAACCGTGATGCTTGAAGAGTTGTTAGCCGCCGGGCATGACGCGGAATACGACGCATGGCTGATCAATATTCAGGAGGGTGATCAATTCGGGAGCGGCTTTGTGGGTGTGAATCCCAATTCCAAGATCCCCGCCTTGATGGACCATGGCACTGGCAGCCGCGTGTTTGAGAGCGGCGCCATTCTTTTGTATCTCGCCGAGAAATTCAGGGCATTCCTGCCCGAAGACCGCGCAGCGCGAACCGAAGCCCTGAACTGGCTATTCTGGCTACAGGGCAGCGCGCCCTATCTGGGCGGCGGTTTTGGCCACTTCTACGCCTATGCGCCTGAAAAGTTCGAATACCCCATCAACCGCTTTGCGATGGAGACCAAGCGGCAATTGGATGTGCTCGACCGGCAATTGGCCGACAATGAATACATTTCAGGCGACACCTATACGATTGCCGATATGGCCATCGCGCCTTGGTACGGCACGCTGATGCAGGGTACGATATATGACGATGCGGCGACCTTTCTTGACGCGCAATCCTACAAGAATGTTGCCCGCTGGACTGATCTTGTGACCGAACGCCCCGCCTACAAGCGTGGCAAGATGGTGAATCGCGCCTGGGGCGAGGAAAGCGAACAATTGCGCGAACGGCACGACGCGTCCGATTTTGAGACCCGCACATGGGACAAGATCAAACCGGCCGAAGAGAGCAACGCAGACGAATAATGGCAGGATTGGGGCAAAATACCCCGATAAGGCGCGCAATCCCGCCGATGCCGTAAGGTCCATCAGGAAACACTTGTGAGAGAGGGCGCAATCGGTGCCACTGACGGTAAGAGGCCTCGCGGGGGCGGGCCGTTACGAACCGGATGTGAGCCATGCAACTGACCGAGCTTTTTGCCGCCCTCTCAAGCGATCCTGAGCAACTCAACCGCAGTATCCTGCGCATCTTTCACTTTCTGGGGCTGACGCTCGGATTGGGTGCTGCGACACTGCTGGATCTGATGATCATCCGTTTCTTTCTGGGCCGCGTGACCACGGAACAAACGTTCGAGATGTTCACGTTTCTGGCCGACCTCGTCTCAGCCGGGCTCAAGCTGCTTTGGGTGACGGGCTTGGGTTTCCTGATCTTCTATTGGTTCTATGAGCCTGTGAAACTCGGCAATGAAAAAGTCTGGGCGAAGATGGTGATCGTGGGTATCCTGACCATCAATGGCTATTTCATCCATCGCAGTGTCATCCCCTTCATTCATGGGCAGATCGGGCATCGGATGCTGGACGGCGTGTCGCTCCCCCGCAAGATCGTCTTTGTGACGATGGGCATCGTCTCGTTTGTTTCGTGGTACGGCCCGTTGATCATCGCAAACCTGTCACCGCTGAATTTCCAGGTCCCGATGCTGCAGATCCTCGCCCTTTACGGGATCGTGCTGTTCGCCGCACTCACAATTGCCCATGCCATTTTGTTCGGCAGCCAATTGGCCGAACTGACGCGACACCTTTTCCTGCGGCGCAGCCGTTACCTCTAGCCGGACTTCTTCCGCGAACTGGCCCGCGATTCCGCAACATACGCCTGGAACCGGGCGCGACCTGCATCCTTCGCCTGATAAAGCGCCTGATCCGCCTTGTTGAGCGCGTGCAGCACATGATCATCTGCCTGCATGATGACGCCCCCGACCGAGGCGGTGACGACAAATTGCACATTGTCATCCTTATACCGGACGCCGCTTGATATGTCGTGCCCCCAGACCTTCATGCCGTCGGCCCCCGCATCCTGAAGAAACACGGCAAACTCCTCTCCCCCCAGACGACCGACCAGATCGTCCTTTCGCAAACTGTCGCGCAGCCGGGCGGCCATGAGCAGCAGCACCTTGTCGCCGGTGATGTGACCATAGCTGTCATTGACCGATTTGAAGTAATCAAGATCGATCATCAAAAGCGCGCCCGGCCCCGCCTGCTCCAAAGCGGTCAGAAACGCGCGCCGGTTCATCAGGTTTGTGAGCGGATCGGTCGCCGCCAGCTTTGCCAATTCGGTATGTAGCCTGTCCATATGCGCAAGCAGCGCCAAGCCCGCCAGCAGCAATGGCGCGGCCATGATGGTCGTGACGATGTAATGCTCAAGCGGGGCACCCATCGCCGAAGGTTTCCAGAACCATTCGACAATATAGACGATGACCGCCGTGACAGCGCCCCAGAAGGCGATACCCACTGGCCAATGCCACCAGCTTTTGGGGGCAACGATCTGAACGATCTTGGTCATATATGCATTTGTGGACGTCATTCGCGCAGGATAGGCCAAAGCACCTAAAATACGTTGAAGAGCGCAAGGCACAGACATCGAAAGAAAATTGCGGAAACCTGCCCGTGCGCGACATTTTCTCCACGTAAACGGTTGACCACAGATGCCACCCGCATTAAGGGTACTGCCACGCAAAGGAACCCTGATGAAGAACGTCGTACTAATCGTAGGAAACACGCGCATGGGCCGGTAACGGTAAGACCATAACGATCCCATGCGCCCCCGACACAATCGGGGGTTTTTTTGTGACCGAGACACCAGAGAGCGACAGGACGCGAGACAGATGAGCAAAGCCATGACGGGCGCAAAAATGGTCGTACAAGCCTTGATTGATCAGGGCGTGGAGGTCGTCTTTGGCTATCCCGGTGGCGCGGTCCTCCCGATCTATGACGAAATCTTTCAGCAAAACAGCATCAAGCATGTACTGGTCCGCCACGAACAGGGCGCTGTGCATGCCGCCGAAGGCTATGCCCGCTCCACCGGCAAGCCCGGTGTCGCGTTGGTCACCTCGGGCCCTGGTGCCACGAATGCCGTCACGGGTCTGACGGACGCGCTGATGGATTCCATTCCGATCATCGTTCTGACCGGTCAGGTCCCCACATTCATGATCGGCTCTGACGCGTTTCAGGAATGTGACACCGTCGGTATCACGCGTCCCTGCACCAAGCATAACTGGCTGGTGAAGGAAACCGACCGTCTGGCCCCCACCCTGCATGAGGCGTTCCATATCGCAACCTCGGGCCGTCCTGGCCCGGTTGTCGTTGATATCCCCAAGGACGTGCAGTTTGCCACCGGCAACTACACCGAAGCCCGCCAGGTTGAGACCCACTATAACCCGCAGCTCAAAGGTGACATGGAAAATATCACCGAGCTGGCCAAGGCGATGGAAACGGCGAAGCGCCCGATCTTCTATACGGGTGGCGGCGTGATCAATTCCGGCCCTGCCGCATCGCAATTGCTGCGTGAACTCGTGGCCGCGACCGGTTTTCCCATCACATCCACCTTAATGGGGCTGGGCTGCTATCCAGCATCCGGTGAGAACTGGATCGGCATGCTGGGCATGCATGGGCTCTATGAGGCCAATATGGCCATGCATGATTGCGATCTGATGATCAATATCGGCGCGCGGTTCGATGACCGGATCACCGGGCGGCTTGACGCGTTCAGCCCTGGATCCACCAAGGCACATATCGATATTGACGCCTCCTCGATCAACAAGGTGATCAAGGTCGATATCCCGATCCTGGGCGATGTGGCCCATGTGCTGGAAGACCTCTTGAATGTATGGAAATCGCGCGGGCGCAAGACCGACAAAGAAGCGGTGCAGAAATGGTGGCACCAGATCAATGACTGGAAAAAGGTCGATTGTTTGGCATTCAAACAGGAAGGCAAAGTCATCAAGCCGCAATATGCACTGGCGCGGTTGGAAGAGCTGACCAAGAAGCATGACCGCTACATCTGCACCGAAGTGGGCCAGCACCAGATGTGGGCCGCGCAATATCTGGGGTTCGAGGATCCGAACCGCTGGATGACCTCCGGCGGACTTGGCACAATGGGCTACGGCTTCCCCGCCTCGATCGGCGTGCAGATGGGCCACCCGGACGCACTGGTCATCAACGTGGCGGGCGAAGCGTCCTGGCTGATGAACATGCAGGAGATGGGGACGGCCATGCAATATGGGCTGCCGGTGAAGCAGTTCATCCTGAACAACGAACGGCTGGGTATGGTGCGCCAATGGCAGGAGCTTTTGCATGGCGAACGGTACTCCTCCAGCTGGTCCGAAAGCCTGCCCGATTTCGTCAAACTGGCAGAGGCCTTTGGCGCCAAAGGCATCATCTGCGATAACCCCGATGATTTGGACGATGCGATCATGGAGATGATCAACTACGACGGCCCCGTCCTTTTCGACTGCCTCGTCGAAAAGCATGAAAACTGCTTCCCCATGATCCCGTCAGGAAAGGCTCACAACGAAATGCTGCTGGGTGCCGATGCGGACACATCGAATGCAATCCAGGCCGGTGGTGCGGTGCTCGTCTGAGCCCGCACCCTCGCGACCCAGATGCGGGCCAACACAGCATGACAAGACCGCGCCTTTATCAGGCAATTATCTGGGTCAACATCCTCACCCTCGCAGTCATCTTCGCGACTTTTGTCTATTTCGGGGTTGATGCGCCCGAACGCGCGACATGCGTCACCCGCTTTATCGACTTTCACGCGATTTGGGGGACAGCGCGGATCGCACTGGATGGGCAGCCGATCCTCGCTTTTCAGCGTGATGTGTTGGAACAGGCTTATTCCGCCTGCGAGCAGGTCAATATGTACTGGCTTTATCCAGCACCGATGGTTCCACTTGTCATGCCATTCGGCGTACTGCCTTTCATGGTGGCCTTCTACACCTTTCTGGCGCTATCAATTGCGGCACTGGCGCTGAGCATGCACCCCTATCTTAAGGGCAACAACACGGCCTTGCTGGCCTTCGTGTCCGCACCGGCCTGGCTGCCCGCGATTGTAATCGGTCAATTCACTCTCCTGTGGTGCGCAGGTCTTTTGGCGGCGATCTGGGCGATGCGCGCTGACAGGCACATCGTCGCGGGCTGCTTTATCGGGTTGCTGACGCTCAAACCCACATTGGGACTATTGGTGCCGGTCATCCTGCTGGCAGATCGGCGTTATGTGACCATTGGTGCGGCCATTGTGACAACACTTGTCCTGCATGTTGGCGCGATTGCACTATATGGGTTTGATTACCTGACCGCCTGGATTGAGGCATCGCGCACGCATGGCGCATCGCTTGCAGAAAATCTGGCGATGCTTGACGCGATGGGAAGTGTGGCTGTGTTGGCGGCAAAGCTCGGGGCACCCTCCGACGTTGCCTTGTTAGCCAACACAGGCGTTCTTGTTGGTGCGGCGGTGATCTTGTGGGTCATCTGGCGACAGTTCGGCGCCCGGTCGGACGGGGCCTGCGCCGCGCTTTGTGCCGCCATCCCCTTGTCGACACCCTATCTTTGGCACAACGATGCGGCGTTCTCTGCACTGGCAGCCCTCTTTCTCTATCGCGCAGGATTGCACAAGCGACACCCAGGCTGGTGGATCGTTATCGCGCTGTTGTGGGTGGGTCCGGGCCTGACCATCTGGAACAGCTACACGCTGCGGATGGATTGGATAAGCCCTCCTCTCATCGATCCGGCAATACTGTTTCTTGGATTTGCAGTCAGTGTTTTACTCCTCCGCATGCCCAGCCCTCAGCCCTTCGAGCGGCAGGAAGGTGTATGAGATGTGGGAAGACGGGCCCGGTCGCTGCAGTATCTGCAATATGAGGCATCTGCGGGTGAAGTTGCAGCTAAGACCGACTCACAATTCCCCTCAAAGCCATAAAAAAGCACGTTTCGCGGTGCAATGCAGGCAAAGCGCACCTGCTGTACCGGCCTACTCACATGTCAACACACTCTGAAAACTCTGCGAACCTGTCGCCCCATCAACGCTATTACCTGCTTGCTTGGGTTAATGCGATCACGGTTCTGATTATGGTCGCGACCTTTGTCGTGACCGGCATCGATGTGCCCGGGCGCGACAATTGCGTGACAAGATTCGTCGATTTCCATGCGATCTGGGGCGCGGCACGCCTCGCGCTTGAGATGAACCCGATTGCTGCGTTTGAGCGTCAAACGCTCGAACAAGCTTATTCGGCATGCGAACAGATCAACATGTTTTGGCTTTATCCTGCGCCAATGGCCGTTCTTCTGACACCTGTTGGCGCGCTGCCGTTTCTGCCGGCCTATATTGGTTTTCAGGTGCTCTCGCTTGGTCTTCTGGCACTCGCCGTCCGGCGCTACTTTCCCAAGGATCGGACCGCGCTGATCGCCATCGTCTTTGCACCTGCCTGGTTGCCCGCATTGATGGTCGGGCAATTCACCATATTGTGGTGCGTCGGATTGTTGGCCGCGATCAGCGCGATGCGTCAAGACCGCCATGTTCTTTCGGGTGTCTTGATCGGCTTGCTGACGTTGAAACCAACGCTGGGCTTGTTGATCCCCGTGATTTTGCTGGCCGACCGTCGATACGGGACGATCATATCAGCCATCATTACTACGGTGATCCTGCATCTGGGCGCGACGGCACTCTATGGTTTCGATTACTTCACCACCTGGATTGCGGCGTCCGGCAGCCATGGCGCCTCACTCAGCACCAGCGTCACAGAGAGCGCTTCGATGGCAAGCATCGCCGCCTTTGCGACACGTCTCGGTGCGTCACCGGCACTTGGTATCGCCGTCAATATGACCTTGCTTGCATTTGCAGCTGCTGCACTTTTCTGGATCTGGCGCAAACAGGGGGCGCAGTCGGATGCGGCCTGCGCGGTTCTGTGCGCGGCTATCCCTCTGTCGACACCATATCTTTGGCACTACGATGCGGGCTTTTCCGCATTGGCCGCGATGTTCATCTATCGGGCGGGCACGCAGGGATGGCATGCACTGCACTGGGTTTTACTGGGTATCGTCTGGGCGGGCCCGGGTATCACGCTATGGAACACGTATTTCTTTCACCTGCCTTGGGTTTATCCGACCATTGTCGTCCCCCCGGTCCTGCTGATCGGCTTTGCATTCGCACTTTGGCAGGTTAAACAACGGCCGCTACAGCCCGAAACCGAAAAGGTTAGAAACGATGTCACCGCTTAAGATCAAAAAGGGCGCGACGAGCCACTCCGCCTATAATCTGCGCCCCACGTTCTCGGACCGGGAAGAGCAGCATACGCTGGCCATTCTGGTGGAAAACGAGCCCGGTGTGTTGGCGCGTGTCATCGGGCTATTCTCCGGGCGCGGCTACAATATTGACAGCCTCACCGTCGCCGAGGTGGACCATTTGGGGCATCGCTCCCGCATCACCATCGTCACCACCGGCACGCCGCAAATCATTACGCAGATCAAGGCGCAACTGGGCCGGATTGTGGATGTTCACAAGGTCAACGACCTGACTGTTGAGGGGCCATCTGTTGAACGGGAATTGGCGCTGTTCAAAGTCGTCGGCACCGGCGATCACCGGATTGAAGCGATCCGTCTAGCCGATATTTTCCGCGCCAATGTAGTCGACAGCACGCTGGAATCGTTTGTCTTCGAGATCACAGGCACATCGGAAAAAATCGATGCCTTCGCCGAACTCATGCAGCCGCTTGGGTTAGAGGAAATCGCCCGCACGGGCGTCGCCGCCCTGTCGCGTGGCGCGGAGTTCTGATCAAAAGCCCGGCCGTAGGGAAGGAACGACCGGGCCCTCTTGCAACCCCTCGCATCCGATTGGGGCGTGACGCGAGGGGCGCGTCCGGCGCGCGATCAGAGGCTGATCGCGTGGCCACCGCACATCTTATTCTGGCAGCAGGCCAGCTTCGGTCGCCGCTGTGATCTCATCGGTGTCGAGCATGCCGTCACCTGAAACATCCAGCGTTGTGAAGTCTTCTTCTGTCATTTCAGGCATCACAGCCTGAAGTTCAGGAAAGCTGTACATCCCATCGCCGTTCACATCGATTGCGGCGTCCTGAGCAAAAGCTGGAACAGCCAGCGCAGTCAGAACAGCAAGTGGTGTCAGCAGCTTAGTCGTACGGGTCATTTTCGTTCTCCTATCTAGGACATGAAGAAGGCGGTGTTGCCTTCGCTACCCTAGATGCGCAGCGTCGCCAAGTTTTTCCAGATGCAGGGAAACAACCGCCCGGTTGCGGCATCTCTGTGCCAAATTCGGGAACAATATGCGCCAAAAAGTGCTCACGAATCGCAGCACACGGGCAACAGGCAATTCTTTTCCTAAGCGTTCTGCGGCACTCGGCAGATTCTGGCTGCGAATCCCTCTTGCCGATGTCGCAGCGAGAAAAATCGAGGTCGCGGAGGGACGCGCCTTTCGCGTGCAGCACGCGTCATCATCAGACAATAAGGAGGTGCGACATGGCCAAAGATGCTGAATTGGACACCCTTGACGCAGTAAGGCGGCCGATTGAAACGGCCAACGGCCTGCAAAACGCACATTACACCGATCCAGACATGTTCAAGCGTGAAAAACACGCCGTGCTGATGACGAGCTGGGCGGGACTGGCCGTGACCGACGACGTGCCAGAGATCGGGGATGCGAAACCGGTGGAATTCCTCGGCATCCCGCTTCTATTGATCCGTGACCGCACGGGTCAGGTGCGCGTCTTTCAGAATATCTGCCGCCATCGGGGCATGATCCTCGTCAGCGAGGCCAAGAAGATCGAAGGGGCGATCCGCTGCCCTTATCATTCGTGGTGCTATGGGACCGACGGCGCGCTGGTCTCCACCCCGCATGTGGGCGGTCCGGGCTACAACACGCATGAGGCGATCGACAAATCCACCCTCGGCCTGATCGAAGTGCGCAGCCATATCTGGTTCAACACGGTTTTCATCAATCTCGATGGTAACGCTGCCCGGTTTGAAGAGGTCCATGCCGATCTCATCAACCGCTGGTCGGAGTTTGATCAAAAGATGTATCACGGCGGCGCTGATAGCCGCTTTACCCTGGGGGTCGCGACGAACTGGAAGCTGGCCGTTGAGAACTACTGCGAAAGCTATCACCTGCCCTGGGTGCATCCGGGTCTGAACAGCTATTCCCGGCTGGAAGACCACTACAACATCAATGAAAAGGGCAAGTATTCCGGTCAGGGCACCCTGGTGTATCGGCAGATGAAGGGGGAAGATGGCACCGTCTTCCCCGATTTCGAAGGCCTCAGCGAGAAATGGGAGACCGGCGGTGAATACCTGACTGTCTATCCCAATGTCTTGCTCGGCGTGCAGCGTGACCATGCCTTTATCATCATTCTTGAGCCAAAGTCGCATAGTCTGACCGACGAACACGTGCACATCTACTATGCCGCGCCTGAAATCGATGACGCGCTACGCGCCCGCAACAGCGTGCAATGGCGTGACGTGTTTGAAGAGGACATTTTTGTCGTCGAAGGCATGCAAAAGGGCCGCGCGGCACCGGGTTTTGACGGCGGCCGCTTCAGCCCGGCGATGGATGGGCCCACCCATTGCTTTCACGATTGGGTGGCGGGCAAGATCGCATCTTATGACGCTGGATGAGGCGCTGCTTGACGCCCATGCGCGGGATGATCGCACCGCACTTGTCACGCTTTACACCCGCGCGGCTGATACCGCCGAAAGCATTGACGCGACCTGCTTTTTTCTGACCCAGGCTTACATCTTTGCGCTTGAGACCGGGGACGCTGCGTCAAAATCGCTCCATGATCGTTTGCGCGCATTTGGGCGGGTTTGACCCCTTGCCCCTGCCCGGTCACTGCTCCACCTTAAGGGTCGAATAGCCAAGGACCCAAGCATGCCACCGCGCAAAATCATTATCGACACCGACCCCGGACAGGACGACGCGGTCGCCATTTTGCTGGCGTTGGCCTCCCCCGAAGACATTGATTTGCTTGGCATAACGGCTGTCGCCGGGAATGTCCCGCTTGCACTGACACAAAAGAATGCGCGGATCGTCTGCGAACTGGCGGGGCGTCCGGATGTGAAGGTCTTTGCCGGTTGTGACGCGCCGATGAAACGCAAGCTGATCACGGCAGAACATGTCCACGGCAAGACAGGGCTTGATGGCCCGGTGATGGAAGACCCGACCATGCCCCTGCAAGAGCAGCACGGTGTGGATTTCATCATCGAAACCCTGCGGGCGGAGGCACCCGGCACCGTCACGCTTTGCCCTATCGGCCCCCTGACCAATATCGCGACGGCCTTTGAACGCGCGCCGGATATCATGGACCGCGTGCAGGAAATCGTGCTGATGGGCGGCGCTTACTTTGAGGTGGGTAACATCACCCCCTCCGCTGAGTTCAACATCTACGTGGACCCGGAAGCCGCGAAGATCGTGTTCAGTTCGGGCGCGCCTTTGACGGTGATGCCGCTCGATGTGACGCATAAGGCGCTGACAACGAAACCGCGCATCGACGCGTTCCGCTCCATGCATAGCCGCGTGGGTGATATGGTCGCGGAATGGACCGACTTCTTTGAGCGGTTCGATATGGAGAAGTACGGTTCCGAAGGCGCGCCGCTGCATGATCCCTGCACCATCGCCTATCTCATCGAACCGCAGCTTTTTCAGGGGCGCCACATCAATGTTGAGATTGAAACGCAATCCGACCTGACGCTCGGCATGACCGTCGCCGATTGGTGGCGTGTGACGGACAGGCCCGCCAATGCGATGTTTATGAAGGATATTGACGCGTCAGGCTTCTATGCGCTTCTTGCAGCCCGGTTGGCGCGGCTATGAAGATCGCTTTCGACAACACCTATGCCAAACTGCCGCCGCAGATGTTCACGGCGCAATTGCCGGTGCCGGTGAAAGACCCGCAGATCATCGCGACGAATGCGGAACTCGCAAAGCTGCTCGGCATCAATCCGATGGCGTTCCAGGACCTGACAGCCGCGAAGATCTTTGCGGGCAACCATATCCCCGATGGGGCCGCCCCCCTCGCGCAGGTCTATGCGGGCCATCAATTCGGCAACTGGAACCCGCAACTGGGCGACGGGCGCGCGATCCTTCTCGGTGAAGTCATCGGGACCGACGGCATCCGCCGCGACATCCAGCTGAAGGGCTCCGGCCCGACGCCCTATTCCCGTCGTGGCGACGGGCGCGCCTGGCTCGGCCCGGTCATGCGCGAATACATCATCAGTGAGGCCATGCATGCAATGGGCGTGCCAACAACGCGTGCACTCGCGGCAGTCACAACCGGAGAGCCTGTCTACCGCGAAGAGGTGCTGCCCGGTGCCGTCATCACCCGCGTCGCGCAAAGCCATATCCGCGTGGGCACCTTCCAGTTCTTCGCATCGCGCGGCGATATGGAGGCGCTGCAGGCGCTGACAGACCACGTGATCGCCCGGCACTACCCGGACGCGACCGGCCCCGCCGATTTGCTTGATAGCGTGATCGCTCGCTACGCCAGACTGATTGCGAGGTGGATGAGCCTTGGTTTCATCCATGGTGTGATGAACACCGACAATGTGTCGATCGCGGGCGAGACGATTGACTACGGCCCCTGCGCCTTTATGGACGCGTTTCACCCCGATACGGTCTTCAGCGCCATCGACCAATATGGCCGTTATGCCTATTCCAATCAGCCCGGCATTGGCGCGTGGAACATGGCACAGTTTGCGACGGCGCTCATCCCGCTCATGCCCGACCGCGACAAGGCGATTGAGGATTTCACCGCCGCCGTGCATCGCTTCCCAGAACACTACGAGGCCGCGTGGCTTGAGGCGTTTGGGCGCAAGCTGGGCATCATGGATGCTGACGAAGATGACCGCACCCTGATTGCCGATCTGCTGGACATGATGACCAAGGACGGTGCGGATTTCACGAATGTCTTTGCCAATCTTGGCACTGACACAGCCCGCGATCAGTTCATCGACCGGGACGCGTTTGATGCCTGGGCGCTGCGCTGGAACACGCGGAAATCCCCCGACGCTGCCGCGATCATGGCCAAGGCAAACCCTCAAATCATCCCGCGCAACCACCGCGTGGAAGAGGCGATCACCGCCGGGCGCAGCGGCAATCTGGAGCCGTTCCACGCCCTCCTCGCCGCCGTCACCCAGCCTTACGCACCCTTGACCGATGAGACGGCCCGTTTCGCGCGCGCGCCCAGCAAGGAAGAACGCGTCACGCGGACATTCTGCGGGACCTGACGGGGCGGTTGATCAACACGATACCTGCGGCGACGAGGATGAGCGCGCCAAAGAGGCTCGGACCAACCTCTTCGTCCAGTAAAAGCCAGCCGAGGCCGACACTCAGGACCGGTGAGAGGAAGCTGAACGACGCAACACCAGAGGCCGGGTAGATCGACAAGAGCCAGAGCCAGAAGATAAAGCCCGCGCTGACGACAACCACGATCTGAAACAGAAGCCCCGCGATATGGATTGGCTCCAGATCGCGGATGAAGGGGCCGAAGAAAAGGGCTGCAATCAGCAGGATCGGGGCGGACACGCTGACCTGCCAGAAAAGCTGGATCTCTGGCCGGACTCGCGCGAGCGGTGAGGCTTTGGCGAGCATGGCTGTCAAGGCCCAGCCAATCGCAGCGCCCAAGGCGGCGATGTCTCCCCACAAGCTCCCTGCCCTGTCGTCACGGGTCAGGATCGCCAACGCCACGCCGGCGAGCGCAAGACCAAGCCCCATGGCCTTCAGCGGTGTGATCTTGTCATCCGGCATGATGAAATGCGCCATCAGCGCCAGCCAGACTGGCATGGAATAGAAAATCACGCTCGCGCGGCTCACCGCCGTCAGATCAAGCGCGATGAAAAGGCACAAGAATTCAAAGGCAAAGACGCAGCCGATCAAAAAACCCGCAACGCGGGTTCCGGGCTCAAATCGCAAGGGAATGCCGCGCCAGCGCAGCCAAAGCCAGATGCACAAGACCGCTCCGGCAGAGCGGACACCCGCAAAGAATACCGGCTGCAACCCGCCATTCGTGACCTTGATGACAACCTGATTGAACGCGAGGAGGAGGGCAAATCCGGTCAGTGCCACGGCGCCGAACAGATCGATCTGAGACTTCTTTTCCATGGGCGCAGATCATGCTGCGCCAATGGAAGTGTCAAGGCGCCGCGGGCCGCCTACTCGCCCAGCATCCATTCGCCGTCCGGCCAGAAGGCGTGGAAGGCAAAGGCGAACATCACGTCGTGGACCACATCGGCACCATCGGCATCGCGCACGCGAACATTGCCCACATCCTTGCCCGCGCCGATATTGCGGGTGTCGAGCGCCGATGCCTGCCCTGCGGCCCAACTGAAAGTCAACCCGCCTTCGGTCAATTCACCAACCTCAGAAAGCCGGGTCAGCGGCCAGGCCCGTTCCCCCACCCGCACGACCCGCGCGAGTGCGGGGATGCCGTGTGGGGGAATCTCGCCGGAATAGAGAAACGGGCGGTGCGAACTGTCGTAGCGGACATAAGGGTTTGCGCCATAGCTGCGCGCAAAATCAGGTTGCACCATCACCAAACCATCAGGGTTGCGGGCGCGAAACATCTCCCAGCTTTCCATCCAACTGGGCAGACCGGTCAGTTCCATGCCCGTCAGGTCACCGACAATGGCCTGCCCCACCGCCTGCTGCCACCAGCTTTCGGTTTCGCGGTCATACATGATCATATCCGAATTGCGCAGCTTGCCGGACACGCCAAAGCTCAGCACGCCGACCTCGGTGCGCCGATCAAATGTGATCCCCGAATTGCAGAGCGGGCAGAAAGTGACTGCTACGGGAATACCCCCCACCTCGTCATTCACGATCTCATGCCAGGTGAGGTACCGGATCGGATAGGCGCGCGGCACGGCACCGTCGATCTCGACCGTGATCACCGGCTCGCGGTCGCTGAGCGAGATTTCCTCGGCCACGGATTTGAAGGTCGGGTTATCGAGCGCCGGTATCCCGTCCTTCGGCGGGCCGCCCGATATGATCTCCAACCAGCTTTCAACGCTGGTTTCCTCAAAATTCGTGCGCGGCCATTCATTGGCCCAGAATTCGGGGCTCGCCCATGCCATGCTGGCACTGACACAAGCGGCGGCAAATGTCGGGATGAATCGCATCTTGTTCCTCCTCGCATGCCGCAAAGAGTGGCCGATGCTTTCGGCTTGGAATAGCCCCCTCGCAGCAAAGTGAGGGGGCCGTTAGGTGCTATTCGATGACGCGCACTTCGCTCATCATATCCGGCTGACCGATCACAGAGCCATTCGCGCCGGTGCCGCGTTTGATCGCATCCACGATCTCCATCCCCTCGGTCACCTCACCAACCACGGTGTATTGACCGTTCAGGAAGTACCCCGGCTCAAACATGATGAAGAACTGGCTGTTGGCCGAATTCGGGTTCTGCGCGCGGGCCATCCCAACAACGCCGCGCTCAAACGGGATGTCCGAAAACTCCGCCGGAATGTCCGGCAGGTCAGAGCCGCCCATGCCCGCACGTGACAGGTTCCCTCCCATCACGCCGTTCTGCACATCGCCGGTCTGCGCCATGAAACCATCGATCACGCGGTGGAACACAACGCCGTTGTAATCGCCAGCCGCCGCAATCGTTGTGATCTGCGCGACATGGAGTGGTGCTGTTTCTTCGAAGAGGTCGATCACGATGGTGCCATTCGCCTCACCCTCCACATCGATCTCAAGCCCGTCGGCCAGAACCGGTACGGCCAGCACGGACAGGAGTGCCGCCAGCCTAAACATCGGCGGCCACCTTCACGCTGATCATCCGGTCGGGGTTCATTGGCGGCTCACCGCGCGTGATGGCATCCACATGCTCCATGCCGGAGATCACCTGACCATAGACCGTGTATTGGCCGTTCAGGAAATCGTTGTCCTTGAAGTTGATGAAGAACTGGCTGTTGGCAGAGTTGGGGTTTTGCGACCGCGCTGCACCCAGTGAGCCGCGTGCATGCGGCACCTTGGAAAACTCCGCAGGCAGGTCCGGCATGTCGGACCCACCGGTGCCCGCGCGCCCGATGTTGAAATCCTTTTCCATGTTGCCGTTGGCCACATCGCCCGTTTGCGCCATAAACCCGTCGATCACCCGGTGAAAACAGACATTGTCGTAAGCACCGGCGCGCGCGAGTTCCTTCATCCGCGCGGTATGGGCGGGGGCCACGTCTGGCAGCAGCTCAATCACTACATCCCCATCCTTGAGGGTCATGATGATGGTGTTCTCTGGGTCTTTGATCTCGGCCATGGAATGCTCCTATTCATTTGTTGGGGACTGTCATATGGCCCACGCGCCGGATTGCCAAGCAGGTCAGGTTGACGCGCGCAGCACATTGCCGCAACAAAGCGGACATAACCCCGATGACAGGAGCGGCAGATGGCCTGGAAAACCCTTGATGACTTTGACTTTACGGGCAAGCGGGCCCTTGTTCGCGTGGACATCAACGTACCGGTCGAGGATGGCGTTGTGACGGATGCCACGCGGATTGAACGCATTGTCCCAACTGTTGAAGACATTCAGGCCAAGGGCGGTAAGGTCATTCTGATGGCGCATTTCGGCCGTCCCAAGGGGAAGGTTGTGCCAGAGATGTCGCTTGAGATCATCGCCCCGACCGTGGCGGATGTTCTGGGCGTGCCGGTGACCTGGGTCAATTCCGATTTCGGGGCCGCTGTCGCCGAGATGGAGGAAGACGAGGTTCTGCTTTTGGAGAACCTGCGCTTCAATCCGGGTGAAGAAGCGAATGATGAGGGCTTCGCAAAACGGCTCGCGGGTCTGGGCGACATCTATGTCAATGACGCTTTCTCAGCCGCCCATCGAGCCCATGCCAGCACCGAGG
The DNA here is from genome assembly GCF_033963905.1 of Cognatiyoonia sp. IB215182. Classification (NCBI taxonomy): domain Bacteria; kingdom Pseudomonadati; phylum Pseudomonadota; class Alphaproteobacteria; order Rhodobacterales; family Paracoccaceae; genus Cognatiyoonia; species Cognatiyoonia sp. IB215182. Next base: position 260,644 of record NZ_JAXBMB010000003.1, read on the forward strand.
CCATCGCGCATCTTCTGCCAGCTTGCGCCGGGCGGCTGATGGCCGAAGAACTGGGCGCGCTGGAAAAGGCCTTGGGCACGCCCGACCGTCCCGTTGTCGCGGTTGTGGGTGGAGCTAAGGTCTCGACCAAGCTCGATCTGTTGGGGAACCTCGTGGGCAAGGTCGATCATCTGGTGATCGGCGGCGGGATGGCGAATACGTTTCTGGCCGCGCAAGGCATGGATGTGGGCAAGTCGCTTTGCGAGCATGACCTGGCCGAGACCGCGCGCGAGATTCTGGGCAAGGCTGATGCGGCAGGCTGCGAGATTATCCTGCCTTGCGACATCGTTGTCGCACGCGAATTCAAGGCAGGTGCTGCGCATGAAACGGTGGCTCCCGACGCCTGCCCCGCCGATGCGATGATCCTCGATGCCGGTCCCGCAACAGTTGCCTATATCGGTGAGGTTCTCGACAAGGCCAAAACCCTTGTTTGGAACGGCCCCCTTGGCGCGTTTGAGATCACCCCGTTTGACGCCGCGACCAATGCCGCCGCGACCAAAGCTGCGGCATTGTCAAAGGCAGGCCAACTCGTGTCGGTCGCGGGCGGTGGCGATACAGTCGCCGCGCTCAATCAGGCGGGTGCGGCTGATGATTTCACCTATATCTCGACCGCCGGTGGCGCATTTCTGGAATGGATGGAAGGCAAGGAATTGCCCGGAGTTGCAGCGCTCGGATAGCGCATAAAGCTTCGGCGCCAGTCTCCGGGCGGAAGCAATATCTACTTTTTTGTTGAAATTTGAACGTTGTTCACATATGTCAATTCTAGATAAAGGAGCAACACAATGACCCATTTTACCAAATTGACTTCAGCCACCGCCATTGCATGCGTCGTTGCGACGCCGATCTTCGCGCAGGAACGTGACCCGCAACCGACTTTGGGCGAATTCTTCAGCCCCGACCGGATTGCCACGGCACTCGCAAATAGCGCGATCACCGCCCTCAGGACCCGGATGGAACTGCAATACGATCATCTGTCAGCCGATCCGATGCGCGGGGTTGTGTCGGTTTCAGGTATCGTCGCGCGGCCTCTTTTGCCATACGATCAAGCCCGCCAATGCGAGATCACAATTGAGCGGGCAACTTTGTCCAGCGATCTTGCCACGCCGTTTGAAGCGGTGGCGGAACTGAACCTGAATCTGATCGGCACCCAGATAAACCTCGCCTGCCTAGAGCGTGAGATCGCCCTGCCCCTGCGGACGGCGGGCCTGCGGGAATTATCGCTGGACCAGTTCAAAGTCAGCGCCAACTACGCCTACACGACCGGGGAAACCACCCTTGATGGCAGCATCGCGGTCAACGGTTTTGGGGCACTGGACTATTCTGGCAGCGGCACCATTCTGCCACGCTTGGGCGAATTCGGTTATCCCGGCGATCCGGCCGTCCGTGTGAGCCGCGCAGTTGTAACGCTGAAGGACGACGGCGGTTGGGCCGCGATATCGCAGGTCCTACCGGAAAACCTACGCGATCCCCTTACAATCCGTGAATTGGGAACAGAGGCGATTTCGCAATACCTGAGCGACGGCGGCCTACGCCCGCTTGGCGCAGTCGAGCGCAACTTTATCAGGGACCTGATGGATGAGGTCGAAGACTTTGTCACGGAGACCGGCGAAATCACGATCGAGGCTGATTTGCCCCCATCTGGTGTGGTCATTGAACCGGACATGTACGCGGCACCGCAGACGCTGATTGCCGCGCTCGGGCTGCAGGCGCGCAGCACACCGCTGGTGCGAACTGAGATTCTGAGCGTCGCAGATCTCGCTGAAATTCAAAGCCCGGACAATCTGTCCCCAACACAGCGGATCACTCTTGCGACGGCCCTTCTGGAAGGGAACGGCGTGCCGCGCGGTGCCGCCCTGGTGCCTGATTTGCTGATGTCGCTACTGGACGATCCAGAAGTGGCGGGTGAGGCCGCAGCACTTTTGGCGCAAGCCACCCAGGATCGCGACATCCCGGCGGCCTACGGCTATGCACTGATTGCCGCCGCCGCAGACATGCCAAACGCCACGGCCCAGCTTGATCGTCTGGAGTTGCAGATGACAACACAGGCTGTGCTTGCCGCGCAGGATAGCTATCTGAAACAAACTGGCGCACCCGCCCCGATCAGTCGTGTCTCTGGCAGTGATCCACGTGATTTGCGCCGGTTGGCACTCGCGCATTTCGCGGGTGTTGGCGAAACCCGTTCCTATGCGCGGGCCTACTACTACGCCCTTCTGGCAGAGGCGGCGGGCGACATCGCCGCAACAACACTGCGTGAAGAGATCGCTGCCCGGTTTGGCGCAAGAGGACCGGACGTCGCACAGGTCTGGAGTGACATCGCGGCAGACATGCAGCAGTTGGCCATTACAGACTGGATCAACGCCGATCTGCCCGCTGTCTACCTAACAACGAATTGAACGGCAGCCCGCCCAGACATTTCTAAACGCCTGTTAGCGCGACCATAATTGTCAGGTGGCTGCCCGTTGCCTACAACCCTGTCCTGACGGGCACGCCCCGGACGATTTGAAGTGACGAAGGTGGATTTCATGGCAAACGATGAGATGGCAAAGCAGGTGCGCGACGGGGCGGGCTTTATCGCGGCATTGGATCAAAGCGGTGGGTCAACGCCAAAGGCGCTTGCCGCCTATGGCGTGCCTGCGGATGCCTATGCCAACGATGACGAGATGTTTGACATGATCCACGCGATGCGCAGCCGCATCGTGAACGCGCCTGCCTTTACCGGAGACAAGATCGTCGGGGCCATCTTGTTTGAGATGACGATGGATCGCGCGTTTAATGGCAAGCCTTCGGCACAGTTTCTTTGGGAAGACCGGAAAGTCGTCCCTTTCCTGAAGATTGATAAAGGGCTGAAGGAAGAAGCGGACGGCGTTCAATTGATGAAGCCGATGGATCATCTTGATACCGTGCTGCCCCGCGCCGTGTCACATGGCGTTTTTGGCACCAAGGCACGTTCCGTCATCAATCAGGCCAATCCGGACGGGATCGCCGCAATCATTTCCCAGCAATTCGAAGAGGGCAAAAGAGTGATTGCCCATGGCCTTGTTCCGATCCTTGAGCCCGAGATCAACATCAAGATGGCTGATAAGGCCAAGGCCGAGGTGCTGTTACGCGATGCTGTCCTGAGCCACTTGGAAGCGCTTGCGCCTGATGAAAAGGTCATGCTGAAACTCACGCTACCGGAAGAGGCCAATATCTATCAGCCGCTTGTGGACCACCCGAACGTGATGCGCGTTGTCGCCCTTTCTGGGGGCTATACAAGGGCCGAGGCGAATGCGCGTCTGGCCCAGAACAAGGGGGTCATTGCAAGCTTTTCCCGCGCGCTGACTGAGGGTCTGTCGGCCGATCAGGACGATGCCACGTTCAACGACACAATCAGCACCACGATTGATGAAGTCTACCAAGCGTCTGTCGCCGGATAATCCCGCCGCAAGGGCGTTTTAGGGATTCACAAGGCGAATCAAATATGCGATTCTTGCTTCAGCCGCCCGCAAAGAGGTGGCGCGAGAGGCAATAAACATGCGGCGCAGTACTCCTCATCTTGGTGCGATTTTCTATGTTCTCGGTGCTTTGATGCTGGGTCTCTATTTCACCTTTGCCGCTGTGCAGGGCGACTACGGCCTTTTCAAACGGATCGAGGTGCAGGCTGAAGGCGACGTGTTGCGGGCGGAACTCGCGGCACTACAAGCCGAGGTCGCGCATATGGAAAACCTCACCACCCGCTTGTCAGATGATTTTCTGGACCTCGATCTGCTGGACGAACAGGCCCGCGACGTGCTGGGCCTGATCCGCGCGGATGAGATCGTCATCCGCTAGACGCAACGCCGCTATGTCTATGACGCGTGACGGGACGTCACTTTGACCCTCGCAATTTTTCCGCGCATCGTTTAGAGAATAGTTTAACGCTAAACTATATATCTGCGCTGGAGGATTGCACATGCCGCCGAGAAAAAAGGCCGCCGCGAAACCCAACGTCTCGGCTGAAGAGCTGCTGGGGCACTACCGTGAGATGCTGCTGATCCGGCGATTTGAAGAAAAGGCAGGCCAGCTTTACGGCATGGGGCTCATCGGCGGGTTCTGCCACCTCTATATCGGGCAAGAGGCTGTTGTGGTCGGGCTGGAGGCTGCGGCGGATGAAGGTGACAAACGCGTCACCTCTTACCGTGATCACGGCCATATGCTGGCTTGTGGGATGGACCCCAAGGGCATCATGGCAGAACTGACCGGGCGCGAGGGCGGCTTTTCCAAGGGCAAGGGCGGCTCCATGCACATGTTCTCCAAGGAAAAGCACTTCTATGGCGGTCACGGCATCGTTGCGGCACAGGTGCCGCTTGGCGCAGGCCTTGCCTTCGCTGACAAGTATAAGGGGAATGACCGCGTCACCTTCACCTATTTCGGCGATGGTGCCGCCAACCAGGGCCAGGTCTATGAGACCTACAACATGGCCGAACTTTGGGACCTGCCCGTCGTTTTCGTGATTGAGAATAACCAATACGCGATGGGCACGTCAGTCAAACGCTCGACAAAGTCGCCGTCACTTTGGGAGCGGGGTGCGGCCTACGGCATTCCAGGCGAAGAAGTGGACGGTATGAATGTCCTCGCCGTCAAAGAAGCGGGTGAAAGGGCCGTTGCACACTGCCGTGCGGGCAAAGGACCATACATTCTGGAGGTGAAGACCTATCGCTATCGCGGCCACTCCATGTCCGACCCCGCCAAATACCGCACCCGCGAGGAAGTGCAGAAAATGCGTGATGAGCGTGACCCGATTGAACAGATCCGCGACATGCTCATCACCGGAAAACATGCCACCGATGACGATCTGAAAGCCATCGACAAAGAGATCAAGGCGATCGTCAACGAAGCGGCAGAGTTTTCAAAAGAAAGCCCCGAGCCCCACTTGGACGAGCTTTGGACGGACATCTACGAAGACGTGAAGGCCTGAGCCATGGGCGGCGTGCAGCACTTTGAGATCCATTGTGGCGATGTTGACCGGGCAATGGATTTCTACGGCAAGGTCCTTGGCTGGTCGTTCCAGAAATGGGGTGAGCGAGAGTACTACCTGATCGACGGTGATGGCATCGGTGCCGGGCGTCCTACTGGCGCGCTGATGCCGAGGGCGACCCCCGCAGCTGCATCAGACCATACTGCCCCTAACAGCACAGTCAGCGTGTTTTCCGTGGACAGCATCGACACAGCCCATGCTGATGCGCTGTCCAGCGGCGGCACTGAAGAACGGCCGATTTCCGAGATCCCCGATCTTGGCCGCGCATCCTATTGCTACGATACCGAAGGCAATGTCTTCGGCATGATCCAACTTTACTAACCGGGTGGGAGGCCCCGAACCGATATGGCAACCGAAATTCTGATGCCCGCCCTGTCGCCCACGATGGAAGAAGGCACGCTTGCAAAATGGCTGGTGAAAGAGGGCGATACCGTCTCATCCGGCGATATCATGGCCGAGATTGAGACCGACAAGGCGACAATGGAGTTTGAGGCCGTCGATGAAGGCATCGTCGGGAAGATCCTGATTGCTGAGGGCACCGAAGGTGTGAAGGTCAACGACGTGATCGCGATCCTGGTCGAAGATGGCGAGGATGTCCCTGCCGCAGGCGCCACACCCGCCCCTGCCCCAGCCGCCGAAGCTCCCGCGCATGCACCAGCCGAACCCGTCGCCGCAGCCCCCGCCCCTGCGGTGGCCGACGCGACGCCTGATTGGGATGCCGACGTTGAGGTCAAGCAGACCACGGTGCGCGAGGCGCTGCGCGATGCGATGGCCGAAGAAATGCGCCGCGACGAAGAGGTGTTTCTGATGGGTGAGGAGGTCGCCGAATATCAAGGCGCCTACAAAATCTCTCAAGGTCTGCTGGATGAATTTGGTTCGAAACGCGTGATCGACACACCCATCACCGAACATGGCTTTGCCGGGATCGGCGTTGGTGCGGCTTTTGGCGGCCTGAAGCCCATCGTTGAATTCATGACGTTTAACTTCGCCATGCAAGCCATTGACCAGATTATTAACTCTGCAGCAAAGACGCTTTACATGTCAGGCGGCCAGATGGGCGCGCCCATGGTCTTCCGTGGCCCCAACGGTGCCGCCGCCCGTGTTGGCGCACAGCACAGCCAGGATTATGCAGCCTGGTACATGCAGATCCCCGGTCTGAAAGTGGCGATGCCTTACTCGGCTGCCGACGCGAAGGGTCTCCTTAAGACCGCAATCCGCGATCCCAACCCGGTGATCTTCCTTGAGAATGAAATCCTCTACGGCAAAAGCTTTGACGTTCCGGTGATGGATGACTTTACCATTCCATTCGGCAAGGCCAAGATCGAACGCGCTGGCGACGATGTCACCATCGTCAGCTTCGGCATCGGCATGACCTATGCCATGGAAGCGGCCGAGAAACTTGCGGAGGACGGGATCAATGCCGAGGTGATCAACCTGCGCAGCTTGCGTCCGCTGGATTTGCCAACAGTTCTGGCCTCAGTACAAAAAACAAATCGCTGCGTCACTGTAGAAGAAGGCTGGCCGCAAGGATCTGTCGGGTCATGGATCGCCTCCGAAATCATGCAGCAGGCTTTCGACTATCTGGACGCACCGGTCATCACCTGCACAGGCAAGGACGTCCCGATGCCTTATGCCGCGAACCTTGAAAAACATGCCCTTGTGACCACCGACGAAGTCATCGCCGCGGTCAAGCAAGTGACCTACCGCTAAGGAGACAGCGTCATGCCAACAGAAATCCTGATGCCCGCCCTGTCCCCCACGATGGAAGAGGGCACGCTTGCCAAGTGGCTGGTCAAAGAGGGTGACACCGTCTCATCCGGCGATGTCATGGCCGAGATCGAAACCGACAAGGCAACGATGGAGTTTGAGGCCGTCGATGAGGGTGTCATTGGCAAGATCATCGTGCCGGAGGGCAGCGAGGGCGTGAAAGTCAACGATGTCATCGCAGTCCTGCTGGAAGACGGCGAAAGTGCTGATGATATCGGCGATGTGTCTGCGGGTGGTTCATCCGCCGCTGCCGCGCCGTCTTCACCAGAACCAGCGCCGAGTGCTGCGCCAGCAGCCTCAGCGCCCGCACCGGCAGCCCCCTCTAAAGATGGTAACCGGATCTTTGCGACCCCGCTGGCTCGGCGTATTGCGGCAGACAAGGGCCTTGATCTGGCGCAGATCTCAGGCTCCGGCCCACATGGCCGGATCGTAAAAGCAGATGTGGAAAATGCAACGGCCACGCCAAAAGCAGCTCCAGCCGCAGCCAAGACGCCAGCTGCGGCCCCTGCCCCAGCGACCGGCCCATCTACCGACGCTGTACTGAAGACCTACGCCGATCGCCCTCATGAAGAGGTGCCCCTTGACGGCATGCGCAAAACCATTGCCGCCCGCCTCACCGAGGCCAAGCAATCGGTGCCGCATTTCTATCTGCGTCGCGACATCGGCATTGACGCATTGCTCAAATTCCGCAGCCAGTTGAACAAGCAGCTTGAACCGCGCGGTGTGAAACTGTCGGTGAATGACTTTATCATCAAGGCCTGCGCCTTGGCGCTGCAACAGGTACCCGAAGCGAATGCCGTTTGGGCCGGTGATCGCACCTTGCAGTTCGAGAAGTCGGACGTGGCAGTCGCCGTTGCTATCGAGGGGGGGCTGTTCACTCCGGTCCTGAAAGACGCGGACATGAAGTCCCTTTCCGCGTTGTCCTCCGAGATGAAAGACCTTGCTGCCCGCGCGCGTGAACGCAAACTCGCCCCGCACGAATATCAAGGCGGCAGCTTCGCGATCTCCAACCTTGGCATGTTTGGCATCGACAATTTCGACGCTATCATCAATCCTCCTCACGCGGCGATCCTGGCCGTGGGTGCAGGTGTGAAAAAGCCGATTGTCGGTGAAGATGGCGAGTTGACCGTGGGCACAATCATGTCGGTCACGCTTTCAGTTGATCACCGAGTGATCGATGGGGCTCTTGGCGCCAATCTGCTACAGGCGATCAAAGACAACCTCGAAAGCCCGATGACGATGTTGGCCTAGGACCTGAATTGTGGCGATCATTGCCGGATCGCCACAAATTCGCGCAACCGGAGCAAAACCGCCACTATTCTTCGTTGCGCTTGACATACAAAAATCGGCTGCTTGAATGGCGAGGTTGATCTTGATTGGAAGTAACAGATTGGCCCCAGCCTTCTAGGATGCCGAATTCAGCTTTCTCATTCTACCTCGACATAACTCGTGCTCTGGCGGCATTTGCCGTCGTACTTTACCATTTTTCGCATCCCTTGTTCACTGGTGGCAGATATCAGGCGTTTCACGATTTAGGGCTAGGGCCCGACGCTGTGATCGCATTTTTTGTGATGTCCGGCTTTCTTATTGCCTTTCGCGTGGACACAAAAAACAAAACAATCGCCACGTTTACGTTGTCACGCCTTACCAGGCTGGTCTCGGTGTTGCTTCCAGCGTTGATCCTGGGCTTCATCATAGATCGTTCAGGGGCACAACTCTTTCCTGAAAGCTATGAAAGTGTGTCCTATGATCCGACAACTCTCTTTCAGCAGCTCTTTCGGGGTCTAACATTCTCAACCGAATGGTATTGGGACCCAATTAGGTTGGGGACCAACGTTCCTTTATGGTCGCTATCATACGAAGTTGCTTACTACGCCGCGTTTGCAATTGCGGTGTTTCTGCGTGGCCACTTGCGTATCATGTTGATGCTGGGACTATGCCTACTGGTCGGACCGAACATCGTACTGCTGTTTCCATGCTGGTACATGGGTGTCTGGCTCTATCACCAGGTTGCTGAAGAGAGCTTCGAACGACGGCCATTTTACCTGATGCTCATCCCAGTCGTGGGTTATGTGCTGGCTCAGTTAGTCCAATTGCCTGAGGCGCTTCTTTTCCTAACGGCACATGTTCTTTCTATCGAAGTCTTTGCACAATTGCGGTTTTCCGCGAACTTTGTTTGGCAGCTTACAGTAGCGATGCTTTTTACCGCGCATCTTCTTGCGTTGTATCACTGGTGTCGCAATCTTCGTATCGTTGAAGGCCCTCTTGTCAACGTGACCAAGTTCTTGGCCCGTGCAAGCTTCCCAGTATATGTTCTGCATTTCCCGGTGATGTACTTCACGCAAGCAAGTCTCGAAGCTCATTCACAGGGGCTTGGCCGCGATCTGATCTTGCTAGGCATGACGCTCGCAACGTGCATTGTCTTGGCCGCGTTGATTGAGTGGTGCATTCGCTGGCAAGGCCGAGTGTTGCGGCGCATCACAAGACGCAACGAAATCTCAGTTTAGTTGCCTAACAACTGATCCATAGTGATCGAAGGTTGCGAACACCCCGCCTCGCCAACGATCTTCGCGGGCACACCGGCAACGGTCTTCATAGGCGGTACTTCTTCGAGCACGACCGAACCTGCAGCGATCCGGCTGCAATGGCCGATCTTGATATTGCCAAGGACCTTCGCACCAGCACCGATCAGCACGCCGTCACCAATTTTTGGATGTCGGTCATCATCTTCCTTGCCGGTCCCCCCCAGCGTCACAGAATGCAGCATCGACACATTGTCACCAACAACAGCCGTCTCCCCCACAACAACAGAATGGGCGTGATCAATCATGATCCCCTTGCCAATCCGCGCTGCGGGATGAATATCCACCCCGAACATCTCGCTCACCCGCATTTGCACGAAGTAGGCAAGATCCCGGCGATTGTTCTGCCACAGCCAGTGTCCCAAACGATAGGATTGCACAGCCTGAAACCCCTTGAAGAACAGGATGGGTTGCATGAAGCGATGGCACGCCGGATCACGGTCATAGATCGCAACCAGATCGGCCCGTGCGGCAGCGGCGAGGCTCGGATCAGCCATGTAGGCGGCATCTGCGATTTCCCGCAGGATTTGCTCCGACATCTCGGATGAGGCGAGTTTCATTGACAACCGATAGGCCAACGCCCCCTCGAACGTCTGATGATGCAAGATTCCCGAATGGATCAAACCGCCCATCAGCGGTTCTGCTGCGATCGCCTCTTCAGCTTCATCACAGATCCGATGCCAGATCGGGTCAACTTCACTGATCGATGGTTTCAAATGCGCCATAGCTCGGCTCCCTCTCGGTCTAGCCCTTACTTAGTGCACTTTTCCCCGTTGCGCCAAGAATAAAGCCGTGATCTGGCCCATCACGAGGATTGATCGCGCTGGCACGCGCAGAGTGTATCGACGAGAATTTGCAGTGAAAACAAGAACTCAGTTGGATTGATGGCGTTGCGCGCAACCTTCTGATAGCCTTGCGCTGCCGACATCAGAGTCCCCGTTCCATAGCGAGGATGGAGCTTTTGAGTATGCGCGCGATGGCGATCAGCAGTACGCGCATGGTCACACAAGCGGCGGGCCAGTCCGGCACGTTCGCCTTTGGGCACAGCCAGCAACGCCATCACGCCGACCTCAATATCCGCTATGTTCACGGGCCGCACAGCGTTACGCCTGCATCACCAACGCCGACCATAACCCTTCACCAAAGCGGGCCGAAACCTGCGCCACCTCCAGCCGGTAAGGCGCAGAGCCGACCTCGGCCGCCAAATCTCCCGCTGCATAGGTCCAACCGGGCATAGTGACGGTCTCGCTGCGCCGCGTCACGCCGTCCTGAATGATCCGCACGCGATAGAGTTCCTCGTCTTCGCCGAGCGGAATCTCACCATCAGTCCACACATCGCCGTCGATCCGGCTACATCTGATCCACGAGACGTCCAATCCAGCAACGCCGTCCTTTGCGCGCAGATGCGCAACTGGATAAGGCCGCAATCCGTTCCCTTGAAATGCGAAACTTGCGTAAAGAAAGCTCTCGTCTGACATAGGGCGTTTGGCCGGGCCATACCTGAAATGCCGCGTGATACCACGTGCGGCTGAGGGTAGCGTGATCTGCGCAGGCACGCCGTCCAACAGCACAACACGTGACCCGACCGGCCAGACATCCGGCATGAGCCCGCGACTGCCCGCCTGCCCCCGCAGCAGCCCATGCAACGCAAAACGGTTTTGCCCCACAGGTTCAGCATATTGGAACTGAATGATCTCCCAGAAATCCGGCGTCCCGTCGCCAATCGCAAGCGTATTTGCCCCTGCAAACAACGCTGTTGCATCAACGGAGCCCAGCGCTCCATCAACCAGCGTCACCTCAAGCGGTGCCTGCCGGTCCCAGATCCCAACTGGCCCCGCGACAAGCGGCGTTTCCGTCAAGCCCATCGTGGCGGGGCTCGACAGCACGTCCTGCAGCGCATAGCCGCTATCCTGGGCCGCGCCATAAAGTGCCACGTCACCCGGCCAGGGCATCGATGTGGCCGCCGCAAAAGGCGCATGCGGCACTTCGTCCCCGGTCAGCAGTGGCAGATCCAGGAATTGCAACGTTACCGGGACCGGCGCGACGACGGGCGGCAAAACCGGACCGTCTGCCGGAAGCTCTTGCGGTGTATAGACGCTTGGCGCTACCCGCGTCGCCTCGATCAGGCGCAGACCAGCATCTTCGATCCGGTCGATCCGGTATTGGCCCTGATGGGCATCGGTCTGTAGCGCCACGACATCGCCCGCCTCAATATCCATGCGCGACGGCGGCAGGGCAAAACTGGCGCTCTCATCGGCCATACGCACCTCTTGCAGCCAGCGATTGGCCACACCCTGCCCCTCCGCGCGGGTCAGCGCCAACGGGAACTCACTGCGGGTGACATTGGGGCTGATCGGCTCAGGATGGATCGCTTCAGAAGCGATGGGATCATAATCCGCATCCACATCCAAATAGCTGATCTGCACACGCGCGGCGACTTCTGTCGCGGGCGATCGGGTGAGTGCAACGGATTGGTCCGTCTCGGGATTAAGCGCCAGCGCGCTGTCATCAAGCGTTGCCGTCGCCTGCCCATCACGATTGCGGAACACCAGCACACCCCCACGCTCCAGCGCCTCAATGCCATAGGCAAGCATCAGCGGCTGTAGCGCTGCGCGGGCCGAGTTGACATCGCTGATCGCATAGCCACGCACAACACCGTAAAGCTGCGAGACATCATAGCGCGTGACGTCCCAGCTTTCACAAATCTCCGCGACGACCGAGGACAAGGATCTGCTGGTCGCCCGACCATTCAGCCAATGGCCACGTGCGTAATTGTCACCATCCGACCACAAGGCCTTATTGGCGGGGAAGAATGGATAGGGCCGCGCATCCCAGGCCCAGACATGCATGCGCGCGGTATCCACCATCCGCCCGTCAAATTCCGCCGAGGCGGGATTATTCGCGGGATCAGCAAAATGCGCATAAACCGCCTTGAGATACTGCATCTGCATGAAATCGTCGCGCCGCCCGTTTGAATAATAGGGCAGCCGCGATTCCGAGGATTTTGGATCCAGAAACTTGTTGGGTTGATTGGTGCCCTTGTCGATAGCGGCACAGCCAAACTCTGTGAACCAAAAAGGCTTGCTTTCGGGGATCCAGGCAGTTGACGTGCTCTGCCGCACACCACCTATCCGGTCATGATGCGGGTTCGACCACCAGCCCTCAAAATCCTTGTAGCGCCAGACCCAAGGCTCGCCATCACCATCAGTGATGGGGGTACGCCTCTGTGCATCACGGGCCTCGGGCGTGGAATAGAACCAGTCATACCCTTCACCACTCGCCACATTCGCGCGGAGATAGTCGAGGTTGTATATGCTGCCAGCAGTGGCATCTGTGTGACCTTCACCATCACGCCAATCAGACAGCGGCATGTAATTGTCGATCCCGATGAAGTCGATATTATCATCGGCCCAAAGCGGGTCGAGGTGAAAGAATTTGTCACCCGTACCTGCAGGCTGATAGCCGTGATACTCAGACCAATCGGCGGCATAGCTGATCTTGCAATCCGGCCCCAGAATGCTGCGCACATCCGCAGCGAGCGCCTGCAGAGCCGCAACTGCCGGGAAGGAATTCCCAGCCCCCCTAACTTGCGTCAGGCCGCGCATCTCCGAACCGATGCAGAATGCATCAACCCCGCCCGCTGCCTGACAAAGATGGGCGTAGTGCAGGATAAACCGGCGATAGCCCCAATCCGTCGGCCCCGTATAGCTTACGGATGTACCGGAAACCGCAAAATCCGACGGGTCCGCGTTGCCCATAAAGGCCGCAACCTCATCTGCCGCGAGCGCCGTGCCATCCGGGCTGCCATCCACTCCCGGCGCCAGCGCGCTCGTGATCCGACCTCGCCATGGCAAGACCGGCTGGCCAGGCGTGCCCGTATAGGGGTTGATCAGCGTATTCCCCTCAAGCTGCTCCATCAGGATGAAGGGATAAAAGACGGGCTTCAGCCCGCGCGCGCGCATGGATGAAATGGCCTGGACGACCGACGCATCTGCCGGCCTGCCGCCATAAACCGGCGCGCCTTCGCGAAACGGTACACGCTCTGCCGCATCGCGATCCTGCCCGGACACCGTCCACGGCATGCGGGATGCATCAACATCATTCTGCTCGACCTTCGGTTTGATCAGGCAGTCACCGCAGCGCAAGTCATCCCCGAACCAGGACACAACCAGCACCACCGACTTGCACTGCGGCAATTCGCCTTCCAGCGCGTCCATCGCGGTAGAAAAGTCGCTGCGACCCGAAGGCGAGTTTGCATTGATCGCCACCTGCTGGCCGAATGAGGGCGACAAGTACACCCTTGATGTCGCCAGGCTATACTCGCCCGTGCCGGGGATCAGCGCGACGCCGGTCACTTGATCGGACAGGTCATCAGCCCCAGCACGCATAACCTCAAAAGTAAACTGCGGAATCCGGTTACCAAACTGCCCAAGGGCAAGGTCCTCAAAAACGACATACGCCGTCCCCCGGTAAGCGGGCGTATTCTCCAGTCCTTCAACCGCCGCAATCTTCGGATCCGGCACCTGATCAGGTGAGCCAGGATAAACCCGGATATTCAGGTCTTCTCTTGAGAGCTCTTCACCATCGGCCCAAATCCGGCCCACCCGGTTGATCTCGCCTTCGCACAAGGCAATCGCCAAGCTCACACTGTAGGTAAAAGTGGTCACTTCCGGCTCCGGCGGTGCGCCCTTGCCACCGCCAGAGGTGCTGCGTTCCTCTTTAAATGACGACGCCCATATCACCTGCCCCGGTACGCGCATACGCCCGAAAACCTGCTGGATGTCTGATCCTTCAGCGGCACTTGTCAGGCGGAAACGATCAACGCGCCCGCTCTCCACCGGTTCGCTCCCGCCACCCAGCAATTGCTGATCCAGACGGCGGCCAATCGCAGCACCTGCAGCACGGCCAATTGCAGCCATTGAAATGCCCAGAACCGAGCCGCCAATAGAGCCACCCAAAGCCATCCCGGCGGCAGAAAGCGCAATCGTTGCCATGTCATTTATCCTTGTGAAATCTCGAAACGTGCGACGATCCGTTTGCGCCAGGGCTGCGAAAGCGGGCTTTCACAGACCCCATGCCCGGCATAGGCGTGGATGAATCGCGGCACCGGATCCGCCGCCGAAACGATGCCCAGATGCTTCGCCACCGCACCTTCACGCATCCTAAAGAGCAGCACCTGACCGGGTGCGAGTATCGCCTCATCAACCCGCCGCATATGCCGCATCGCCGCGCGATAAAGCCGTTCGTCCCCCTGCGGCTCCGACCAATCGGCGGTATAGATCGGCACCTGCTCAGGCTCGGCCCCAAAAACCTCGCGCCAGACGCCCCTTAACAAGCCCAAACAGTCACAGCCGACACTCTTGCGCGATGCCTGATGCAGATAGGGGGTGCCAATCCAGCTCCGGGCAGCCTCAACGATGGCCACACTCACCGGCTTCGGCTCCCACCACGATTGGGCCGGTCGGATCGCGGCACGCCAACCAGCCAATCATCGCCGGGAATGTCCGGAAACCCCTGAAAGTTAAGGAAGTTGGCGAACTTCTCACGACATGTCGCAGGCCGCTTGTCGCACCCCGCCGTCATCCTGACCCGGTCCCCCAGGGCGATAGGCGACCGGATGGGTTCCCATAACCGCACTACGCGCATGGCAGCCTCTTGCATGTCCTCGCGGATCATCGCGGTCAAACGACGACCCTCGCCAGTTTCTATGGTCAGCACACCACCCTGAAACCAACCCTCCGAAAACCCACTTAGATCTGAAAAGCGAAACTCAACACCGTCCGTGGGAGCAGCCAAATCGCGCACCACCATGAAGTTGGGATCATTGAGATCAACACCACAACGCCCATCGCCCAGCACCGCACCACAGGTCTTCAGATAGGATCGACCGCGCGGTTGGTTCAGCGCCTCGGAGAGCCCGCGCAATTCCGCCTCAAAGGCACCACTTGCCCGCGTGATCTCGCCCAGCGTGCCAGCGAACTGCACCTGACGGACTGCCGGATCATCCCATTGCACCAGCCACATCTCGACCAGGGCGCCATCGTAACGTCCTGCCTCGATATCCGCGTCCGAAATCGCATCGGAAGACAAAACACCAACCGCCTCAGAGTTATTGACGGAAAGACCGGTCGTACTCGCAAGCGCGCGCGCCGTCAGCCCGCTTTCCGGCTGGAAATTGATTCCGTCAAACGACAACGCGCGGTCATGATCCGTAAAGCCGAGCACCAGCCCATCTTTCCGTTTCACGGCCCAGCAATGGCAGACATGGGTCGCACCTGTCGCCAGATGCGCAAGCAAAGCTGGCTTCGTCATACCCGGATCTCCACAACCGGAATGTTCGGCGCCTCACCCGCCTGAAAGTTCGAAATCGAGGTCATGATGCGATCGGTGTCGAACCTGACCGGCACATCAAACTCGAATCCGGCCCTGATCTCCGCCCCCACGTCTGGCGGATGGGCAAAGCTGACCTGCCCGCTGGCATGGTCGACGGTGTAATCCACCCCTTCCTGCAGCGGATCACCCCCCAGAGAGACGCGCACGGAACCCTCAACCGGCTTGCTGACCGGCCGCGCATAGGAAAACGCACCAGAGCGATAGGTCTTGGTCAGTTGCCATGTATCCAAGAGTTCATCACCCACCCCCAGCAACTGGTCACTGTCCGAGATATCGTCAGATGGCGCACAAGATCGATAATCGCTCCAATCCTTCCAACGAAACCCGATCAACTGCCCCTGACGCGCCTCAAAAAACGCAATCAGGGTTTCAAGATCATCCAATGACCGCAGCCCAAGCCCCGCATCATAGCGCCGACGCCCATGCGCCCAGGGCGTGTTCCGCTCTTCAAATCCGTTGGCGAGCGTCACGATATCGGTACGCCGCTCTGGCCCCCCGACCGAGCCAAAGCTCAACGAAGCAGGAAATCTCACCTCATGAAATGCCATCTCGTTCTCCCCTCAACGATTGCGCTGTGAACGGCCCAAAGCGCGGGCCATTTGGGTGGCAATCTGGCTTTGACTGCGCTGGAAGCCCTGCACATCGGGTGTGTTGATCTGCATGGACACGTTGACGGTGCGCCCACCCTGAGCCTGCACGCCCAACCGGCCATCAGCGCCACGCGCAAGTGGCATAATCGCCTCTGGCCCCGCCTCGCCCATCAGGCCTGTGCCACCGCGCATTGGAAATGTCGTGGGGCTGCTCACAACGCCGCCTTTGGCAAAGGGCATCACACGACCCTGCGAGAACGATCCGCCATTTGCAAAGGGCATGATGCTGGCAACCGCCGCATTCAAGCCATTAGCCAGAACACCACCCAACTGGTTGGTCACCGGGTTCATCGCCGCTGAATAGGCGGCGTTCACCATCGATTGCGCGAGCCCGCCCAGAGCATCCGACAGGCTCGCCCCGTCTAGAATCAGACTGTCAAAGGCACGCCGCAAACCGCCGGAAAAGCCCCGCTCCAGATTGCCCAAATCGCGCGTTGTATCGGCCAACGTGCCCTGCACACCACGCAACTGACTATCAAAGGCGGCCGTCACCTCGCGAGCGTCGCCCAGCGTCGTCTCCAACGCCTGAACATCGCTTTCCAGCCCGTCGATTTGGTCGATTTCATCCATTCTCTTCGTCCTTTGGTTCGTCCGGATATGCCTTCAGCAAATCATCCAGACGCATCCGGCCCATCGGCGCCTGGGTGCCTGTGACACCCAACATCAGCTGCAGCTCAATCGGGGTCAGCGCCCAAAATTCTGCCGGCCGCAGATGCAGCCGCCCCAGCCCCGCCTGCAGCAACCCGTTCCAATCCATCAATCAGGCACCGCGAAGGCACGGGCCAGCAATGCGGCCGCCACCTGCGCCGCACCCACCGGCCCGCCCGCTATCTCGGCCCGCATCAGATCTGCTGATGCACCTTGCCATCCCCCGCCGCGCAGCCCCGCGACGATCACTGCCATCACATCACGGCTGGAAAACCGCCCCGCCTCAAACCGCTCGGCCAGCGCCACCAGGGAGCTTTCCCCCAAAGCCTCCTCAAGCCCCACCAGGGCACCCAATGTCAGCTTGCAGATATGGGGCACCCCGTCGATGGTCACGCTCACCTCTCCCGTCCAGGGGTTTGCCATTAGATCAGTGCCGTAAAGGTGAGCGGCCCCGCCGAGGCGAGGGACAGCTCGTACGTCGCCTCCCCGTTATGCGACCCCGCATATTCGATAGATGTGATCTGGAAGGCCCCCTCCACCGTCCCGAAATCCGGAATGATCACCTGAAAATTAGGCGTCTCTCCATCAAAGAAAATCTGACGCGCACGCTCATCCGTCGCCTCATCCTTAAAGACGCCAGAGCCAGAAATAGCCGCGGTCTTCACCCCCGCGCCGCCCAGCAATTCACGCCACCCGCCGGAGCTCTCCAGGCTCGTCACCTCAACACTTTCGGCATTGAAGCTGATCCGCGTCGCGCGCAGCCCCGCCACCGTTTCAAATGATCCACCACCTGTCATATCGATCTTGATCAGCAGGTCTTTACCGTTCTGGGCCACCATCGGCTCACTCCTTTGGAAAAATTGGGGTTACGTGTCATCCGCCACGCGGGCACGAAAAATCAGGTTGATCTGGCGCATATCGCCGGTGCCAATACGGGCTGCCTTGGCCTTGTAGAAATTCAACGACACAAGGCTGCCCCGCGTCAGCGTCAGGTCCGCATCAACCAGCGCGTCGCTCACCGCCGCAGCCGCCGCCTTGGCCGACGCAAAGCCCGCACTCTCGGTCACCACAGACACGGTGAACTCATGTAGCGCCCCGCCACCCGTCTGGTCCGAGGCGTCTTTGACATCCTCTGATCCCAGGATCACGTAAAGCGTGGGCAACGCGCCTGCATGCAAGGCATCATAGATCGCGCCATTCACAAGCGCGTCCAAAGCTGCATCATTCGACAGGGCCTGAAACACAGCCCCCTGCAGGGCCGCCGCAACACCATAGCTCATGACGCCACCTCTTCCTCGACATGGCAGGTCAGGAACCGGCCATCATGGCCCTTCTCGGCCACGGCATTGATTTGAAAGACGCGGGCGCCGTCCGGAAAACGTTGCCCGGCAACAGGGCGCGACGGCGCACCATAAGGTGCAGAACGCACGGTAATCCGATAAGGCACGCGGGAGACTGTCACGGCAAAAGCAGCACGCTCCCGACCTGCGCCGGCCTTCACCTCGCCCCAGATGACGCCCAGCACCTGCCAATCCGCCGTATAGCCGCCTGAGCCGTCAAGCACGCGGACCGGGGCCTCCAGCGTGAGCGCACGGTTCAAATGTGGGGCGTTCATACCCGCCCCCCCATGAACAGGCGCACAGTTCGGTAGCGTTCGATCAGCGATGAGACACCAAAGGGCATCGCAGGCGCGCCGTGCAACACCTCATGACGATATTCATAATAGTGCGCCGCCAGCATCAGCACGGCCTGCGACAGATCAGCCGGCAAATCACCCCATTCGGGACCAAAGCCCGCAAGCAACCCAATCCGCACGGACCCGTTCACAGGCACCGCAGGCAGGCAATTGCTGACCGCCTTCAGACTTGGGCGCTGGCTGTCCGGTTCCAGATACCAGGCATCGCCATCGGCAAAACTCTCATCCCCATTCATGTCAATCAGCATCACCGCGGAAATCGCGTTCACCGGCGCAACTGGCAGCGGCTGGCGGCGCCCATCGCGCCAGGCGGTCAGGGTCCAGCTGAACTCCCGTTCAATCAGGATCTTGCCCGTCCGAGCCTCAATCGCCGCCATGCTGGCGCGCAGATAATTCTCCAGCACCACATCCTGCAGATCGTCGTCCGAGAACCCCGAACCAAGACGCAAATGCTCTCTCAATTGTGCGACCGGCAAGGCCGATTGCGGCACGGTGGTCTCTTCGACTAACATCATGGAAATACTCCGAAAATCACGTCTCGTCCGATGGGTTCCCGGACGCATGCACACCCCCCGCATTGCTCGGACGGAAGGGAGCAGCTAGACAACACAAGGGATGTCTCGCATGCGTCCGGGAAGGACACGCCCTGCATGAGGGCGCACCCCTTCGCGGGCCAAGCCTTAGCTGACCGCGAATTTCAGCAGCTTGATCGCAGCGAAATCACTGACCGCACCGCCCACACGCTTGGTCGCATAGAACAGCACATGCGGCTTGGCCGAGAACGGATCGCGCAGCACGCGCAGATCAGGGCGCTCAGCCACGGTGTAACCAGCCGAGAAATCACCAAAGGCAATCGCCATCGCATCATCCGCAATATCCGGCATGTCTTCGGCGATCAGCACACGATAGCCCATCAGCCGCGCAGGCTCACCCACTGCAAGGCCATCGACCCAGACGAAGCGACCGTCATTATCCTTCAGCTTGCGCACCGTGCCCGCGGTCTTGGAGTTCATCACGAACGTCCCGTTTGCGCGATACTCCGCACCCAGCGCATAAACAAGGTCCACAATCGGATCAGCGCGCGTGATGCCGCCAGCCGTACCAGAGGGCACATAACCGATATTGCCCCAAGACCAGCTGTCATTATCGACACTTGTGTAGTTCAGGATGCCGGTCGGCTTGTCCACGCCGTCACCCGCAACAAATGCATTCGCCTCAGACCGTGCGAACTTGTCTGCAATCCGGCCCGCCAGCCAGCCTTCAATATCAAACGCAGAATCGTCTAGCAGACGCTGCGACGCTTTCGGCAGGGCCGACAATTCATGTAACGGAATCGAAATCCGCTCAATCTGCGGCGTGTCGGTCTCGGTAATCGTCGAGGCCTCAGTCGCCCAACCGGCACCAAGCTCGGTGTGATCGACCAGCACATCGTAAGAGGTCGCGTCCACTTTCACCACATTGGCAATCGAGCGGATGGACGCTGTCGAAGACAACGTGCTCTGGATCGTCGCCGCCGTCTGCGGATCAACCAGATAACCGCCGTCAGCAGCTACGCTCGTGTTCAGCGCCTTGCCTTCCAGTTCCAGCCCACGCAGGCCATCATCATCGCCTGATCGCAGATAGGCCGCAAATGCCTTCTGATGCGGGGCCTCCTCGCTTGCTGCCGCCGCCAAGGCAGGGCGCGCATTCATCATCGTCTTTCGATCCAGCTTGTTCATCCGGTCATCCTGTTTTTGAAGTTTGGCATTCACGCCGTTGGAAAAATCTTTGAAATCGCTCATGAACCCGGCGATGGCCGTATTCAAAGCCTGGGCAGGAGACACATCTTCCCCGACCCGAGACTCGCTCTCAGTTGTCGTCATCAATCAGTCCTTTGATCGTGGCGGGGTTAGTCCCGTGCCATCAAACGGCGTGCACCCTCAAATGCAGCGGCCAAGTCACGCATCGCGGCATCCGCCGGGTCATCCCCTTTGGCCCCCACACGCGCATCGGGAAGCATCGGGAACGTCACCAGCGACACTTCCCAAAGTTCCAGTTCTGACAAAAGGCGATTGCCCTTGTCATCCTTACGGGCCTTGACGGTGCGATAGCCGATGGAAAGCCCATCAATCGCACCCGCCCCAATCAGCGATGCCGCCTCACGACCCTTGGTCACATCCGTCAGCAAGCGGCCCTTAACCCAAAGCCCCCGGTCGTCCTCGCGCACCTCGTCCCAAACGCCAATCGGTTGCGCCGGATCATGCTGCCACAGCATCTTCACGCCACGCCCTTTGGAGAGCGAGGCCGCATATGCACCCGCCTCAACCACATCACCACCCTGATCGGTCTTGCCAAAGAGCGAGGCATAGCCACTGATCGTCGTGCCATCCGTTACGGTCACATCCGTGCCCAGCGCACAAAACTTATGCTCTAAATTCATGACGCACCCCCGCTCAGCGCTTTGACAATTTCGAAAATCAACAATCCGGCACAGCCGCAAACGATCAGCCATATCTGCCGCTCCAACCGCGACACCATGAACTCGATCCGGCCCAGCCGCACATCCACCTGCGCGAACCAGAAGTCCGAGACCGGCGGCTGCGTCTGCTGGCGCGGATTGCCATGCATATCGACAATCTTGTTATCCATCGCCCACCTCCAGCGCAGGCAAGCCCAAGAGCGCGCGCTTCTCCGCATCCGTCAAAAACGCGGCCTCACTCACCCGGCGCCATTGCGCATCGCGCTCTGCGGACAGCGCGGGGATCTGGTCGAGGTCGGGGCGCAGTTCGACCGTCTCGTCGGTGAAATCCGACAACCACTCCGCAATCGCGCTCATCACCCGCGCGGCCAGCGGCAGCACAGTCAGCCGGTAAAACGCCCGGTTCGCTTCCTGATAATTCGCGTAAGTCGCATCCCCCGGAATCCCCAGAAGCATCGGCGGCACCCCAAAGGCAATCGCAATCTCGCGCGCTGCCGCCTCCTTGGTCTTCTGAAACTCCATGTCGGATGGCGAAAAGCCCATCGGCTTCCAATCAAGCCCACCTTCCAACAGCATCGGCCGCCCCGCATTCCGCGCGCCCTGATGCTGCGTCTCCATCTCACCCAACAGGCGATCATACTGATCCGCACTCAGCGAAGCCTGCCCATCAGCACCGCGATAGACAATCGCCCCCGAAGGCCTGGCTGCATTGTCCAACAAAGCCTTTGACCAGCGCGACGCCGCATTGTGCACGTCAATCGCCGCAGCCGCAGCCTGCAGGGCCGAGAACCCGTAATGATCGTCCTGCGGGTGAAAACTCTTGATATGGCAAATCGGGCTCAGCCCATCCGTGACCGCAAAGCGATGCTTGCGCCCGCTCACACTATACTCATAGGCCACCGGCCAGCCATCCGCGCCCGGCACAATCGACATCCTGTCAGAACGCAGAAAGTGCAATTCTACCGGCAAATCCTCATCGGCAACCGCCTCAAGATAACCATTGCCGGTCAGCAGCACCTGCCCGAACACGGCCTCCAGCAATTCCGCACGCCCCTGCCCCGCATTTGGCCGCGCCAGCAAAGAACGGACAGGATGCGTCTCATACCGACGCTCCGCATCCTGCACGACCACGGGCAAGGACGCCGCAGCCTCTGCGATCAGTTTCACGCAGCGGAACCCAATCGGGTTCGCCGTGAACCCGTTGCGGGTCAACGACGCCACATCGCGGGGGGACCAGGCCACGCGGCCGGCACCGGACATCGCGCGCACACGTCCCGCGGCCGAGGCCTTGACCTCAACCGCTGCCGCATCCGGCTTTGCACGATTTAAAAACTCAAACATCCAAAACTCCTCGGTGCCGGCCGGTGATGGCCGTCTGCGATCCACGAAAGACAATTTGCAGCAAAGGTCTTACGAAGCCGGGACACCACCGCGCGGTGCCCCCGCAACGCTATCCCAGCCCACGTATCTTGGGGTTTGACCAGGTTTTGGCCGGTTCAATCATCAGATCGTACAAAGCCCAAACCAGCGCATCGACTCGGTCCGGCGATCCCGAACCTGCGAATCCGCGCGTTGTCATCTGACACATCTGATCTTCAAGCAGCCCAAGGCCACGGGCATGCCAGACCCGCCCCTGCTCATAAAGCGCCGCCACCGGCTCAGCCCGCGCCACCTTGCCTTTGCTGGCATGAACGGACCGATAGGGAACCAGCGAATCAACCTGGCGCACCACGCTTTCCACCATCTCACCACCCTGATTGACCTCCGCCACCAGCCGGTCCGCATCATGGCGATGCATCGCATCAATGGCCGCCTTGGCCCAGTCCGTGGGCCGCGCACCCTGAATTGAGGCATCCTCAATCACATAAGCCCGCCAGTCCTGCATCGGCCCCTGCATGACCACGCCCACCACGACAATCCCGCAAGCGTCCGATCCGCGATGCGACGATCCCGGCGGATCAATTGCCACCACCACACGGTCGCAAACCGGCGCCTCATCCATCTGTGCGCTCAGCAATTGTTCTTGGGACCACAGCGCCCCATCCACATCCGCCAGCAGCACCCCATCAATCTCCTGCCGCCCCAGCGAAGTACCGCCATAGCGCGCCTCAATCTCTTCCAGGAACCCCTCCGCCAGATTGGCCCGGTTCGCTTGGGTCGGCGCGTGCGTTGTAACGGTGCTGTCCCGCTCCAACAGATCACGCAGCACTTTCGCCCGGCGCGGTGTCGTCGTCACACAAGCCCGCGGATCGTCGCCCAAACGCAGACAGAATTGCAGCATATCCCAGGCCGCCTGCCCCTTGCGCCATTTTGCAAGCTCATCGACCCACAGCGCGTCAAATTGCGGCCCCCGCAAACTCTCCGGCTCATGCGCTGAGTAAAGATAAGCCTGCGCCCCATTCGGCCAGACCAGCAACCGCCGCCCAGCAATCCAATCGGGCCTGCGATCGGGCGGCGACACTGCCATGATCCCGCTCTCGCCAAAGACCATCACCTCGCGCGCCTGTTCCATCGTCTCCGCCACCAGCGCCAACCGCCGGGCACGCCCCGGCGCCGCTGGTGTCGGCCCCTCCACCATGGACCGCACCCATTCCGCACCTGCACGCGTCTTCCCAGCTCCGCGCCCCCCAAGGATCACCCATGTGCGCCAATCTCCGGCAGGTGGCACTTGATGCGGCAAAGCCCAGAAATCAAACAAGTACGGCAGCGCCAA
Organism: Cognatiyoonia sp. IB215182; assembly: GCF_033963905.1. NCBI lineage: Bacteria > Pseudomonadati > Pseudomonadota > Alphaproteobacteria > Rhodobacterales > Paracoccaceae > Cognatiyoonia > Cognatiyoonia sp. IB215182. Next base: position 284,586 of record NZ_JAXBMB010000003.1, read on the forward strand.
AGCCTGCGCAGGCGTCAGCGTTTCCAGAAACTCACTCTGGTGGCAGGGCTTTGCGGAGGCGATCAAGTTGGCGCCCGATCTCAGCACGGATGGCATCAAAATCGATCTCTGCGGTGTCACAGCCTTGGTCTTGTTTGGCATAAAACGCCTCCTCTGCCTCAAGCAGTTTGAAATGTACGGATTGCAATTCGTTCAGTTTGGAAAGGGTCACTTTCGGCGTTTGCGCGTCGGGAGATCCCATTTGCGCAATCGCCAGCCTGACCGTGGTGCGCAGACTGCGAAAAAGATCAGCAAGTTCATCAATGCGCGTCTGCGCATCATCAAGGGCCAATTGCCCCCGTTCGTCCAATTCAGTCATGATTAACAAAGCCTGTAAGGATACTTCCGTTACAGTCGAGAAACAGGCGAAAAATACCTGCTTTCTAGCGGGTTTAAAGCTACGTTTGCCGCCCCGAAAAAGTCAATCAATCCGGGGTTGCGATCCGCACGCTACATCAAGACTTTGTTAACCACGACAAGAGGTTAACCGTCATTCGCCCTCTGCGCTTCGATCTCGCGCCAGCGTGCGACGTTGCGGTTGTGGTCATCGAGATTGGTCGCGAATGCGTGCCCGCCAGTGCCATCAGCCACAAAGAAGATGTAATCAGTCGTATCAGGGTTCAGCGCCGCTTCGATGCTTGCCCGACCCGGATTAGCAATTGGTGTCGGCGGCAATCCCTCAATAACGTATGTATTCCAGGGTGTTGCCGCCCTTAGCTCACTTTGCCGCAAGCCACGCCCCAACACGCCCTCTCCCCGCGTGATCCCATAGATCACCGTCGGGTCCGTCTGCAACCGCATGCCCCGGTTCAGGCGGTTCACAAAGACGCTCGCCACCTGCCGCCGCTCATCCGGAACGCTCGTCTCCTTCTCGATGATACTGGCCAGTACCAGCGCCTCGTCGGCTGAGGCCAGCGGCAATCCATCCGCCCGGTTCTGCCAGGCCGTGCGCAGGTTCTCCTCCTGCCGCTCACGCATCCGCTCAACCACAGCGGATACAGCATCCCCTGCGCTCACATCATAGTCACCAGGTGCGAGGAACCCTTCAGACGGTGTATCGGTCACGTCCGGGCGCAAAACGTCGAGCTGACTTAGCGCATTCGCTACCTGCCAGCTTGTCGCACCCTCAGCCACCACGATACGGTAACTTGCGCCATTGTCACCACGCACTTCGGTATATTCTGCAGGGATTTCTTCATCCGCGACGTCAAAGCTCACGATCTCGCGAAACTGGTTCGTGGCCGGATCAAGCTCGCGCACATCCACCAGTGTCCGCGTAATGCCGACCCGGTAGATCACTTCCGTGCCGCACGTATTCCGCCCGCCACGCGTGACGATATCGACAATCTCCTCCATCGACGCGCTTTCCGGCACGCGGAAACGCCCCGCCTTCAAATCGCCAGCTTTGTCGGTGTAGTCGGCACCCGTCTCAAAAATGAACGCCGACGTGATGGCACCTTCTTCGATCAGATCATTGCTGAGCCGCCCAAATGTCCCCCCACTTGGCACTTCAAGACAGATCGCCGCCTCCAATGGCCCCGGCGCGCTATATTCACGCGTGCCCCAAGCTACGGCACCGACCATCAGAAACAGCGCCACGATCAGAAACGTCATCGCGTTGGATGCGATATGGCGCCACATCAGTCGGTCTTCCCAAAGATGACGCTCGCATTGGTCCCACCGAAGCCAAATGAGTTCGAAAGCGCGATATCAATCTTCCGACGACGCTTTTCATTGGCACAAAGATCCACCTTGGTCTCAGCCGCAGGATTGTCGAGGTTGATCGTTGGCGGCGCCACCTGATCGCGGATCGCTAGGATCGAAAAGATCGCCTCAATCGCGCCCGCCGCGCCCAGCAAATGCCCCGTCGCGGACTTCGTTGACGACATGGCCAAACTTGCCGCAGCGTCGCCCACCAGCCGCTCAACAGCGCCCAGCTCAATCGTGTCGGCCATGGTCGATGTGCCATGGGCATTCACATAATCAATGCTCGAAGGCTCAATACCCGCATTGCGGCAGGCAGCGCGCATCGCACGTTCGGCCCCTTCGTGATCCGGCGGCGGCGCGGTAATATGATGCGCATCCCCGCTCAGCCCGTAGCCCAGCACCTCGGCATAGATCTTCGCGCCACGCGCCTTGGCATGTTCGTATTCTTCCAGCACGACAATGCCCGCACCCTCGCCCATCACAAAGCCATCACGGTCCTCATCCCAAGGGCGGCTCGCTTTTGTCGGATCATCATTATGCTTCGTGCTCAACGCCTTACAAGCATTGAAACCAGCAATCCCCACCTCGCAAATCGCAGCCTCCGCACCACCTGCGACCATCACATCCGCATCGCCATACTGGATCAATCGCGACGCATCGCCAATCGCATGCGCGCCGGTTGAACATGCCGTGACAACCGAATGGTTCGGCCCCCGAAACCCGTATTTGATCGACACCTGACCGGAAATCAAATTTATCAAAGCACCCGGCACAAAGAACGGCGACACCCGCCGTGGCCCCTTCTCGGCCATCATGATCGATGTGTTGGCGATTGAGTTCAAACCGCCAATCCCCGACCCGATCAGCACGCCTGTGCGATCCTGCGCCTCGCGATCCTCTGGTTGCCAACCGGCATCCTTGATGGCCTGCTGCGCGGCAGCCATGCCGAACAAGATAAACGTATCCACCTTGCGCTGCTCTTTCGGGTCCAGATAGGCGTCAGCATTGAACGTACCATCACTGCCATCGCCGCGCGGGACCTCGCAGGCGTATTGCGTCGTCAATCTACTGGGATCAAACCCCGTAATCGGCCCAGCGCCGGACTGCCCATCCAAAATGCGGCTCCAGCTATGCTCAACACCATCCGCCAGGGGTGTGACCAACCCCAGGCCTGTGACTACAACGCGACGCATTTCCTGCCCTCACCTCTTGGCGTATTTGGACTACTGATACCCCAGGCCCGCAGGAAGGAGCAAGGGCAGCCAATACGCTGACATCGGCAACCTAACGCCACTTCACGAATGCTTAAGCGGCGCGCGCTTATCATCAGGTCCAAGTGAAAGAAGGGATGTCGAGTGCGCCTGCTGGCCTGCGCCTTTGCGATTTGCCTGGCCACCGGCGCGCAAGCGCAGTCGGTCTCACAAGGTTGCCTTGTCATCGCCGACATTGACCGTTTGCACGACATCCAGACCCGTCTCGCTAGAAATCCAGACTCAGTAATGTTTGTCGATGACATCCGCATGCTGCGCAAAACGGTCAGCGATATCAGCGACCGAGCGGCGCTTGAGGCGGTCGAAAGCAACACGCTGGCTATCAAGGGAAACACTTTCACGCGCTTTCTGCAAAACACACGCGCATTGCTGGAACTGGCCAGCCTCGATGACCCCAACAGTGTCGCGCCGCATTTCACGTCACGCGTGCGCACCAACCTTGCCAATGTGCGCTCGTATCTGGTCGATCTACGCTGCACCGCAGAAGAGATTGCGGCAGCCGAAGATGCCGCCGCTGTCGCAATCACCGACACCTCTGATGATGATGCCGTCGAGATCATCCGCGAAGCCGCCCAGCAACTCATCAGTTGGACCAACCTGTTTCTCTTCACAAGCATTGGCCTCAGCACCCTTGTCATCATCCGGCTTTGGCACCGCTTTTCGGTACGCCGGAAACGCCGCGCGAAACGTCATGCAGTGACGTACAAGACGGCCTATCGGCTCGCCAATGCAACACGACCCGGACGACTGATCGACATCAACTGCTACGGCACCAAACTGCGCCATGGCCAGAATGTGCCACCCTCAAAAGGCACGGCGCTCGACGTCTTGATTGGTGATGATTGGGTTTCAGCCAGCGTGATGTGGACGAATGCACATTATGCCGGCGTGCAATTCAAGCGCAGCGTCAGCCTAGATGTGGTCCAGGAAGTGCGTACAAAAAAGGGCGCCACACCACAAAAGCAAAGCGGCGCCCAATTGGACGCCGCCTAGTCAAAATATCGGACGCTTACTGTGCGCCGTCGATGAATTTGACTGCATCACCGAATGTCTGAATGGTCTCGGCGGCGTCATCAGGAATCTCGATGCCGAATTCCTCTTCAAACGCCATGACCAGTTCAACAGTATCCAGGCTGTCAGCGCCCAGATCATCAATGAAAGACGCAGCTTCCGTCACTTTGTCTTCTTCAACACCAAGATGCTCAACAACAATCTTGCGCACGCGGTCTGCAACGTCGCTCATATCAATTCCTCATGTCTTTCTGGGCTCAAGCCCGATTTAACCTTGGGCGCATGCCCGTTCTTCACGCCCGCTGATCCGGGGCTTTTGCCAATCTGCGCTTATTGCGTGTGACGCCGCGTCACAACCGCGTTCCGGCAAATCTGCGTGGCCTATAACAGAGAATTCCACATAGGCAAACGGTTTCACACCGCAGTTTTAGAACATGGCCATGCCACCATTCACATGCAAGGTGGTACCGGTAACATAAGCTGCTTCCGTGCTGGAAAGGTACAAGACCGCCGCGGCGATCTCATCCGCATCGCCCATTCGGCCAGCCGGAACCTGCGCCAGAATTCCCGCCTTCTGATCCTCGGTCAGCTTGTCGGTCATGGCTGTGGTGATAAAGCCGGGCGCCACGCAATTGACCGTGATGCCCCGGCTCGCCACCTCATAGGCGATCGATTTCGACATGCCGACCATCCCCGCTTTTGACGCCGCATAATTCGCCTGGCCGGGATTGCCTGTCGCCCCCACAACCGACGAGATATTGACGATGCGCCCCCAACGCGATTTCATCATCCCGCGGATCACACCTTTGCAGAGACGCATGGTCGAGGTCAGGTTAACCTCCAACACGCTCGCCCATTCCTCGTCCGACATGCGCATAAAGATGTTGTCGCGGGTAATACCTGCATTATTCACCAATACATCGACGGATCCCATGGCGTCTGCCGCCTGTTTCGGCAGCGCATTCACCGCCTCTGCATCGCTCAGATTGCAGGGCAGGACATGCGCACGCTCACCCAGACTGGCGGCGAGTTCCTCAAGCGGCTCAACCCGTGTTCCGGACAAGGCCACCACCGCCCCGGCATCATGCACAGCCTTCGCAATCGCCCCGCCAATACCGCCAGAGGCGCCCGTGATCAGCGCATTCTTTCCTGTCAGATCAAACATGTCCCTGCCCTTCCTCTAAGTCTCTTCCTTGATCTTTGCGGCCATCGCCTGCACGTCCTCCGGTGTGCTTACGGCCGTCGCTGTCAACGCACGATCAACACGTTTCACCATGCCCGACAGCGCCTTGCCCGCCCCGATCTCAAAGACATCCGTCACGCCTTGCGCGGCCATATAGGCCACGGATTCGCGCCACCGGACAGAGCCTGTGATCTGCTGGATCAACAGCGCGCGGATCTCATCGGGATCCGTTACACCTTCGGCTTTGACATTGGACACAACCGGCACCGCAGGCTCCGAAATCGCGACCGCCTCAAGTGCTGTCGCCATGACCTCCGCAGCCGGTGCCATCAGGCTGCAATGAAACGGAGCACTCACTGGCAGCAAGACCGCGCGCTTGGCACCCTTTGCCTTGGCGATCTCCACCGCGCGTTCAACCGCAGCCTTATGACCTGAAACGACGACTTGTGCCGGATCATTGTCATTCGCGGCCTCACAGACCTCGCCTTGCGCAGCCTCGTCCGCCACGTTGCGCACGGTCTCAAAATCAAGCCCAAGCAAGGCCGCCATGGCCCCGACGCCAACCGGCACGGCCTCTTGCATTGCTGTGCCGCGTGCCCGCAATAAACGCGCAGTATCTGCAACGCTCAGCGCACCGGCAGCGGCCAGCGCGGAGTATTCCCCCAACGAATGGCCCGCGACAAAAGATGCAGATGTCACCTTGACCCCTTCGGCATCAAGCGCCCGCATGACCGCCAACGACGTTGCCATCAATGCTGGCTGCGCATTCGCCGTCAGCGTCAGATCGGCCAGTTCGCCCTCCCAGATCAGCTTTGACAGCGGCTCTCCCAGCGCATCATCCACTTCATCGAACACAGCTTTCGCTGCTGGATAGGCGTCGGCCAATGCTTTGCCCATGCCAATTGCCTGTGCACCCTGTCCCGGAAATACGAATGCCCGCATCTGTCCCCCACTTCTTCGTTGCTTGCTCTCGCTTAACGCGGACGCAAGCCCGCGACAAGCAAGCTGCGCATTTTTCATATCTGCACAATCTCTGTGCCTGTGCGAATAAAGCTGAGGCTTGCTTCGTATCGTAAGAGAGTTAGCCTTGAACTCAGATATCGGAGCAGACGATGGCAGCGACAAACAGCACCACGACATATGGTACGGTGACCAAAACCTTTCACTGGCTTACCGCACTTCTGATCATCACCGCGATCATTCTGGGGGCGGTGGCGAACCGACTGCCTTATGAAACAAACGATCAGCTCGCCTTCAAGGCACAGCTTTTCTCTTTCCACAAAACGCTTGGCGTTCTGGTTTTTGCTGTCGCCCTGGCAAGAATCCTGTGGGCATTGGGTCAGCCCAAGCCCGGCTCGCTACACCCGGAACGGACGTTAGAGACGAAACTTGCCGAGATGGTGCATTGGCTCCTTTACATCTCACTGGTGGCGGTGCCACTCACCGGATGGATACACCATGCCGCGTCCGCCGGTTTTGCTCCGATCCTGTTGCCAATCGGCCAGGGTCTGCCGCTTGTGCCCAAGGATGAAGGCGTCTCTGAGCTGTTCGCCGGGCTGCATTGGGTCTGGAGCAAGATCATGGTGGGCGCGATCCTGCTGCATATCGCAGGCGCACTGAAACACCAGATCGTCGATAAAGACGCGACCATGCGGCGGATGTGGTTCGGCAACACTGAAGCTCCGGACGTGCCTGCCAACCCAAAGTCACTCACCGCGCCCATTACCGCCGTGACGATCTATGCGCTTGCCACCGGCGGCGGCGCCATGGCTGGCCTTTACACACATCATGAAACCGTCGATGCCGCCGTGGCACTCGAGGAGGTCTCATCCGATTGGCGGGTCACCGACGGCAGTCTCGAAATCACAGTGACCCAGTTTGGCAGCCAGGTGACCGGCGACTTCAATGAATGGACATCGGCCATCACCTTTGACCCGGAAGCCGAAGGTGTTTTGGGAGATGTCACGACAACCATCGCCATCGGATCGCTTGAGCTTGGCTCCGTCACCGGGCAGGCCATGGGCGCGGACTTTTTCAACGTCGAGGCCTTTCCCACCGCGACCTTCACCGCAGAAATCACGCGCGGTGATACCGACTATGTGGCGGACGGTACGCTGACCATCAAAGACAGCACCGTGCCTGTCACCCTGCCCTTTAAGCTCACGTTGGAAGGCGGCACAGCGGTCATGGCAGGTATTGTTGCGCTTGACCGTCGCGACTTTGCCATTGGCAACGGCGTGACGGACGAATCCAATCTTGGATTTGGCGTTGGGATCAGTATCAATCTGACCGCCACGCGCGCCGCAGAGTAAAGAAAAAGGGGCGGCTGCTGCCGCAACCGCCCCTTCAGACTATCCTGTTGTCGGCTTACTCAGCCTGCATCGCTTCGATGGAGATCTGCACCTCGACCTCGTCACTGACGAACGGGGCAAATGCGCCAACATTGAAATCAGAGCGAAGCAGTGTTGTCGTTGCGTCGAAGCCTGCCCAAGGTTTCTCGGCCATCGGATGCATGCCGACCTGGTTCAGCTTTGTGTCCAGAACGACGGATTGCGTCACGCCATTCAGCGTCAAGTCACCCGTGATCAGCGCTGTATCTTCGCCGGTCACTTCGATCGACGTCGACTGAAAGGTGACCATCTCGTCTTCGGCGGCGGCAAAGAAATCGTCACCCATGAAATGATCAAACCGTGCTTCCCACCCGGTGAACATTGTACGAACTGGGAAAGATACGGAGACCGAAGATGCGGCAGGATCCTCTTGGTTGAATGAAATCTCACCCTCGAAACCAGAGAACATGTTGTAAGTGGTCGAGTAACCAAGGTGGTCATAGGTAAACAGAATCTGGCTATGGCTGGCATCCAGGATGTAATCTTCTGCCGTGGCCAATGCTGGCGTTGCCAGTGCTGTTGCGGCCAAAACGGCTGCGGCGCGTGCGTAGTTCATTGTGAGCTCCTTGCGTGAGTTGCAATCGTAACCCACACAAATAGCGCTGCGACAAATTGCGCAACTCTACAATTCTGAACAAATTCTGTTCAACGCCACAGAGGCGCCGCAACTCAGCGAGTGCTCAGGCCGCGTGCTCTGTCGTCGTTGGCGTCACCATCAGGTCACTTGCCAAACGGTCGCGCAGGCCGACCAGCTGTGCTTCGGTCCCTTCAGCAACCATCACGCTTTGCGATGTGTTGCGATACCGCAAGGACAGCACAGCCTTGTTGCTGGCCTCGTCAGTATCAAGGTGGACGCCGCTGATCGTGTCGAACCCGTAAGACCCCACCGTCGTTGGTTTTCCCGCACGATTGCAGATCACCTCACGCAGTTCGCCGACGCTGGTATCAACGTGCACCTCGGCCTGTGTGCCACGGCTTGCAAACCACAAAAGATATGCGGCAAACCCGCCAAACATCGCGGCAGCGCCAAGGCGCATCGTGCCAATGCCACCGTCAAAAAACAGTGCCGGCAGTATCAGAATGCCCGCGGCAGCGGTCAGCAGACATACGCCAAAAAAGAAGCTCACGGCCTGCGCAATCGCCACACCCAGCGATGGGCCCTTGCCCGAACGTACGATGTATCCCCAAAAGGTATCTTCGACTGAAAAGCTTGACGGCTTGGCGAGTTGATCCTGGAACCCCACCACTGATGCTTGCATGTCGGCCATGTGCATTCTCCTTGCTCGATGCTGTTTTCTTGCACAATAAACCCGGCAATATATGGGCAACCTCAAGGCAGCGTTAAGAAATTTCGGATTGTTGCCAAACAGACTCACGCGCAGCAGCGGCAAGGCTTGCAAGAATATGCAGTCTATGTATAAGGCCGCATCCCGCGGGCAATCTGATGAACTGCGCAGTCTCTCGTGGATGGGACGCCCCGGGTCAACCGCCCATCCTTTGAAATGCGCCGATATATGAACTGGAGTTAACATGCCGCTATACGAGCATGTCATGATTGCGCGTCAGGACCTGTCCAACACGCAAGCTGAAGGCCTCATCGAACATTTCGGAACCGTTCTTGCCGACAATGGCGGCAAGATGCTGGAGAACGAATATTGGGGCGTGAAGACCATGGCCTACAAGATCAACAAGAACCGCAAAGGGCATTATGCCTTTATGCGGACCGATGCACCTGCCCCTGCCGTGCAGGAAATGGAGCGCCTGATGCGTCTGCATGAAGACGTGATGCGCGTGCTGACCATCAAGGTCGACGCCCACGAAGAAGGCCCTTCCATTCAGATGCAGAAGCGTGAAGACCGCGACAGCCGTCGCGAGCGCCGTTAAGTCAGATCAGGAAAGGACCATAAACCATGGCAACGAAACCATTTTTCCGCCGTCGCAAGTCTGATCCGTTTGAAGGCGATAACGCCCCCAAGATCGACTATAAAGACACGAAACTGCTGCAGCGCTATATCTCAGAGCGTGGCAAGATCGTCCCCGCCCGTATCACCGCAGTTGGTGCCAAGAACCAGCGCAAGCTCGCCCAGGCGATCAAGCGTGCCCGGTTCCTCGCCCTGTTGCCCTACGCCGTAAAGTAAGGAACATCCCATGGATATCATTCTACTGGAACGCGTCGCGAAGCTGGGCCAGATGGGCGAAGTTGTGTCGGTCAAGGAAGGCTACGCACGCAACTACCTCTTGCCACAGGGCAAAGCGCTCCGCGTGAACGCCGCCAACATGGCGCGGTTCGAAGCTGAGAAAGCGCAGATGGAAGCCCGCAATCTGGAGACCAAGAAAGAAGCCGACGCACTGGCCGCCAAACTCGATGGTCAAAAGTTCATCGTGATTCGCTCGGCATCTGACGCCGGGTCGCTTTATGGCTCCGTCACCACCCGTGACGCCGCCGAAGCCGCAACCGAAGCAGGCTTTTCGATCGACAAAAAGCAAGTTGTCCTGACCGGCCCGATCAAGGAACTGGGCCTTCATGACGTCACGATCAACCTGCACCCAGAGGTCGAGGCGACGATCACACTGAACGTCGCACGCTCGGTTGAAGAGGCGGAACTGCAAGAAGCTGGCAAATCTATTGCTGAACTGGCTGCCGAAGAGGAAGCTGCTGCAGAGTTCGAAATTCAGGAACTCTTTGACGATATCGGTGCGGCCGCCTCTGACGATGCGGACCTGGCCGAGGCCGCTGGCGTTGAAACGCCATCGGACGAGACAGCTGAACAGACAGACGACGAAGACTAATCGTCTAACACCGTTATAAAAGCAGGGCCGCCCGGCAGAGGGCGGCCTTTTTTGTACAGGCGCTGTGAACCGATGTCGCGCCGCTTTAGAATGGTCGCTTCGGCACCCTCTCCCAAGACGGGGCAAGATCATCAAACAGCGTCGGGGCATCACCGCCCCATTTCACCATCCAGGGTTTCACAGGCGCAAAATCTTCGGCCCTTTCCCATGCGAAGTACCCCAAGGCCCCCTTTGCCGGGATCGGATTGCACATCACAGCATTCTCCAGCACCAAACCCATCTGCCCGCCAAACCATTCGCTGTCGGATTCTGAGACGATATCAACCACATCGACTGCGCCAACAATTGCACCGCGGATCAACTTTTCCGGGCGCGGACAAAGCACGCCATGCTTGTCGAGCCTCCAGGCACCCCACTCATATTCGTCCTGTTTCATGCCCGTCGCCGCATGCAGCGCGATGCGCCGACACGTCATCCCACCCGCCCGGATCCCCCCTGCAGATCGGTTTTCAATCTTCTTGTAACCGGCAACGATCGCCCACGCCCAAGGCTGGCGAACGGACAACGCAATTTCAGGAATATGGTCCATTAAAAGGACTTACGTCGCACAGTCTGCTTTGCAAGTCAGCGCACTTTTTTGGCTGTTTGTGACAATCCGCACAGTGGATTCGTTAACCTTGCGGTAACTTGTGGACATTCTTAGTACACAGCGCCTCAGTATTTCGAGGACAAAAGACCAAGTTAATTAATCTACAGAGTGGCAAAGGCCCGCCATTATTCAGGCGGGCCGACCCACCCAGAGGCGAAAACCCGTTCGTCGTCTTCGCGTTACCGATTGCGTATCCGTTCCATCCCGAAAAACAAAGGGCACCTCGAAAGGTGCCCTTTGTTGCCGATTTTGAAACAGCTTTATTCTTCTTCAAGCTTCTCGACAGCTTTTTCCAGATCCTCTTTGCTGACGTCCTTTTCAGCGACATCGGCCATCTCAAAAATGTGGTCGACCACCTTGTCTTCAAAAAGTGGTGCCTGCAGTTGCTGACGGAACTGCGCATTTTGCTGCACGAACTCAAAGAACTGACGCTCTTGCCCCGGATATTGCCGCGCCTGGTTCATGATGGCCTGGGTCATCTCCTGATCAGTCACTTTGACCTCGGCCTTCTGACCGATATCCGCCAAAAGAAGGCCCAGTTTCACGCGCCGTTCGGCGAGTTTCACATGCTCATCGGTCGCTTCGATTTCTGGATGATCGTGGCCCTCAACATCAGGGTTTTCCTCGTGCCAGAGCTGATGTGCGATCTGCTTGGATTCCGCATCGACCAGTGATTGCGGCAGGTCAAAGGCCACTTCCGCATCGAGCGTATCGAGCAGCGCCCGCTTGGCCACGGCACGCGATGCGCCCGTATATTCCGCTTCCAGCCGCTCAGTGATCTGCGTCTTCAGCGCTTCAAGATCATCGGCACCAAACTTCTTTGCCAGTTCATCATCGATCTTCGGTTTCTTGGGGCCTTTGACTTCTTTGATCGTGCAAGAGAAGACGGCGTTTTTCCCGGCGAGGTTTTCGGCCTGGTAGTCTTCGGGGAAGGTGACCTCAACGTCCTTTTCGTCGCCCGCTTTGACCTTCAGAAGGCCATCTTCAAAACCGGGAATGAACGAGTTTGACCCCAGAACCAGCGGATAGTCCTCCGCAGAGCCACCTTCAAAAGCCTCACCATCAACCTTACCCACGAAATCAAGTACGACTTGGTCGTCTTTCTTGGCGGCACCCTTCTTGGTCTCGTATGTAACGGCCTGCGGGCTTTCGGCGAGGTTATCCAACGCCTCTTTAACGGAATCCTCGTCCGCTTTCACGACCATCCGCTCAAGCTTGATCTTGGAAAAGTCGACCTCGGCGATGTCCGGCAGCTTCTCGTAAGAGACCTCGACATTCACGTCATCGCCTTCTTTCCAATCTTCATTGGTCATCTTCATTTCAGGCTGCGCCGCAGGACGGTCACCGGATTCTTCCAGATGCTTGGAAACGGCGCCATCAATGCTTTCCTGCATCGATTCACCCATCAGGCGCTGGCCAAACTGCTTGCGCAAGAGCGCCATCGGCACCTTGCCCTTCCGAAAGCCCTTCATCTCGACATTCGGCTGGGCTTCTTTCAGCTTTTCTTCAACCTTTGCATCAAGCTCTGCCGCAGTGACCGTGATCGCGTAACCGCGCTTGAGGCCTTCGTTCAGGGTCTCGGTGACCTGCATTTCTCTATCCGTCCTTCGTTATTTTGGTGCGGGTGGAGGGACTTGAACCCCCACGCCTCGCGGCGCCAGAACCTAAATCTGGTGCGTCTACCAATTTCGCCACACCCGCATGATCTAAAAGGGGCAAGCCTGCGCCTGCCCCGATGTTGCGGGGCTTCTAGCAAAGGTTTTTGGGCGATGCGAGCGGAAAATGCGGCTCAAAGCCCCAGTTTACGAAAGACGTTGGGGAGTTCTTCGGGCAAGTCCTCGGCGATCAGACCCGGCCCAAAGCTTAGCGCGCATTCCGTATGCAGCCAGGCGCCGGTTTCGGCGGCCTGCATGGGGTGAAAGCCGCGCGCGAGGAGGCCGGTGATGAACCCCGCCAAGACGTCTCCCGATCCCGCCGTGGCGAGCCACGGGGCTGCCCGTTCATAAACCGACGCATTGATCGCACATCGCCCGGACGAGTCTGCGATCACCGTATCCGGACCTTTGAACAGCACCACGCAGCCAGCGCGCTTTGCCGCCTCGCGAGTCGCATCCACTTTGGAGTAAGCCGGGCCGGTCGTCGCGGGCGCGTTCAGCGTCTCAGCAATATCGGGAAACAGCCGCGCAAACTCCCCCGCATGGGGCGTCAGCACACATTTCTCATGAAGCGCCGCGAAAAGAGACGCATCGCGTCCGATGAGCGTCAACGCATCCGCATCCAAAACAATCGCCCGCCCGCTCATCAAGCCGGCCTCTACGAGGCCCGCGCTTTCTTCGCTCCGGCCCAGACCGGGACCGATGCAGAGCGCATTGATGCGGTCATCTTCTAAGATGCCAGTCAGCCCATCTGCATCCTTCACTGCGGTCAGCATAATCGCATTCAGCTCCGCTGCATTCTCGGCCAGCGCCGCAAGCGGCGCGCCAACGGTCACTGCTCCTGCCCCGACCCGAAGCGCACCACGCGCGGCAAGACGCGCAGCACCGCCTTTGCCGACGCCGCCAGAGAGGATGAGGGCGTGTCCGTGCGAATACTTGTGTGCCTTGCCTGAGAGCTTGTTCTTGGACAAATGCCAAACGTCGATCCCTTCAGGTCGTTCCGCAGCAAAAACAATATCGTTCCAAGTCAATTGTCGTGTGGCGCGCCAAGCGGCTGGCAAGCCAATTTCGCGGTGCCGCAGGCTGCCACAGGACCATGGTCCATCAGCCAGAAAATGCCCCGATTTGGGACGGTGGAAAGAAACTGTCAGATGCGCCAGCCCCGCGAAATCGTATGGCTGATCGTCGCCGAGCCACCGCCCGCTATCAGCGCAAAGACCGCTTGGAATATCGATTGCAACGACGCGCGCGCCCTTCCCTTGTGAGAGCCAATATGAATGTGCTGTGTTCAAGGTCATTTGCAGCTTCGGAAGATCCAGAAATGCGCGCGTGAGCCCCGTTCCAAAGAGCGCATCAATGTAAATGTCTGGCGCAGCGTCATCATCAAAGCCACCGTCGAAAGCAGCGTCTTTGAGCCGAACCACATCCTCTATCTCCAACCACCGGTCATAATTCATCCGCGCATCCGGAGGCAGTTTTTCCGGATCGCCATAGAGAAACACCTCCACAGCCCACCCGGCCTCTTTCAAAAGCCGCGCAACAACAAAACCGTCACCACCATTATTCCCAGGCCCGCATAGCACAACTGACCGACGCTTGCCCTTGCTCAACTCCGGCCATTCCTCAAAAATCGCATCCACAACCCCCTGCCCGGCGCGCTCCATCAGCTCCAGCCCGGTCACCTCTCCGCTCTCGATTGCAGCCTGCTCAATGGCGCGCATTTGGGCAGCCGTCAGGAGTTCGGTCATGGTTTCAGCACCTCAAATTCGCACAGCGCCCATCGGAAAAGCGAGTTGCACAAAATTTACGCAAACCCTACGCTTTCCCCCAACGGGCCTTGGGATAGGTTCGCCCGCGAATTGTCCCTCTGCAAGAGAAATGGTCTGACCACTACCGAAACACCAAAGGGGGAGTCGCCGGCGCATGAAAAAAATCGAAGCGATCATCAAGCCGTTCAAACTTGATGAGGTGAAAGAGGCGCTCCAGGAGGTCGGTGTACAGGGCCTGTCGGTGGTTGAAGTCAAAGGGTTCGGTCGCCAGAAAGGCCATACAGAACTTTATCGCGGCGCTGAATACGTGGTCGATTTCCTACCCAAAGTAAAAATTGAGGTCGTGCTGGGTGATGATCAAGTCGACGGGGCTGTTGACGCCATCATTGGCGCCGCCAAGACCGACAAAATCGGCGATGGCAAGATTTTCATCTCACCTATCGAACACGCCATTCGCATTCGCACCGGTGAGACCGGCGACGACGCGCTCTAATCCATACATCTGCTAAAAAGGGACGTTATAGATGGACAACAAAGCTGTTCTGAAACTGATCAAGGATGAAGAAGTCGACTATGTCGATATCCGCTTCACTGATCCACGCGGCAAGCTACAGCACGTGACAGTGATGGCAGATCTGGTCGATGAGGACTTCCTTGAAGAAGGGTTCATGTTTGATGGGTCTTCCATTGCTGGTTGGAAGTCCATCGATCAATCCGACATGAAGCTGATGCCGCAGTCTGAAAGCGCATATGTCGATCCCTTCTATGCGGAAAAGACCGTCTGCATTCACTGCAATATCGTTGAGCCTGACACGGGCGAGGCTTATGCGCGTGACCCACGCGGCACCGCGGTCAAGGCTGAGGCCTATCTGAAGTCGACCGGCATCGGTGACACCGCCTATTTCGGACCAGAGGCTGAATTCTTTGTGTTCGATGACGTGCGCTATAGCGTGTCGATGAACAAAGTGTCCTACCAGGTGGACGCGCTTGACGGTGCCTGGAACACCGACACTGAATACGAGATGGGCAATACGGGCCATCGCCCCGGCGTCAAAGGCGGCTACTTCCCAGTGAACCCCATCGACGACGCGCAGGAAATGCGCTCTGAAATGCTCTCCACCATGAAGCGGATGGGCATGAAGGTCGACAAGCACCACCACGAGGTGGCGTCGTGCCAGCACGAATTGGGTCTGATCTTCAACACGCTGACCACGCAAGCGGACGAGCTGCAGAAGTACAAGTATGTGATCCACAACGTGGCACAGGCTTACGGCAAATCCGCCACTTTCATGCCCAAGCCGATTGCTGGCGACAACGGCACCGGCATGCACGTGAACATGTCGATCTGGAAGGACGGCAAGCCCCTTTTCGCAGGCGACAAATACGCTGACCTGAGCCAGGAAGCGTTGTACTACATTGGCGGGGTCCTGAAACACGCCAAGGCGCTCAACGCCTTCACCAACCCCTCCACCAATAGCTACAAGCGCCTGATCCCCGGCTTTGAAGCACCTGTGCTGCGCGCATACTCTGCCCGCAACCGTTCAGGCTGCGTCCGGATCCCATGGGCGGAAAGCCCCAAGGCGAAACGTGTTGAGGCGCGTTTCCCCGATCCGGCGGCGAACCCATATCTCTGCTTCTCGGCCCTGCTGATGGCTGGCCTTGACGGCATCAAGAACAAGATCGATCCGGGCGCGTCTTCGGACAAGGACCTTTACGATCTGCCACCGGAAGAGCTGGCTGAGATCCCAACGGTCTGCGCGTCCCTGCGCGAGGCGCTGGAAGCACTGGAAGCCGATCATGAATTCCTCCTGGCCGGTGACGTCTTCACCAAAGACCAGCTGGAAGGCTACATGGAGCTGAAATGGGAAGAGGTTTATGCCTACGAGCACACGCCTCACCCAATGGAATACAAGCTTTACTACAGCTGCTAAATTCGGCCCATTGCCGATCTTCGAAGGCGTCCTTTCGAGGGCGCCTTTTGCGTCTTGCGCCTTTACGTTGCGCAAACCACCATGGCGGTCGCAAAAACGCCCCAATTCTCCCCTAGCCGAAACGCATGCCAAAGTATCACCCCATCGACGTCCGCTACAAAGGCCCTTCGACCGCCTATACCGGGTCGTCCAAGAAGAAGAGCAATTCCACGCCGGCATCCAACATCGCAGCGCCCAAGACGCCATCTACGCCCGTTCAGCGTGCAGCACCCAGCAAGCCCACAAATCCCTGGGGCGGCAAGAACACGAGCGAGCTTGAGGCCTTTGTCCGCAAAGCGGTCGACGCCAAACCGCGAAAGCCGCAGCAAATGCCACTGGCGATGCGCCTGCTTATCCCTTGGCCGTTCCAGCTGGTTTTGAACCTCTTTCGCCGTCTGGGATGGGCCTGGTCGATTGCGCTGATATACATCCTTGTCACGGTTCTGTTCTGATGGCCAATTACCATCCGCTCGATACGCGGCACAAAGCCGATAAGGACACAGACCCAAAGAAGAGCGAGAAGCCATGGCGGCAACCCTATGAGCCGCCTGTCCCACCCGGTGCCAAAGCCGGGCCAATCCGCGACAGTGACGAGATAGAGCGGCGCGCCCGCGAAAAAATCGGTCGGGATGCCGAAAAAGCGGCCCTGCAAGAAACACCGCTCAGCGCCAACCTGTTTGGCCCCGCTCTATTGTACCACAAGATCAGGGCCGCCTTGATTGGTGAACGCGCACGTGGGCACAGCTATTTCAGGATTGCAAGTCAGATTGTCGTCGCCTTTGGGCTCTATTTCCTAATCTTTCATCTCAGCAATGAAGTGGAAGCGATCCAAGCCATATTCGGCTCCACAACCATGCAGCAAATCAACTGACGGCTCCCACAAAGTCGCAGGCGCTGCGCGGAACTCAGGATGATTCCCAGATAATCGTCCCAGTTGGCGTGGCCAAGCCGTCGCTGATCGCAGGCCTTCACACGGACAATGACACGTTTGAGCCAGGGACCGTGGAATGACCCGTGGCAAAAACCGTTGTGAAAACCGAGGTCAGAACCATGTTATCAAGATAACGTAATTATTTGTATTTAAAAGCTTTTTTATGGAAATTCGCCGCGCTAGACAAACCGCCATTCGTTAGAGGCGGCAGGTTGAGCACGAAATCGCTCGGGCACCGCAGGATCAAACACAAACCTATTGGAGCGATAAGAATGATCGACAAAACAAGACTTGCGGCAATCGGATTGGCCGCTTTCACCAGCCTGGCCATTACGGTCCCACAAAGCGCGCACGCGCAAAGCCTGGACATCACCTGCAACACAAACGCCGATACCGCGACGAACCTTTGTGACGACGACGACATGGCCGATGTCGAGGACTTTGTGAACGATATACAGAATGATCTGAACACCGCCGAACAGGCGATTTCCGATAACACCGATCTGATCAACCAGAATGCTACCGATCAGGCGAACACGGACGCGGCACAGGATCAGGCATTGGCTGATGTGGTTGCTGATCAGGCAATCACGGACGCGGCACAAGACGACGCGATAGCGCAAAACGCAAACGACATCACCGATCTTGATACGCGCGTGACAGAAAATGAGGATGATATCGCAACGAACGCTACCAACATTCAAACCAACGCGGACAACATTCAGACGAACACGGACAACATCGCGACAAACACCACAAACATCCAAACGAACACAGACAATATCGCGGTGAATGCCACGAATATTCAGACCAATACAGACAACATCCAGACCAACGCCAATAACATCGCAGCCAATGCCGACGGCATCGCTCAAAACGCCGCGGACATTTCTGACCTTCGGAGGGACCTGAACCGTGGGCTTGCCATGGCTAACGCGATGGAGGTTTTTGCACCCGATCCGGGTTCTGATTTTCGGATGAATATCGGCACTGGTTTCCATGATGGTGAAGCCGCATTCGGCATCACAGGCTCTGGCCGGATTGGGGCGACAGGCAACACGGTCCTCTACTTCGGGATTGCGGGCGCCGAAGGGACGACAGGCGGCAAGGCCGGCATCTCATTCCAGTGGTAAGTGCCGCAAACTAGGCAAGTCGCGAGTAACAGGTGGCGGGCGATTGTCCGTCATCTTTGCATCTGGCCCTTGATCTGGGAGAGTTTGGCCGCCTGATGCCGCGCCGCACATCGCCAGAGGTCGCAATTCTACCAGAATTTGGGCCCCTGCTCTGCCACCCTCCCCGTCAGTAACGAGGGCTCGGCATGAACACCCATTATCGCGACACCCGCAAGATTGACCCCACACGTGGTGCGGAATTGGGGGATGGCACGCCCAACAATCAGGACCGGGTTGAGATCGGGCCGACGCAGCTTGCCTTTCGCGAATGGGCTGAGGCCGGGTTGACGCTGCCAAACCTGCCTGCGATGCGTGCCTGGCGCCACCGGCGGCTGGTGGATGCGGTGAATGCCCGTGGCTATGGGGGCGTGCTCCTCTTCGACCCGCTCAACATCCGCTACGCCACTGACAGCACCAATATGCAGCTTTGGAACACCCATAATCCGTTCCGCGCCTGTCTGGTCTGCGCGGACGGCTATATGGTGGTCTGGGACTACAAGAACGGCATGTTCCTGACCAAGTTCAATCCGCTTGTTGACGAACAACGCACCGGCGCGGACCTGTTCTATTTCGATCGTGGCGATGGACTAAACGCCGCCGCCGCCCGTTTTGCAACCGAGGTGCGGGACCTCATCACCGAACATGGCGGCGGGATCATGCGGCTTGGGGCCGATAAACCCATGCTGCACGGGTTGCGCGCGTTGGAGGCTGCGGCTTTTGAGATCTTCCCCGGCGAGGAATTGACCGAAAAAGCACGCAGCATCAAAGGACCGGATGAGATCCTCGCCATGCGCTGCGCCTCGCATGCCTGCGAAGCTGCCTGTTACGCGATGGAAGATGCCGCGCGCAGCGGCGTGCCGCAGGGCAATATGTCGGAAAACGATATCTGGGCCGTCCTGCATGCGGAAAACATCAAGCGCGGCGGCGAATGGATCGAGACCCGCCTTCTGACATCCGGCCCGCGCACGAATCCGTGGTTTCAGGAATGCGGGCCGCGCATCGTCCAGAACAACGAAATCGTGGCCTTCGACACCGATCTTGTCGGGTCCTACGGCATCTGCGTGGATATCAGCCGCACCTGGTGGATCGGCGATCGGAAACCACGGCCCGATATGATTGAGGCCATGAAAATTGGCGTCGAGCATATCGAAGCGAACATGGAAATGCTGAAACCCGGCGTCTCGTTCAACGACCTGACCCACAATACACATGTGCTTCCCGACAAGTATCAGAAGCTAAAATATGGCTGCCTGATGCACGGCGTGGGCCTTTGCGATGAATGGCCATTGATCGCCTATCCGGACAACTGGGTCGAAGGCGCGTTTGACTACGAAGTGCAAGCCGGGATGGTGTTTTGTGTTGAGGCTTTGGTCAGCCCCGACGGTGGCGATTTTTCGATCAAGCTGGAAGATCAGGTCCTGATCACCGAAGACGGGTACGAAAACCTCACCAAGTATCCGCACGATCCGGCTTTGATGGGATTGTAGCGCGACTACCGGCTGAGCCTTACTTGCGCTAGCACACCCATGTGGTCAGACCCAAGCAGGTCACGGTAGGTCGCGGACCCGCCACCAGGCGCATGAACGTGGTCAAGAAAAAGCGGGGTGCCCCGCAACGAGAAGGTCGGCCTGATCGGTTGCGCGGCCTGCATATTGGCACTCCGTTGCAATTGCCTGACACTGTTGGCCCATGGGAAAATGTTGAAATCACCGGCCAGCACCACCGGACCGTCAAGACCGCTGAGGACGTCTTTGACCGCGCGCGACGAATGCGCGTTGGCGTAAGGAAACGGCCATTTCAGATGGACCGATCCGACCCAAACATATTCTCCCTCGTGGTCAATGCGGGCAACCGCAATGCCACGCCTATCCGAGCAGGTCTGATCGGTAATGGGATGTTTAGAGAGCACGGCAACCCCGCTCCACCCGGCAAACCGGCAAAGATGCTGAAACGGATGCGTGTCGCTCAGCGCCGCAAGCAAAGGCAGATTGCGGCCTGACACTTCCTGCAAGGCAATCACCTCGGCCCCACTTTCGCGCATATCGGCTGCAACGGCTGCAACCTGATCATTGCGATACCACAGGTTCTTGGAATAGACGCTGAGTTCGCCGTCAGCACCGCTGCCCCAGAACAGCGGCAACGTCGTCAGCAAAGCAGCGGCGGCTGTCAGCCCCAGTGCGGCCCGCCAGATCAGACCGATCTGCCAAAGGCACCCCAGTAGGCAGACAAGCCCCAGGACGATCCGGAAAAGCGACACGCTGTCCCCTATCGGGTGCAGCCTACCTGCAAAGCCGAGCCAGACGCCCAAAGCGGCGCATCCAAGCACCAATCCCAAACCAATCCGAAAGAATCTCATCTCAGTAACATCTCTCACCTTGCCGCGATTGCCTGCAAGAAGAGTTGTTTCGTTTGCAACCCTTGCCCATGTCTTGCGCAGAATTTGTGCAGACAACGCGAAAGGCGATCCCATGCCGACAGAAAAGCTGACATTTCAGGGCCATGCGGGGGACATCCTTGCCGCCCGTCTCGACATGCCGGACGGCCCGCATCTGGCCACCGCACTATTCGCTCATTGCTTTACGTGCTCGAAAGATATCACTGCCGCGCGCCGGATCGCCGCGCGCCTCTCGGCCATGGGGATTGCGGTGTTGCGGTTTGACTTCACGGGGCTGGGACATTCGGAAGGCGAGTTCGAGAATACCAGCTTCACGTCCAATGTGGATGACCTCATCGCCGCCTGTCGGGCGCTTGAAGCGCGCGGCATGGCCCCTTCGCTGATCATCGGCCATTCGCTGGGCGGGGCAGCCGTTCTGAAGGCCGCACCGATGATGGAGAGCATCAAGGCCGTTGTCACCATCGGTGCGCCGTTTGATCCAGGGCACGTGACGCACAATTTCTCCGAAGCGCTGCCAGAGATTGTCGACAAAGGCGTGGCCGAGGTCAGCCTTGGCGGTCGCCCCTTCCGCATCGGCAAGGGTTTTGTGGATGACGTGTCTGAGGCGGCGTTGACATCCTCAATTGCCAAATTGAAAGCAGCGCTGCTCGTCCTGCATGCGCCACGCGATGCAACGGTGGGCGTTGAAAATGCCTCTGACATCTTTCTGGCAGCCAAACATCCAAAGAGCTTTGTCACACTCGACGACGCCGATCATCTGGTGTCACGTCCTGCAGATGCGGAGTATGCCGCCGACGTGATTGCCGCCTGGTCGAAGCGATATCTCAAGCTGCCGGAGCCACCTAAACCTGCGGATGTGCCCGAAGGTGTCTTGCGCGTGACGGAGGCCGATGCGAACGGCTTTCTGCAAGACATCCAGTCCGGCCCGCATCATGTCTTTGCTGATGAGCCCGCCAAATTCGGCGGCACAAACAAGGGGCTCACACCCTACGGCCTAGTTTCGGCCGGGTTGGGTGCCTGCACATCCATGACAATCCGGATGTATGCGCGGCGCAAAGGCTGGCCGCTGACCGACGTCAGCGTGGATATCACACACGCCAAGGAACACGGAGCCGATGCAGCTGACCCCGGTGCCAAAGTCGATCGCTTTCAGCGGATGATCCATCTGACGGGCGATCTCTCAGATGAGCAGCGTGAACGACTGCTTGAGATTGCCGACAAGTGCCCCGTGCATAAGACGCTGGAGCGGAGTTCTGAGATCAGCACAGAGCTTGCATGAAAAAAAGGCGCTGCGGATTGCGGCGCCTTTTCAGATAGCTGATTTGTGCCAAGCTTATTGGCGCGCGTCACCGAACAGCTTCCACAAGCCGGGCACCAACAACGCTGCCAGACCAAGTTTAAGCGCGTCGCCAACAAGGAATGGCGTCAGACCCCATTCCAGGATCGGCTGATCCCAGCCATAAAGCTGACCCAACCACAAAAGTCCGGGAACGTAGATCAGCGCATTCCCGATCAGCATGGCCAACGCCATCCACAGTACCGACCGATCCCATCCAGCACGCGCGGCCCAGCCCAAGGCCAGGGTTGCAAGGACATAGCCCACAAGATAGCCGCCGGTGCCGCCCATCATGTATGCGATACCAAAGCTCTCGGCCGATGAGCTGGCGAAAACATCAAAGCCGAGCGCGCCAATGATCATGTAACCCAGGATCGTCGCCAGACCCAGACGCGGGCCATAGGCGGCACCGATGGTCAAAACGGCGAATGTGCCCATGGTGATCGGTACCGGCCACATCGGGATCGTGATCTTGGCGAAAACGGCCAATGCCACGATGCCGAGCACAACCATCAACACCTGCTTGATCCGCAGCGCGGTGCCTTCGGATGGACCGAACGTCTCGGTCAGGACTTTGTCATTGAGTGCAAGCGCCATCTGCCGCCTTCCCCTGTTTTGTTTCGTTGCACGGTTATTGCCCGATGCGGCAATGCGGCGCAAGCGCGTTAGCGCCAACGCCTCAGCGGCGCTATGGTGACACGCGGTTGTAGCGGGATGTTGAGGTGTAGTCCTTGCGTGGCCCCGTCACGTGCCAAGTCGCCTGCCAATCGGGCCAGTGGCGGAAGTCATACTGAACCCGATAATAGTCGTCACCGCAGGGGTGATCCGTCCCATCCGTCTGCCCTGCAGGAACAAAGCTGTGAAACGCGCCGCCATCGGCAAAGAACACGTCAACCCTCTCGGACCCAAAAACCCAGAGATAGCGCCGGTTGGCTGTCAGCGAGGGCCCCGCCCCCATCCTGATCTTGCCCTCTTCGGCGTAGTCCAGCCGCGATGCGCTCTGCTCAGAAAAAACACATGTCCCCTCAAACACACCTTGCTGCCCGCCATACCGATCATCGATCACGCGCTGCACCTGCCATTGGCCGATGAAATCGACAGCGTCCAACATGTCATCTCTCCCTTGAGGGTTCCGGCCCGCCCCCTTATGACGCGACCTGCAATTGCTGGCCAGCCCGGATAAAGGTGCCCTTTCATGATCCCTCGCTATTCCCGCCCCGAAATGACCGCCATTTGGGAGCCTGCCACGAAGTTCCGGATCTGGTACGAGATCGAGGCACATGCCTGTGACGCGCAGGCCGCGTTGGGTGTCATTCCAAAGGAAAATGCGGAGGCGGTCTGGAAGGCCAAGGATGTAGAATTCGACGTCGCCCGGATTGATGAGATCGAAGCGGTCACCAAGCATGACGTCATCGCCTTCCTCACCCACCTGGCCGAGATCATCGGCAATGATGAAGCCCGCTTTGTCCATCAGGGTATGACCTCATCGGATGTGCTCGACACCACGCTGAATGTTCAACTGGTCCGTGCCTCCGACATCCTGATTGCGGATATGGACCGCGTGCTTGCCGCCCTCAAAACCCGTGCCTATGAGCACAAGGATACCGTCCGCATCGGCCGCAGCCACGGCATCCATGCGGAACCGACCACGATGGGCCTGACCTTTGCCCGGTTCTACGCCGAAATGGACCGGGGCCGCGCGCGTCTGGTTAATGCGCGTGCCGAAATCGCGACCGGCGCCATCTCGGGTGCTGTGGGCACATTCGCCAATATCGATCCGGCGGTCGAAGAGCATGTGTGCAAGGAAATGGGGCTAACTCCTGAACCCATCAGCACACAAGTCATCCCGCGCGACCGGCATGCGATGTTCTTTGCCACACTTGGCGTGATCGCCAGCAGCATTGAAAACATCGCAACAGAAATCCGCCACATGCAGCGGACCGAGGTGCTTGAGGCGGAGGAGTTCTTTTCCAAAGGGCAAAAGGGCAGCTCCGCCATGCCGCACAAACGCAACCCGGTTTTGACCGAAAACCTGACCGGGCTCGCGCGCCTCGTGCGGATGTCGGTTGTGCCTGCTTTGGAGAATGTCACGCTGTGGCATGAACGCGATATCAGCCATTCATCGGTGGAACGGGCGATTGGGCCGGATACGACGGTGACGCTGGACTTTGCGCTGAACCGCTTGGCTGGCGTGATTGAAAAACTGGTGATCTACCCCGACAACATGCTGGCAAATATGAACAAGTTCCGTGGGCTGATCATGTCACAACGCGTGCTATTGGCACTCACGCAAGCCGGAGTCAGCCGCGAAAACGCCTATCGCCTGGTGCAGCGCAATGCGATGAAAGTCTGGGAGGAAGGCGCGGATTTTCAGACCGAATTGATGGCTGATGAAGATGTCCGCGCGGCCTTGTCAGCCGATGAAATCGCCGAGAAGTTCGATCTCGCCTACCACACCAAGCATGTGGATACCATTTTCGCGCGTGTTTTCGGAGAGGATTGAGGGACCGCACAAGCTTCGCAAGTGTCTAAACGGTCCTGAAATGGTGATCGTCGAGCCATTCACTTAGCCTGTTTAAATCAACGTTTCGCCAAAAGCTGACAAATCAGATTTTGACGAAACGCCAATGGGCAAGCCCGACATGGAAAGGAACGTTAGATCACGGATGGCGAATGCACCGCATGCTGGTCCATCGCATGTGTCGGCTTTGGCGTGACAGGCGCAGGAGCCGGTCCGATGTTTCGGCGCTTGGCCGGCATGTTCATGCAGGCATAAAGCCGCCCGTCTTCCGCGTTTCGATACGGCTCACCGATCCTTTGCGTCTCATAGCCCAGCTTGCGCAAGGTCCGCACCATGGCGACGGGCGACAATGACATGAGTTCCGTTGCCCCCTGTTCGCGCGCGACATCGACGGCACCATCCAGCATAAGCGCCAAACATTCTGAGCGGTCCGCTTGTGTATTCACATCGTCCGAAATGACCGTGCGCGTGATTTCCCAGATATTGGTGGTCACCTCCGCGTTCGGAAGAATATGGGGCGGAATGCCGATCAGTTTGCCCGCAACCGCATCGCGCAGCATGTAAGTATGTGACCCCCATTGCGCAGTAGTCGCCATTGCGCGAGTTCCGCCGATCACGACCCCATCACGCAACACAAGCGAATAATACGCTTTCGGATTGTCGTACTGGTCCATTTCGACATTGTCATCATGTGGGATGCTCCATCCCAACTGATCAACAAAGAATCGCTTTCGCAGACCCAAAAACTCATAGAATGCAGTGCCATACTGGTGCAGCTGCGCGAGGTTAAACGTTATGTTTTCCATGCCGATTTTCTTTCTACCCAAAGACGAAAACGCGTCCGCCGTCCATTCGTTTCATTGCCTTCTTAACCAAGACAACGACAAATTAACGCGAATTGTTCCTAAGTGAGAAAAAAAATCAGGTAAAGTTTCAGATCAGGCCATATTGGTTGGCAAGTGCGGCAGCCTGACTACCTGTTTTTGCACCTAGTTTCAGCTTGGCGTTCTTGAGGCGCTGTTTGACAGCCCCCTCGCTCACGCTCAACTCAAAGGCGATCTCCTTCAGACGCTTCCCATCCTTCACCATTCCCAAGGCTTCCAGCTCTGCTTTGGTCAGGTTCGTCGGCGGCGCCGTTTCGTTGTGCCGTCGCGCTAAAAATGCCTTCAAAAGTTTCACTTCAAGGTCGGTATACTCCCGATCAGACCGTGTGAACGACGCAAACGATCGCTGTGCGTCAGCCCCACTGTCAAACAGTGACACGGTCACGCCGTAGCGCATACCAAAGGTTTGGGCCTGCGCGATTATCCGCTTAGGATCGTCAAGCGGGAGCTCGCTCCAACGGATCGTTCCCGTGTGGCTGTAAGCCCACCTAACAATCGGATCGAAAAGCATAAATCGCTGTTTCGTGTAGTGGCTGATCCACTCCTCGGGGAAAGCGTTCACTTCTTCCATCGGGAACGCAAAACCGATGCGCAACGCGATGTAATAGCCCGACGGCGCAAGCTGCGCGATCTCCTCTGGACCCAGAAGTGTCGTCATTCAATTCCCTCAAAGAGCCGCCAACTTCACATAGCTCTTGTTTCGGCCTGACTCTTATCTCTACTATGCCAAGAGACAACGCTAAACTGAACTCTATTGGGACAGTGTCCAGTTTGGCAACCGGAAAGCGAGTAGTAATGATGTCGTCGACCCAGATTGAAATCAGTGCTGTCCTGGGCGAGCTGAACGAGTTGGCACCTGCGGGTTATGCGATTGGTTTGCAGATTGAGTATGCCACGCCGAAGTTTATGTTCCAGACCTACAGCAAGGCATGGTTGGACCTTTACGCGGAAAAGGGGTTGCTGATGAGCGACCCGACCTTAGCATGGGGTTTTGACAATACCGGCGCGATCCGGTGGGACAAGCTGCGTGACAACGACCCTGTCGGCGTTTTGGAGCTCGCGAACGAGCACGGGATCAAGTTCGGCATTACATGCGCTCACGAAACGCCAGGTGTGACCGATGGCATCCGAAGCGTCGGCAGTTTCGCGCGCGGCGACCGTGACTTCACCGATGAAGAGGTTGCCAGTATCTCTCGCCGGTTCAACGAATTGCACGATTCGACGCAAAGCCAGGCCCACCTTTCCGACGAAACGGTCGCACAGCTAAGAAAAATGTCGATTCTGGTGACACATCCCGGTTCCTGACAGGTCCGGCTAACGCTTCGTTTACGCAAATAACCGTAGTACGGGGGCATGAACGTTCAGGCCCCTATTGCTGCACAAGCCCAGTTAACACGTCGGCGCAAGGCAGCCATGATCGTGCAAATGATTGTCGGTGATGGCAGCCAGTTGTCGCTGTCACAATTGCCCGTTCATTTGCAGGAACTTCTGACCCAAGAGTTGGGGGCGCTGCGCCTTGTTGACCGCGACACTGTCGCGGCCGTGGCGGAGGAGTTTCTGGGCGAGGTTGAGGCCATCGGACTGACCGCACCGGGTACCAAAGACGGCGCCATCTTGGCCCTCGCCGACCACCTCTCGCCCGAATTGGCGGATCGGCTGCGCAAACAGACCGCAGATGTTCGCAACGGCGATCACTGGCCAATCATCACAGCGCTTCCCGTCGACAGGCTGGTCACTATCATGATGGCCGAAAGCATTGAGGTTAGCGCGATAACCTTGTCGAAACTCACAGTTGCCAAGGCGGCGGAGGTATTGACGCAAACGCCCGGCGAACGGGCCAGGCGGATCAGCCTTGCGATGTCGCGCACCGAACACACCTCGTCCGAGGCTGTGCGGACTATTGGGGCCGCCCTTGCCGATGAATACGGGCAGATCACCATCGGCGCGTTTGAAAAGGCGCCGGTTCAGCGGCTGGGTGACATCCTGAACGCGACCCGCGCGGATCGCCGCGACGACGTGCTTGAAGGGTTGAATAACGATGATCCGGAATTCGCGGGTCATGTGCGCAAGGCCATCTTCACCTTCAAGGACATCGCTAACCGCATCAAACCCGTCGATATTCCCAATTGTATTCGCGAAGTACCGGCGGAGGTCCTTGGCAGGGCAATGGCCGGTGCCTTGGCGGGCGAAGAAGATGTGCGCGCCGCGGCGGAGTTCATCCTAGCCAATGTATCGCAGAGGATCGCGGCGCAGATGCGCGATGATGCAGAAGAGGCCGGCACCGTCAAAAAGGCGGATGCAGAGGCTGCAATGTCCGAGGTGACAACCGCAATCCGTGGTCTGGCGGATGCTGGCAAGATCGTCTTCCGCGACCCTGACGCCGCCGACGAAGACGGCTAAAACCGCGTAGACAGTGCTGGCTCATCTGTTAACCTCGGGGCATGACTGACGACTTGCACCCTTTTGATGGCCGCAGATGGCACGACATGGGCGGCCAACCCGCTGGGCCAATCGACAGGGATCAACACGATTTTGCAATTTGGGAAAAGCGTGTGGATGCGTTGATGGTCATCTGCTCGTCCAAAGGGCATTTCACGGTTGATGGGCTGCGCCGCGTGCTTGAGGATATGGGCCCCGAAGCCTTCGAAACGATGACATATTACGAGCGTTGGATCGCGTCGGTAAACCAGAACCTGATCGAGGCCGGGATCTACACGACCGCCGAACTGGGTGCCCGCATGTCCGAGGTCGCGGAACGTGGCGCCACCTATGGCGAGGCCGCCAATGGCTGAGAATAGCTTGGTCTGGCACGCCCCCGACATTGCCGCGACACGATTTCGGTTTCGCCACCCGTTGGATCAGGATGCCGATATCACCATGTTTCCGTTGGCACATGCTGCCGGGCTTGCCCGCGCATCGGTCACCCTTGCCCATCTTTCACCGGGACAGACATCCTTTCCCAAACACCGGCATTACCACGAAGAGGAATGGGTTTACATCATCAGCGGGACCGGACGGCTGGAGATGGATAACGACACCCATGTCATGCACGAGGGCAGCTTTGCCGCCTTTCCAGCGGGCGGCCCGGCCCACAAACTGACGAATGACGGTGACGTGCAGCTTGTCTATCTGATGGGCGGCGACCGCCAAGAGGTCGAGATCGTCGATTTCACCGATGCCGGGAAACGTATGACCCGTGTCGGCGAAGGACCAACGATGACGGCGGAAATGGCCCCTATAGAGCAGTTCGCCTCCTTCGATTTTATGTCACGGGCAGATGAAGATGGTTGAATGGATGCGCGTCCGCGCCGATATGCCCCCCGGCCATGTCCGTACCCCCAGCTATCTGCGGGGCAAGGTCGGCCAAGTCGAGCGCCGTTTGGGGTCATTCGCAAATCCCGAACAACTGGCTTACGGCCTGCCTGCGGAGAAGCTGCCGCTCTTACGGGTGCGCTTTACCATGACTGAGATCTGGGGGGCAGAAGCAGCGCAGCCCGACGACACGATTGACGTGGAAATCTACAGCCATTGGCTGGAACCGGTGGACGCCCCGCATGCCCCATGATCACCATGATGAGTTGTCCCCGTCAGGTCACCCTTACCGACCTGACAACGACCACCCGCTGACCTATTGGCAGCAGATGGAAATCGCGATCCGCGAGTTGCTGATCGAGAAGGGCGTTACAACGCCCGCCGAGATCGCCGCGCAGATCGACAGGATGGACAGCCGCTCTCCTGCCAACGGCGCCGCCGTTGTCGCGCGGGCCTGGACCGATCCTGACTTTCGTACAGCACTTCTGGCCGATGCCAGCGTCGCAAGCCGCGACATGGGGTTCGACATCGGCCCGATGCATCTCATCGCAGTTGAGAACACGGCCGACATTCATAACATCATCGTCTGCACATTGTGCTCCTGTTACCCCAGAAATCTACTCGGACTACCGCCCGACTGGTATAAATCGCGGGCCTACCGTTCGCGCACTGTAAAAGAACCGCGCAAGGTTCTGGCGGAATTTGGCGTCAACCTGCCCGAAACGACCAGAGTACGCGTGCATGACAGCACCGCCGACATGCGCTACATCGTCATACCGGCCCGCCCTGGGGGCACTGACGACTGGTCAGAGGATGATCTTGCCAAGCTCGTCACCCGCGACAGTATGATTGGCACGGGGCTGGCAAAGACGCCCGAGACCTCGTGACCAACCAGGACATTCCTACAGGATCACGTGCCGATTGGGTCGCGGATCGCATGTTGCGCACGCTGATAGGCGCACTGCGTCTGATGCCTTACGAAAAACGCGTGGCAATGATGGGCACGATGCTACACCGCGCGATTGGCCCGCTCGTTGGCTACCGCAAACGGGCGGAAGACAATCTGGCGCTGATCTATCCCGATATGTCAGCAAATGAGCGTCGCAGGATCGCGGAGGCCTGTTGCGACAATTTCGGCCGCACGATCATGGAAAACTACTCCTGGCAGGAATTCGGCGCCCGTTTGGCCGATCTGGAACCGACGGGCGGGGGCCTCGCCCCACTCGCCCAAGCCGCTGCAGATGACCGTCCGGTCATCTTTGTGACGGCCCATTTCGGCAATCACGAGGCACCACGCCATGTGCTGACACGGATGGGGCATGTGATCGGCGGGCTCTACCGACCGATGCAGAACGCCTATTTCAACGACCATTATGCAAAGACGATGACGTCTTGGGGCGGCCCCGTGTTCGCACAAGGGCGCAAAGGCACGATGGGATTTGCCCGTCATCTGAAATCCGGCGGCATGGGAACCCTGCTTTTTGATGTCTCGGCCCAGGGGATCGTGCTGCCGTTTCTGGGCCATCCGGCCCGCACGGCAACATCCGCCGCGGATATTGCGCTCAAAATGGATGCGCTGGTCATCCCCTATTTCGGCATACGCCGCGACGATGGTTTGTCATTCAAAGTCGTTGTCGAAGAACCTGTCGCGCCCGGCACGCCCACAGCAATGATGGCAGCCATGACAGAACGGCTTGAGGCACGTATCGCCGATAATCCCGAGCAATGGTTCTGGATCCACCGTCGCTGGAAAACCCGTTAGCGCAGCTGTGCAGCGCCAACAATCGGCCCGTTCGTGGCCTGCTGGATGATGACCGCCACGGGTGCATCTCCATCCGCCTGCGCGACAATGTCCAGCGGCGCGCTTCCATCCCATCGCTCAATCACCGTCCATGATGTGACGATATTGGCGTAACGCAAGTTGCGGCCGGCATTCTCGCCACGACGAATGGCGACGGTTTCTTCGGGCGTATAGCGCACGAGCTGCACCACATACTCGCCGGTCCCGCCGGGTTGCGCGCTAATCTGGATGTTCTCACCCTGCCTGGTCAATGACACTGCAACTGGATTGCCTTTCGCACTATGCGCCTGGATCGTGTCCATCACCTGCATGGGTCGCGACCCGATGACGTGATCGACGCCACCAATCACCATCTGAGGGGTGTAAACCGTAGCGGAGTTTACGGCGCGCGCGTAATCGTGTTGCCGCGCCGTGAAAGCAGGCTGTGCAAAACTATCTTTCCAGCCGATGTAATCCCAGTAATCCACATGCAATGCCAGCGCGATCACATCGTCCCGCTTTGCCAGGTCGTGCAACATTGCGTCGGCGGGCGGGCAGGACGAACATCCTTGCGACGTATAAAGCTCGATCACCACGGGGCCATTTTGTGCGAAGGCTTGGGTCGTCTGGAAGAGGCCGAAAAACGCGACGGCTGCAAAAAAATGGCGCATTGGAGGTCCTGATCGTCTACTGCCCGACAGGCTTACGCAGCTTTGCTTGAAATAGCCAATCAACCAATTGCGAGTGTTATGTCATGTTGCAATTGGGGGTCATAATCAATCTTGTGATGAATTGTGTGCAATGGTATACAAAAACTTGCGTGAGCCTCTTGATTGCTTTTTCTGCTTGGTGCAGAAGCACCTCAAGTCTCGTCTGCATAGCCACGAAAGGGATAGCCATGACCATCACAGTCGGCAAAGACACAGCCAAAACCCGCAAAACCCTGAAGGTCGGCGACCAGTCGGTTGCCTATTACTCGATCCCGGCGGCTGAAGCTGCGGGCCTCGGCGATTTTTCCAAACTGCCCGCGGCGCTGAAGGTGGTTCTGGAGAACCTCTTGCGGTTTGAAGATGATGGTTTTTCGGTCTCGGTCGATGATATCAAGGCGTTCGGCGACTGGGCGGCAAACGGCGGCAAGAACCCGCGCGAGATTGCCTATCGCCCGGCCCGCGTGCTGATGCAGGATTTCACCGGGGTGCCTGCCGTTGTTGATTTGGCGGCGATGCGCGATGGCATTGTGGCGCTTGGTGGCGACGCGCAACAGATCAACCCGCTGAACCCGGTTGATCTGGTCATCGACCACTCCGTGATGATCGACGAATTCGGCAATCCCCGCGCCTTCCAGATGAATGTGGACCGCGAGTACGAACGCAACATGGAACGTTACCAGTTTCTGAAATGGGGTCAGGGCGCGTTCAACAACTTCCGCGTTGTGCCTCCCGGCACCGGCATCTGCCACCAGGTGAACCTGGAATATCTCGCCCAGACCGTCTGGACGGACAAGGACCAGAACGGTGAGGAAGTCGCCTACCCTGACACGCTCGTCGGCACCGACTCGCACACCACCATGGTCAACGGCCTTGCCGTTCTTGGCTGGGGCGTTGGCGGGATCGAAGCGGAGGCCGCGATGCTGGGTCAGCCTGTGTCCATGCTGATCCCTGAGGTCGTGGGTTTTGAGCTGACCGGCGAAATGATGGAAGGCACCACAGGCACCGATCTGGTGCTGAAAGTCGTCGAGATGCTGCGCGAACTCGGCGTCGTCGGCAAGTTCGTTGAATTCTATGGCGAAGGGCTGGACCGTCTGCCATTGGCCGACCGGGCGACCATCGCCAACATGGCCCCCGAATATGGCGCCACTTGCGGATTCTTCCCCATCGACGGTGAAACCCTGCGCTACCTGCGCAACACGGGCCGAGAAGAAGCGCGCATCGCGCTCGTCGAGGCCTATGCGAAGGAAAACGGCTTCTGGCGGGATGAGAACTACGCACCGGTCTACACCGACACGCTGCATCTCGACATGGGCACAATCGTGCCCGCCATTTCCGGCCCCAAGCGTCCGCAGGATTACGTGGCGCTGACCGACGCGAAAGCGGCGTTCAAAAAGGAAATGGAGGAGACCTTCAAGCGCCCCATGGGCAAGGAAGTCGCCGTCGCGGGCGAGGATTACACGATGGAAAGCGGCAAGGTCGTGATCGCCTCGATTACCTCCTGCACCAACACATCGAACCCCTATGTGATGATCGGCGCGGGCCTCGTGGCGCGCAAAGCCGCTGCCTTGGGCCTTGACCGGAAGCCATGGGTCAAGACATCGCTCGCCCCTGGCTCTCAGGTCGTATCGGAGTATCTGGAGGCTGCCGGCCTGCAAGATGATCTGGATAAGATCGGGTTCAACCTCGTCGGCTATGGCTGCACGACTTGCATCGGCAACTCCGGTCCGATCCAGAAGGAGCTCAGCGACGCGATTGCCGAAGGCGATCTGGTCGCCACTTCCGTCCTCTCCGGCAACCGGAACTTCGAGGGCCGGATCAGCCCCGACGTGCGCGCCAACTACCTGGCCTCGCCCCCGCTGGTCGTGGCCTACGCGCTGGCAGGCACGATGGATATCGACCTGACGACCGAGCCGCTGGGACAGGATCAGGACGGCAACGACGTCTACCTGAAAGACATCTGGCCCACCTCGGCCGAGATCAATGAACTGGTCGAGAAAACCGTCACCCGCGAAGCGTTCATCAGCAAATATGCCGACGTGTTCAAAGGCGACGAAAAATGGCAATCGGTTGAGACATCCACCGGCGAAACCTATGACTGGCCTCCCACTTCGACCTACGTCCAGAACCCGCCCTATTTCCAGGGCATGTCCAAGGAACCCGGCGAGATCAAGGATGTGGTGAACGCCAAGGTCCTCGCCGTCCTCGGCGACATGGTCACCACCGACCACATCAGCCCCGCCGGGTCGTTCAAAGACACGACGCCAGCAGGCAAGTACCTGATCGAACGGCAGGTGCCAGTGCGCGAGTTCAACTCATACGGTTCGCGCCGAGGCAACCATGAGGTCATGATGCGCGGCACCTTCGCCAATATCCGCATCAAGAACGAGATGCTGGAAGGTGTCGAAGGCGGCTACACCAAAGGGCCCGATGGCGCGCAAACATCCATCTTCGAGGCCGCAATGGCGCATCAGGCCAACGGCACTCCGCTGGTCGTCTTTGGTGGCGAACAATACGGTGCCGGATCATCGCGGGACTGGGCTGCGAAGGGCACTTCGCTTCTGGGTGTAAAGGCGGTCATCGCCGAAAACTTCGAACGCATCCACCGCTCCAACCTCGTCGGCATGGGCGTGGTTCCATTCGAATTCACCGGCGGCGACACCCGGCATACGCTCGCCCTAACGGGCGAGGAAACGGTGACAATCGAAGGGCTGGCCGACGTGAAGCCCCTGCAAGAGGTGACGGCAAACATCACCTTCGCGGATGGATCGACCAAGGACATCACGCTGAAATGCCGGATCGATACAGCGGTCGAGATCGACTACATCAAATCCGGCGGCGTGCTGCACTATGTGCTGCAGAACTTGGCGAAGGCCGCTTGATTTTAAAGTGGCCCTGGCGGTACTGCTGGGGCCTAACTTATTTGTAAATCTGCCAAGGCGTCATGCATCTTCAAATCGATAGCATTATGACAACGCCTGTGGTGGTTGGCCGTGGGTACTTTGACAATGGCGTCCCGAAGACACCGCCAAACCCAACTTACATCGCCGAAGCGGCCCGCGCCGCAGAGATAGAGGCGGCACAAACTGAGCTTGGGTTGAAATTTCCACCAGAATACCGCGAGTTCCTATCAAATTACGGAGCCATGGTTGGCCAAGGATTTGAAATCTTCGGCTTGGATCGTAATCGCAACAACTTTTTCATGGATGTTGTACAGCAAACCATATTTCATCGAGACGCACTAGGTTCGAAAGCAAACCTCAACCAAATCGTTATTGCTGACGATGATATGGGCGTCAGCTTCTTAATGGACACAACAAATGAAGAACGTCCACGATTTGTTGCGTTTGGAGCAGGTTACGATGACTATCCGGAGGTTGCCGCAGACTTCAACGATTTCTGCATTCAACTATCCATCGACAAAATGTTCAGCAGGCTGTGACCCGCAAGACGGGCATGAGATTTTCGACTACTCCACCGCCTTCGCCAGTTCCGGCAAAAACCGCTGTTCATAATCCGACCCAACCAGCGGCCCGACAAACCGATAGAGCACTGTCCCATCGCCATCCACGATGAAAGTCTCCGGCGGGGCGGTCACGCCCCAGTCGATGGCCACCCTGCCCCGCAGGTCGAACCCAGTGGCAAAGAACGGATCATTGTAATCCACCAAATAGGTCGAGGCCTGTTCTTGCTGATCCCGAAAATTCACTCCGGCGATGCGGTAGCCCTGCGCCTCAAGGTCCAGGAGGTTCGGATGCTCTGCCCGGCAAGGCGGGCACCAGCTGGCCCAGAAGTTCACGATGGTGATATCGCCCGACCGCAGGTCCTCATCGGTCAGTTGCGCGGTGCCCTGAACGGCCTCGACCGGCACCGGCGGCGCGGGTTGGCCCACGAAGGTGGACGGCAATTCATCGGGGTTGTCCCGCAGCATCCCGGCCAGCGCCAAGCCAGCAAAGGCGGCAAAGATCGCGGGCGGCAGGATCATTAGGGGCGAGATTCTAGCCATTTCGTTCAACCTCCTCCAATGCCGCCTTCACCCGCGCATAGCGCCGCCAGCTGAGTCCAATCAGGATCGCCAAAAGCGCCAGCGTCACTGCATAGGCCGAGAGCACTTCGACCGCATATTCCCCCAGATCAGGCACGGGCCGCCCTCGCTTGCAAGGCCCGCATCCTGCGGGCGCGGATTTCGGTGCGTGTGCGCATCAGAACGAGGGCAATGAACAAAAGCACAAAGCCCGCGATGCAGACGAGAAGCGGGAACCAGAACACGTCCGAGATGTTCTCTTCCTTATCCAGCGACAGCGTCGCCCCCTGATGCAACCCCTGGTTCCAGAACAGCACCGCGTACCGCGACAAGATCGCAAAGATCGAACCGACCATGCAGAGCACGCTGGTCAGGTCCGCGGCGGTGTCGGGATCCTCAATCGCCTCCCACAAGGCGATGTAGCCCAGATAAAACAGAAACAGGATCAGGAACGAAGTGAGCCTTGGATCCCACGCCCAATAGGTCCCCCACATCGGCTGGCCCCAGATGCCCCCGGTGAAGAGTGCGATCAGGGTCATCACCACGCCAACCGGGGCTGCAGCGCGCGCCGCAAGGGCCGAGACATGGTGCCGACGGACGACCCAAATGATCGAGGCCACCAGCATCATCAGCCATGCGTTGATCGCCATTAGGGCCGAGGGCACGTGGAGATAAATGATCTTCACGGTCGATCCTTGGCGGAAGTCATTAGGTGTAAAGAAAAAGCCCCAGACGAGGCCGACCACGAGGCACAGCCCCGCAGACCAGAAAAGCCAAGGCAGAACCGGACGGGTCCAGCCCATGAACAGCTTTGGATTGGCGTATTCCCACATCGACATGGCGCTTATCTAATCCTCCCCCATCATCCGCTCAATCCCCATCACCGCAGATTGATGCGCAACGTCGCCGCAGTGGCGAATGGCATCAGCGCGAATGCCCCAGCTGTGATCCCACCCAGCAGGATCAGCGCGCCGGTCGGGTCGAGCCCATCAGCGCCACGCCTTACAGCCTCGGCCCCGAAGATCAGCGTTGGGACGTAGAGCGGCAGGATGAGCAGCGAAAGCAAAAGCCCACCACGGCGCAGCCCAACGGTCAGCGCAGCGCCAAAAGTGCCGATCACCGACAAGGCTGGCGTGCCGATCAGAAGCGAGATGAGCAGATAGAGATAGGCATCGGGCGCGAGGCTCAACAGGAACCCCAGCGCAGGAGCCGCAATGGTCAGCGGCAGGCCCGTGGTAATCCAATGCGCCAACGCCTTCATCAATGCCGCACCCTCCAGCGGCAAAGGTGATGTCGCCAGCAGCGCCAGCGACCCGTCTTCGTAATCCAGTGCAAATATCCGGTCGAGCGAGAGGAGCGCGGCCAGCAAAGACGCGACCCACAGGATGCCCGGCGCGATACGGGACAGGAGTTCCGTCTCCGGCCCGACACCGAATGGGACCAACACGACGACGATCAAAAAGAAGGCGAGGCCGAGGCCAAATCCGCCCCCTGCGCGGACCGCGAGGCGCAGGTCACGTAGCAAAAGGGCGATCATAAGAAGGCCTCATCCGCGCCGCCGCCCAGATCGGGCGCGGCTTTAAACGGGGTCAAGTCAAGTTCTGGCGCATCCAGCCCCAGATCGATATGGGTGGCGATGACGGCAATGCCTCCCGCCGCCAGATGTGCCTTTAGCCAATCGACAAAGAGGCTCACCGATGCACGATCCAAGGACACCGTGGGCTCATCGAGGAAAAGCACCTTGCGCCCGATCATCGCGAGCCGCGCAAGACCGAGGCGGCGCCGTTGCCCGGCAGAGAGGGTGCCGCCCATGCGGTTCCGCAATTCGTCGAGATCGAAGGCCTCAAGAACGGAGTGCAACCCCCGGCCGCGGGTGGGGGTGAAGCCCCTGTCCGGGGCGGCGGTCGGGGGCTGCCCGGCGGTGCCGCCGGGCGGGACATCTGCAGCTACGTCGCTCTGGCCATAGACATCCGCCCAGAACTGCAAGTTCTCGGCCACCGTCAGCGCCGACTTCACGCCGTCAGCATGGCTCGCATAAGCACCCTGATCCTCTGGGTAATCCACTTCCCCTTCAATGGCGGGCTGCAATCCAGCCAAAGTCCGCAAAAGCGTGGTCTTCCCGATCCCGTTCGGCCCCCGCAGGACCAGCGCCTGCCCGGCTTCCACCGTGAACCCGACATCGCTCAGCACCGGCATCCCGCCGCGCGCGCAGGTCAGGTTTTCCACCTTCAGCATTCAGACCGGCAGCAAGGCCACGGCGACCCGCCGTCCCTCGGACAAAAGCACGTTATAGGTGCGGCAGGCTGCGGGCGAGGCCATGGGTTCCACGCCGATACCTGCTGCCTCAAGCGTGATGCGGAACTCATTGGGCAGATGCGCGATCTCGGCGCCTGTGCCCACAAAAAGCACATCAAGACTGTCCACCTGATCGATGATCGTTTGCGTGTCGCCGTACCCGCCCCAGCTCTTCACGCCACTGGCAAAGACAGCGACCGTGCCCTCGAACCGCTCTCCCCCGATCCGAAAGAAGCCGGGGCCGTAGCCATCAATTGGCACTGCGTCGTTATATTCGACTTCGTTCAGGCGCATCCGCCCCCCTCAGGTATCGATATGGCCGTAGCGTGTGCCAGCGGACGGGTCCTTCTTGGACCAGTCGCGTTTCACACCGAGCACCAGCAGGATAGCAGACGCCACGAAGATCGACGAATAAGTCCCGATGATCACGCCCCAGATCATCGCAAACACAAAGCCTCGGATCACATCGCCGCCCAAAACAAAGAGCGAAATCAGCGCAAGTAAGGTCGTCACCGAGGTCATCAAGGTCCGGCTGAGCGTTTCGTTGATCGAGATGTTCAGGACTTCCTTGAGGTCCTTTTTCTTGTACTTCCGAAGGTTTTCCCGCACCCGGTCGAACACGATCACCGTGTCATTGATCGAGTAACCCACGATCGTCAGGAGCGCCGCAATAATCGCCAGATCGAACTTGATCTGCAGTTCCGAGAAGATGCCGATAGTTAGGATAACGTCATGCGACAAAGCCAGTACGGCCCCGATGGCAAACTGCCATTCAAAGCGCAGCCAGATGTAGAGCAGGATCGCCACAACCGCGAGGGCCACAGCGATAATCGCGGTCTGGATCAACTCGCCAGAGACTTTGGGCCCAACCGACTCGACCGATGGGAAGGTCATATCAGGATCAATCGTGCGCAATGCCGATTGAATGGCCTCAATCGTCTCGCTCGCGATCCGCTCATCGCCTTCCTGGGCCTGCACGCGGACCAAAGCCACATGCTGATCTTCGTCAAAAAGCGGGTCATCGACTTCGGCAATCGAGATATCACCAAGGTCCAGCGCCTCCAAAGCGGTACGATAGGCGCCGACATCAACGGGCGTGGTTGACTCAGTCCGGATGCTCGTGCCGCCTTGAAAGTCGATCCCGTAGTTCAGGCCCTGGATCAGAAACGATGCAAAGGCGACCACCATCAGGATCATCGAAATACCCAACCAGATCCGGGCCTTGCTGAAAAAATCAATCGATGTGTTTTCGCGAACCAGCTTTAGACGCATATCAAACCTCGATTGTCTTTGGGCGGGTGCGCGAAAACCAAATCACGATCAGGGACCGTGTGACGAATATCGCAGTAAAGACGGATGTGATGATCCCAAAGCCCAATGTCACGGCAAAGCCGCTGACGGGGCCGGAGCCCATGGTGAACAGGATCACAGCCGTAATGAATGTCGTGATGTTGGCGTCAATGATTGAGGACAGCGCCTTTTCATAGCCGAGTTCAATCGCCCGCGCCGGGCCTTTGGCGGTTTTCAGCTCCTCGCGGATCCGCTCAAACACGATCACATTGGCATCCACCGCCATCCCGATAGTCAGCACGATCCCCGCGATCCCCGGCAGAGTGAGCGTGGCCCCGACGATACTGAGCAGTCCAAAGATCAGACCCACATTGATGACCAAAGCGATATTGGCGAAGATGCCAAAAAGCCCGTAGCTCAGCACCATGTAGACAAGGATCGCGAGACCCGCGACGATACAGGCGATCTGCCCGGCCGCGATACTATCTGCACCGAGTTCGGGGCCGATGGTGCGTTCTTCCAGGAATGTCAGTTCTGCGGGCAGCGCACCAGCGCGCAGAAGCACAGCAAGGTTTGTCGCCTCTTCGACCGTGAAGTTCCCGGTAATGATCCCCGACCCACCCGGAATATGACTTTGGATTGTAGGCGCAGAGATGACTTCTTCATCCAGCACAATCGCAAATTGCCGTCCTACATTTTCAAGCGTGTAATCCCCGAAGGTCCGCGCGGCAGAGGTATTAAACCGGAATGCGACCGCGGGCCGCCCGTTCTGGTCGAAATCAAGTTGCGCGTTTTCCAGATCTTCGCCCGTCACAACAGGCCGCCGTTCCAGCCTGTAAAACAATCCCGGCTCGTCAAGCGATGGCAGGATCATGTTCCCGGTTCCGGGAGGCTCGTCAGCATCCGACGCGATGCCTTCAACCTGATTAAAGGTCAGCTGTGCCGTTGTCCCCAGCAGCTCAATAATCTCATTGGCCGATCCGACGCCAGGCACCTGTACCAGAATACGTTCCGCGCCCTGCCGCTGGATCGTGGGCTCGCGTGTACCGACCTCATCAATCCGGCGGCGGATGATCTCAAGTGTCTGCAGGATCGTGCGTTCATCCATCGCCGCGCGTTCTGCTTCGCTTAGCGTGATGGTCAGCAGCGTGCCGCTGATCCGCACATCGATATTCGTGGCCG
Source organism: Cognatiyoonia sp. IB215182 (assembly GCF_033963905.1). NCBI lineage: Bacteria > Pseudomonadati > Pseudomonadota > Alphaproteobacteria > Rhodobacterales > Paracoccaceae > Cognatiyoonia > Cognatiyoonia sp. IB215182. Next base: position 324,849 of record NZ_JAXBMB010000003.1, read on the forward strand.
CAGCGCCGGTGAATGAGGCCACAGGGCTGGCAAGACCGCGTACAAGCTCAAAAGCGCGGGTTGCCCCTTCGGACTGCGAAATACGTACGCGCAACTCGGTCGGCGGACTGTCCTCACGTGTGACAAAGCCAACGACATCGCGTTCAGCCGCCAGCACGTCACGCACGGATGGCCAGAAGCCTTCGAGGAATGAAGCATGCACATCCTCCACCTGCACCTCGACCAGCAAATGCGCCCCGCCGCGCAGATCGAGGCCAAGATTAACGAGGCCAGATGGCAGGAAGCTCGGCCATTCCGCCGCATCCGCCTCCAACTCTGCATTGGTCTGACCCGTCTCGATGATCGCCATCGCGTCATTGTGAGTCTCAACCCGGCCATAAAACCCGTTCGGCATGGCGAAAAGCAAACCGACCGCGACCGTCAACCAGATCATGACCAGCTTGGGAAAAGAGATATTGAGCATCAAGCAGCCTTTCGGCGGTTCAGGTTTTCGCCGGTTCGGTCTTGTTCATCACGGTTGCGATGGTTGATTTCACAACGCGGACATTCACGCCCTTCGCAATCTCAACCTCCACCTCATTCGCATCATCCTTGACCTTGACGATCTTCCCGACAACGCCGCCCTGGGTGACAATCTGATCCCCGCGCCGCAAGGCCGAGAGCATGGCCTGATGTTCTTTCACTTTTTTCTGCTGGGGCCGGATCAGCAGGAAATACATGATCCCGAAAATCAGCAGCAATAAAATGAGGTCTTCGGCTCTCATATTCCATCCCTTGGTCTGTGCGGCAATACCGCCCTGAAAATTCGCGGCACATTATGACCCGCCCGCGCGCTTGGCAACCGCGCCTAGGGGTCTTTTGCCTTGGTTTCGCTGTCATATGGGCGCTGGGTTTCAGGAAAGCAATTGTAATCTGCCCGTTTACGCCGCAGCCCCCGCATCAGCGCTTCCCTTGGGCAGGGCAATGATGCATATCTCCGCGCACTTTCAACGACCACCAAAGGACCGGACCCATGCATGATATCCGCGCTATCCGTGACAACCCCGCTGCCTTCGATGCAGCCCTGTCTCGTCGTGGGATTGCACCGGTCTCCCTTGAGGTTCTGAGCTTGGATGAGGCGCGGCGTGAAAAGATTCTGGCGGCAGAGACGGCCCAGGCCGAGGCGAACAAAGCTGCGAAAGAGGTGGGTGCCGCCAAGGCGCGCGGGGATGAGGCCGAGTTTGAGCGCTTGCGTACGCTTATGGCTGAGAAAAAGTCGCAAATCGCGACGTTGAACGAAGAGGCCAAAGCGAAGGATGCGGCCCTCACCGATCTCTTGATGGGCATCCCGAACCTGCCCGATGAGACGATCCCTGACGGTGATGACGAAGACGACAATGTCGAAATCCATCGCAACGGCAGCCCACGTAACTTCAGCTTTGATCCTGTTGAGCATTACGACATTCCCGCCATCCGCCCCGGCATGGATTTTGAGACGGCGGCCAAGCTGTCGGGCAGCCGGTTCGTGCTTCTCTCAGGCGCTGTCGCGCGTCTACACCGGGCGCTCGCGCAATTCATGATCGACGTCCATGTGGAAGAACACGGGCTGACCGAAACCATCACGCCCGTGCTCGTGCGTGAAGAGATGATGTACGGCACCGGCCAATTGCCGAAATTCGGCGAGGACAGCTATCAGACGACCAATGGTTGGTGGCTGATCCCCACGGCTGAGGTGACGCTGACCAATATCGTCAATGGCATGACGATTGAGGAAGACTACCTCCCCCGCCGCTATGTCGCCCACACCCAGTGTTTCCGGTCAGAGGCCGGATCGGCAGGGCGCGACACATCGGGCATGCTGCGCCAGCATCAATTCGAGAAGGTTGAGATGGTCAGTGTGACCAAACCCGAAGACAGTGCGGCTGAGCATGACCGTATGACCAAATGCGCGGAAGCGATCCTCGAAAAACTGGACCTGCCCTACCGGACGGTCGTGCTTTGCACTGGTGATCTGGGGGCCGGCATGCGCAAGACCCATGATATCGAGGTCTGGTTGCCCGGTCAGAACAAGTATCGCGAGATCAGCTCTGTCTCGGTCGCAGGAGACTATCAGGCGCGACGCATGAATGCGCGTTACAAGCCCTCGGAAGGGGGCAAACCGCAATTCGTGCATACGCTCAACGGCTCAGGCCTCGCTGTGGGGCGCACTCTGATTGCCGTTGTGGAAAACGGGCAGCAGGAGGACGGGTCGGTTACCCTGCCCGCCGCCCTGCATCCCTATCTACGCGGCAAAACCCGGATCACGCATGAAGGACTTCTGGCCTGACATCGGGCTGTTCGGCAGGCAATTGAAGCAAGGCCTGCCGTACGCCACTTGCCGATTGCGGTCTGTACCCATTGCCAAGCAAACGCATCCGCTCTGCCACTGAAAAGTGGTAGTGCAGCGGGTCAGCCGGCCCCACGCGCCACGCATAAAGCGGGCCGATCCGCTGATCGAGATGCGGTGACCGGGCCGCCGCATCACCCGGCACGTCAGGGATTTGCACGCTATCATCAAGCTTTAAACCAAGCTTCACGGCGCCTTTGGCGATCCAATCCAATGGAAATGACACCAGTTCACGGGTCTCCTTACTACCACCAACCGTGCCGTGATCGCCGATGAACCAAAGCTGCTGATATGGCCGATCCGGGCCAACCGCGCCAGCGTTTCGTTTGTCGAGATTGTCCCATTCGGTCGGTTCGAAAAGGATACGTTGTTCGTCCAGCGCAATCGCATGGCGCGCGTTCTTGACCATGCCGGAAAGCTTCATGTCATAGAACTCATAACGCCGGTTCCAAAACTTCGCGATAGGCCCCAGCAAAGACACGGGCAAGCCCTTGGCCCCAACCGTATCCCACACGCCGATATAGCGGACATCAACGATACTACCAGTCTGCCCGCGTTCCTTCCAATCGTCTTCTGACGTGGCGATATCGGGCGACAAGGCCTTGCGCTGGGTCCAAAGCGGGCCTTTGTCCAGTTCCGCACCGCGCCGCTTGTAAAGCCGCCATGCCTTGTTCAGCGTAAAGACGCTTTTGATCCGGTTTTTGGGCACAATCCCGCATTTGCGGATCATCCCACCCAAAGATCGTGCGGTGTAGGCTCCGCGCGAAAAACCGAAGATATAGATCTCATCCCCCGGTTCATAATGCTGGCAAAGTTGCTGATAGGCGCGTCTCACATTCGCGCCAAGCCCCCAGCCAAAAGCACCGCCACCGAGTTTATGGACAAGGCCGATCAGCTTGTTCGTGATCTCATTAACCCCCACACCTGGGATGTATATGACGACCTGGTTTTCACCATCATCAAGGCAGGCATCGCGCAATTTCACCACATTTGTCGGGATCTTCATCGTGGGTGAATTCCACGTGCCATCGCACAGAATTGCAATCCGTTTCATGTCAAAATCCTTTGGCTTAATGCGAGCATGCTGACGCAAGGTCAGCTATCTGACAAGTCGGCATTTCCCGACCATTTCCAGACGTGGCAATCACCCCACAGCAATAGAAAGGGCGGCTAGCGGTCCGTTGGGGTCTTTTTGAGATGCTTGGACAGGCGCGATGGTTGCGAGGACTTCTTATCCTTATAGGGATTCTTGTCCCCCTGATCGCGCAGATACAGCCGGATCGGCGTACCCGGCATATCAAAATCGAGCCGTAACCCATTGATCAGATAGCGCTTGTAGCTTTCAGGTACTGCATCGGGATGCGATGTCATCACCACGAAGGCCGGTGGACGCGTCTTCACTTGCGTCGCGTAGCGCATCTTGATCCGCTTGCCGCCCGGTGCCGGTGGCGGGTGCTGTTCGAGCATGCCGGTCAGCCAGCGGTTGAGTTGGGCCGTCGTCACGCGGCGGTTCCAGACCTCATGCGCACGCATGATGGCATGCTGCAGCCGGTCGAGACCCTTGCCCGTCTTGGCAGACACGGTGACCAAGGGCGCCCCGCGCAGCTGTGGCAACAAGCGCTCAAAATCATCGCGCAATTGCTTGAGCTTGGCCTGTTTATCGCCCTCCACATCCCATTTGTTGGCGGCGACGACCACGGCGCGACCTTCCCGTTCGGCCAGATCGGCAATCCGCAAATCCTGCTGTTCAAAGGGGATTTCCACGTCGAGCAGGACGACAACCACTTCCGCAAACTTCACCGCGCGCAGCCCGTCTGATACGGAGAGTTTCTCGATCTTTTCCTGAACCTTCGCCTTCTTGCGCATGCCGGCTGTGTCAAAGATGCGCATCGGTACGCCGCCCCATTCGGTCTGAACCGAAATCGCATCGCGTGTGATCCCGGCCTCCGGCCCGGTCAACAAGCGCTCTTCACCAATGATCTTGTTAATCAGGGTCGATTTGCCAGCATTAGGCCGCCCGACAACCGCAATCTGCAACGGTTTTGCATGTGTCGGCACGCGCGGCGCGTCTTCATCATCGTCGCCCACATCTACGTCGACCTCGGGCGCATCCGCTGCCACGCGCTCGGCATGCGCCTCCGCAATCGGGCGCAGAACCTCCAGAAGATCGCCCATCCCCTCGCCATGTTCGGCAGAAAGGCGGATTGGCTCTCCCAACCCGAGCGAGTAAGCCTCAAGAATGGTGGCATCCGCCGCCTTCCCCTCGCCCTTATTGGCGGCGAGCACGACATTTGCGTTTTTCTTGCGCAGGATATCGGCAAAGACCTCATCCGCGGGCAGCACCCCGGCCCGCGCGTCGATCATGAACAAACACACATCTGCCATTTCCACAGCACGCTCGGTCAATCGGCGCATGCGGCCCTGCAGGCTGTCATCTGTCGCCTCTTCCAGTCCGGCGCTGTCGATCACGGTAAAGCGCAGATCGGCCAGCCGCCCTTCGCCCTCGCGCAGATCGCGGGTCACCCCCGGCTGATCATCGACCAGCGCGAGTTTCTTGCCCACCAGACGGTTAAATAGCGTGGATTTGCCCACATTGGGACGCCCCACAATGGCAAGCGTAAAGGTCATCAAGCGGCTCCTGACGGGTTTGACCGCACCCGTTACACGAAGTGATGCTTAACGAAAAGCGTGCAATTGGCCCGTCTTGCTGAGCACATACAGCGTCTCACCCGCCACTATGGGCGCGGAGGCAGCACCACCCGGCAAATCAAGCGTACCCAACGGCGCGCCAGAGGCAGGATCAAACTGACGGATCAAATTATCGGATGAGGCAACAATCAGCCGTCCACCGGCCAGGATCGGGCCGTAATGGGCAAAGATGGCGCGCTGGCGCACGGTCCGCCCTTCGCCGAAGTTTGGCAGCGCGACGCGCCAGACGGGGCGGCCAGTGCGTGTGTCGAGCCTCACCAGTTCATTAACATCGTTGATCAGGAACAGGGCATCGCCTACGGGCCAGACCGGGCTGACCGCCCCCTCACCCGCCGTCCAGATGCGGGTACCGTCCCGGAGGTCAAGCGCCACGGTGCGACCCCCAAAGTTGGAAATATAGACGCGGTTACCGGAAATGACCGGATCACCGGCGATATCGTTGATCAGCGAGGCTGCGCGCCCCAGACGATCACCTGACACGACAGTAGACCAGCGTGGCAAACCACCGCGCGGGAAAGTTGCGGCCACCTCACCCGATGGGAACGGAAAGATCGCGAATTCTCCCTGCACGGCAGGTGACGCCCCGCCGCCAAAGTTGGCGTCCGAAGGCGTGCCGCTGCGTTGCCAGCGAATGCGACCATTGCTGTTGTCGAGCGCCCAGGCCGTACTGTCGCGCGAGACGACATAGACCAAGTCACCACGCAAAGTGGGTCCGGTTGTGACCGGCGCATCAAGATCCTGCACCCATTGCACCTGGCCATCGGCCGCATTCAACGCCGTAATCTCACCAAACCCGGTCGTCACAAAGACCTGCCCGCCACCAGCAGAGACACCTCCACCGGACGCGTCCGCAGGACCATCACGGCTAGGTGTCAGATTGCGGGACCACAGAGTTTCGCCCGCCGTTGTCGTCGCGGTTACGGTTGAACGAGAATCCACGGTGTAGATCACGCCGCCTGCCACGACCGGTTCCGCCGTAATGCGCGCGCGGCGACCATCGCCCTCACCGATATCCGCAACAAAAACAGGGCTGAGGGTCGCGCCCAAAGCCGGATGGCTGATCCGGTGCGCAGGCCCGCCATTGCGATGGGTCCAGTCAGCGTTCACCTCAGCCGCTGGTAGGTCAACGGACCGGACCTCGTTCACACTTACCGCTTGTGGGCGGACATCGAACCGCTCGCCCGGCAGGATGACATCGTCTTCGCCGCAAGCCGCCAGAAAAGCGAGTGCGAGCGTCGCGCCGATAAGTGTTCTGGCTGTCACGTCCGTGATCCGATCTGAAATCTACTCGGTGGCGGGTTCGGGCAAAGGCTCACCCAAGGCCACCATAAGGGTTTGCGCCCGCTCCAGCAGGCCGCGGCTCACGGCTGCGTCTTCTTCGATCTGGCGCAAAATCGCAAGGGTGGCTTCAATATCGCCGGTCTCCAGCGTCACATAGGCAAGCTGCTCCAAGGCGAGAAGCCGGAAGGGTTGGCCCGGCTGCGACAGAAACTCAAGCGACGCGAGCCGCGCTTCGGTATCTGCCACCGGCAACATCGCTGCCTTGATCGTCGCAAGCTCGCGATAGGTCTCTGGCACGTCCTGATTTGTTGAAAGCGCACTAAGTGTTGCCGCAGCGGCCTCAACATCGCCGGCCTCAACCTGCGTTGAGGCCGTCAGCAGTGCCGTAACAGCAGCCGCACTGCCATCTGTTGCGACAGCGGAAATGGCCGCTGCACGTGCGGCCGGATCATCTTGCTCAAGTGCGGCCAACAGGGCGTCACCAGTCGCCTCTGCCGCATTTCGCGCCTGGGCGTTCCGATACTCGATCCAGGCCGCGCCACCGACAAGTGCGAGAACACAGACAACGCCGATCCAGCCATAACGGCGCAGATATCCAAAAAGCTTCTCGCGGCGCACCTCTTCGGTGACTTCGTTGATAAAACTGTCCGGATTGCTCACCTTGGGCCTCTTTCATCAGCGGCATACGACGCGCCGTTTGCGCGTACATATCGTGAAGCAGACAGGATGAACAAGAGCCGAGCATAACGATCCAGCCGCAACGCAGAAAAGTGAACTTGTCGTCACGGAAACAGAGGTGTAAAGTGAACTGAGTAGTTTAGTGCAAATTGCGTGATCCAGGATGACCTCAGACACGCAGGACGACGAAAAAATCCAATTGCTATCGGCACTTGGCCGATAGGTATAGGGGCCTTGGTATGAGACTCATTCCTGTGATCACCGCATTGCTGGTGCTTGGCGTATTGTATTTCGTGATCTTTGAGCGGGACCAATTGGTAGCGTTCGCGCAAGGTGACGCAGCACCCGCCGCAGAGGCCATTGACGAGACAGCCACCGAGGCCGCCGCGAATGACGCGGCTATGCCTGCAGCGGTAGGAGTCGTGGCGATGCACTCGACTGCGCAAACCATTGATAGCGCTGTCGTTTTGCGTGGCCGGACCGAGGCCGCGCGCCAGGTTTCGGTTGCAGCTGAGACGTCTGGCCTTGTGATCTCGGAACCTTTACGCAAGGGGGCGAGCGTGAGTGAAGGCGATATGCTGTGCCGTCTTGACCCCGGCACGCGCGAGGCGTCCTTGGCAGAAGCGCGTGCACGTCTGGCCGAGGCAATGGGGCGCGTGCCGGAAGCGCTGGCGGGTGTGACAGAAGCCGATGCGCGTGTGCGCGAGGCAGAGATCAATCTGAACGCCGCAAGACAGCTGTCAGAGGACGGCTTCGCATCTGAAACGCGGCTGGTCGGCGCTCAGGCGGCCATGGATGCCGCAACTGCAGGTCGGCAGCGCGCAAACTCTGCCGTAGCTTCCGCCGAAGCTGGCATTGAAGCTGCGGAAGCCGCGGTAGCATCCGCCGAACGCGAGATTGAGCGTCTCGAAATCACGGCCCCTTTCTCCGGCCTCTTGGAAACGGACACCGCCGAACTGGGCACACTGATGCAACCCGGCGCGCTGTGCGCGACGATCATTCAGCTTGAAGAGATCAAGCTGGTGGGCTTTGTGCCGGAACTCGACGTGCGCAAGATCACGGTTGGCGCCATCGCCGGTGCGCGCCTTGCGGACGGGCGAGAGGTGCAGGGCCTTGTCACCTTCTTGTCGCGCAGCTCTGACGAGTTGACCCGCACATTCCGGGTCGAGGTCACCATTCCGAACGATGACCTTGCGATCAGGGACGGCCAAACTGCCGAGATCATTGTGGCCTCTGACGGGCAGATGGCCCATCTGATCCCGCAATCGGCTCTCACTTTGGATGATGACGGGGTGCTGGGTGTCAGGACGGTCGCTGCGGATAATACTGCGAGGTTCATGGCCGTCACGCTGCTGCGCGACACCGCGCAGGGTGTGTGGGTCACCGACCTCCCGGATGCGCTTGATATTATCACGATCGGGCAGGAATTCGTCGTGGATGGCGTCGCTGTCGCGCCCACATTTCAAGAGGCCAAGGGATGAACGGTATAGTAGATATGGCCGCCGCGCGTGCGCGGATGGTGCTGGCCTTTATTGCCCTGTCGCTGCTGGCGGGGGGCATGGCCTATGTGGGCCTGCCAAAAGAGGGTGAACCGGATATCGAAATCCCGGCGATCTTCGTCTCTGTCCCCTTCCCTGGCATCTCCGCCGAAGACAGTGAGACGCTGCTCGTACAACCGATGGAGACGGAGCTTTCTGATCTTGACGGTCTGAAATCCATGTCCGCGACGGCGGCAGAGGGCTTTGCCGGCATGGCGCTGGAGTTCGAATTCGGTTGGGACAAGTCCGCCATCATTGCCGATATCCGTTCGGCCATGAACAATGCCGAGGCACAGTTTCCCGCAGGTGCCGATCAATACCAGATCACCGAGATCAACTTTTCTGAGTTTCCCATCGTCATCGTGAACCTGACCGGTCAGGTGCCTGAGCGTACGCTTTTGCGCGTCGCCAAGGACCTGCAGGACCGGATCGAAGGGCTGGATGCAGTGCTGGAGGCAGGGCTTGCCGGGCAGCGTGACGAGATGCTGGAAGTCGTGATCGACCCGTTGCGGCTGGAGGCATACAACGTCACGGCCAGTGAGCTGATCGGTGTTGTCACCAACAACAACCTTCTGATTGCGGCTGGTGAAGTGGAAACGGCACAAGGCAGCTTTGCCGTCAAAATCCCCTCCTCCTTTGATGAGCCGCAGGATGTCTACAACCTGCCCGTCAAGACAGATGGCGACCGCGTGATCACCCTAGGAGATCTGGCGACGATCCGTCTGACATTCGAAGACCGCGAGGGCACAGCGCGCTTTAACGGCGTCAACACCGTTGCGCTGCAAGTCGTCAAACGCAAGGGCTTTAACCTGATCGACACCGCAGCCTTGGTGAAAGAAGAGGTCGAACTAGAGCGCGCCAGCTGGCCGCCGGAATTGCAGGCGGCGATTCAGGTGGGTACGTCCAATGACCAGTCGCGCAACGTGGCCTCGATGGTCAGCCAGTTGGAAGGCTCGGTTCTGACCGCCATCGCGCTGGTGATGATCGTGGTTCTGGCGGCGTTGGGCACACGGCCTGCGCTATTGGTGGGCTTTGCGATTCCAACCTCGTTCCTCCTCTGTTTCGCGCTGCTTGCAGTGATGGAGATCAGTATCTCGAACATCGTCATGTTCGGGCTGATCCTGGCGGTGGGCATGCTCGTCGACGGGGCGATTGTGGTCGTGGAATATGCCGACAAACGCATCCGCGAAGGCACCGGGCCGATGCATGCCTACGTGGAGGCGGCGAAGCGAATGTTCTGGCCCATCATCTCATCCACAGCAACGACACTCTGCGCCTTTCTGCCCATGCTATTCTGGCCCGGTGTGCCGGGGCAGTTCATGGGCATGCTGCCGGTGACGCTGATCTTCGTTCTCTCCGCATCACTTGTTGTCGCCCTCATCTACCTACCGGTGATGGGCGGCGTGACCGGCCGGATGAGCCGGATGTTCGGCCGTGCGTCTGATGCCTTGCGCGCGCGCTTGCCATGGTTCGTGCGGGCACTTTTGGTGTTTCCGGCGATCATGGTTGTGTTCACGGGAGCGATGCTTACGCTGAACCCCGGCTATTTGACCGGAGAAGCGGTACAAACCAACGGGCTTGGTGACTCGTTACCCGGCATGCTCCTCTTCTTGGTCGGTGCGTTCCTTTTGTCCATCACAATGGGCGCGGCCAAGTTCGAACGCGGTGAAAAGAAGATCCAGGCGGGCTACAAGCGCAGCGCCTTCGGTCACTTCATGCATTTCATCGTGGGCAACCCGATCATGCCGCTGGTAACAGTCGGCGCTGTCGCTTTCACGGTCTTCTCGATCTTTGGTTATTATGGCAGCAACAACAACGGCGTTGAATTCTTTGTGGAATCCGAGCCCGAACAGGCCATCGTCTATGTCCGGGCGCGCGGCAACCTATCTCTGGCTGAAAAGGATGCGCTGGTGCGTCAGGCCGAGGATATCGTGCTCGCCCATCCCGGTGTGATCACGGCCTTCGCCTTTGCCGGTGATGGCGGGCTGAACACGGATGCCAGTGGTGCCGCAATCCCTGCCGACACGATCGGTCAGGTGCAGCTTGAGACAATCCCTTGGGAAGATCGTGCGGGGATTGCCGAGCTTGACGGTGACATCGTGCTTGATGAGCTTCAGGCAGAGCTTGCCAAGCTGCCGGGCATTGAGACAGAGATCCTCGCGCAAAACCGTGGCCCCGTCTCGGGCAAGCCCGTGCATCTGCGCCTGAAAGGCGATGATTGGGATGATCTGCTGCTGGCAACCAGTACCGCACGCGCGCATTTCGACCAGACACCAGGCCTGATCACGATAGAGGATTCACTCCCCCTGCCCGGCATCGACTGGCAGATCGATGTCGATGTCGAAAAGGCCGGGCGTTTTGGCGCAGACGTGGCGACAGTTGGCGCGATGGTGCAGATGGTCACGCGCGGCATCCTGCTTGATACGATGCGGGTTGATACTTCTGACGAAGAGATTGAGATCCGCGTCCGCCTGCCCGCCGAAGACCGGGTGCTTTCGACGCTCGACAGTCTGCGGGTGCGGACCAATCAGGGGCTCGTTCCGCTGTCAAATTTCATCACGCGCACGCCTGTCGCCAAACTCGCGCAAATCGACCGGATCGATCAGACACGGTATTTCGACGTGAAGGCCGACGTTGGCGCCAATCTCTTCAAGCTGGTTGACGGCGAAACGCAGGCCATTGTCGAACGCGTCAACGATGAGGCGACCGGGATGGACCGATACAATGTTGTCAGTCTGGAGGCAGCGGCCAGCTTCACCGATCTGGCGGCGCTCGTGGACGCCGGAGATGTCAACGAAGTGCCCGTCAACCCCAATGAGCGGATCGCGGTGCTGACCGAGTGGCTGGAGACGAACCCTCTGCCCGCATCCATTGCATGGGAATGGACCGGCGATCAGGAGGATCAGGAAGAATCCGGCGCCTTCCTGCAGGTGGCTTTTGCCGGTGCTTTGGGTCTGATGTTCATCATCCTGCTGGCGCAGTTCAACAGCATCTATAACTCGATCCTCGTGCTGATGGCTGTGGTGATGTCCACTGCTGGGTCGCTTGTGGGGATGCTGGTCATGGGGCAGCCATTCTCGATCATCATGACCGGGACCGGCATCGTGGCGCTCGCGGGCATCGTCGTGAACAACAACATCATCCTGATCGACACCTATCAGGAATACAGCAAATACATGCCACGGACCGAGGCGATTACACGCACCGCTCAGGCGCGGATCAGGCCAGTTCTGCTGACGACGATCACAACGATGGCGGGCCTTGCACCAATGATGTTTGGCCTCAGCCTTGACTTCATGAATGGCGGCTATTCCATCGACAGCCCGACGGCGCTTTGGTGGAAGCAGCTGGCGACAGCAGTCGTCTTTGGTCTTGGGATTGCGACGATGCTGACGCTGGTCTTCACGCCCTCAATGCTCGCCGTCCGTGTCTGGGTCGTCACCTACGCAATTTGGATCGCGCGGCTCCTCGCCAAACTGTCCCTGGGTCGCAGCAGCCGTGCGGCGCGTGACTGGGCCCTTGAGCGGCAGGCGCGCCGGGTCAAGGCGCCAGAGTTCATCTGGGATGAAGAACAGGTAGAAGAGCCGCTACCGCCACTGCAGCTCAAGAACCCATTGCAGGCGGCAGAGTAACGCAATGGCCGCGCAGGTTGCTGCGCGACCGTTTTCAAGCCGCAAGTGCTGCCACCTGCGTGACGACAAATAGCGGAATGAGCGACGCAAGGCCAAAGCAGACCAGGCCCATCACCGCGAAGATACCGTCGCGCGTCAGAATGCCGACAGAGATCAGCAGGATGCCGGCCCCGATGGTCGTTGATGACATCGGTACTAGCTCCAGAAAAGGGATAAAGGCGGCCGCACAAGCGCAGGCGAGGTAGAGCAGCCTGCTCATCGGTCCACGCACCAACAGTGACAGCCTGCGCTGCGCAACCCGATCGAGCCAGCTGATCACCCTCCGCATGACGGCCACGGCGTTTTTTGTGCGTTGCGTAGGTAGGTGACGGTCCAACAGCCAACCCGGCAGCCAGGGGTGTTTACGGCCAAACGCGCCCTGCAGGGCGATGAACACGATGATCAGGCCGCAAAAGCTGGAAAAGAGTGGAATGGCGCTCAACGGTGATACGATCAGCAGCGCGGGCAGCATTAGCGCGGGCACGAGCCCCGCAGCGTCCAGCGCATCAAAAAGGTCACGCCCATCAACAGGTCCAGTAGCTATGCGGGCCTCAAGGATATCCAGAATATCTGTAATGGGCCCTTTCTTCGCCATGGGTTACCCGACCGGTTCTTCCTCGGATTGCCGGTTCCAAAGATGGGCATAGCGGCCCTCGCGGGCCAGCAGGTCTTCGTGGCGACCCTCTTCGACGATGTGCCCGTTTTCCAGCACGATGATCCGGTCAGCATCGGCGATGGTCGACAAACGGTGGGCTATGGTGATCACCGTGCGCCCCTCGCCCATCGCCTTGAGTTCCGCCTGAATCTCCATCTCGGTCTCGGTATCAAGCGCCGAAGTGGCCTCATCGAGCAAAAGGATCGGCGGGTTCTTCAGAAGGGTCCGCGCGATCCCCACCCGTTGCTTTTCACCCCCCGAGAGTTTGAGCCCGCGTTCACCGACGGTGGTTTGATAGCCTTCAGGCAGACCCGACACAAAATCATGGATCTTCGCCGCCTTGGCTGCAGCGATGATCTCATCTTCTGTCGCATCGGGGCGCCCGTAAGCGATGTTGTAATAGATGGTGTCGTTAAAGAGGACCGTATCCTGCGGCACGACACCGATCTGCGCGTGCAGGCTGGCCTGGGTCACGTCGCGCACATCTTGCTCATCGATCAACAAAGCACCGGATCCGACATCATAAAACCGAAAGAGAAGCCGCCCGATTGTCGATTTGCCCGACCCGGATGAACCGACAATCGCGACCGTCTGGCCGGGCGGAACATCAATACTGACCCCCTTCAGAATGGGCCGCTCCGCATCATAGCCAAAGGCCACATCGCGCAACTCGACACGTCCGCCATTCACCTGCAAGTCCTTGGCACCCGGCTTGTCCTGCACCTCGGCGGGCTGGCCGAGCAGATCGAACATGTCCCCCATATCGATCAGCGCCTGCCGGATTTCGCGATAGACGGTGCCAAGAAAGTTCAACGGCATCGTAATCTGGATCATGTAGGCGTTGACCATCACGAAGTCGCCCACCGTCAAATCACCACGCTGCACGCCGATTGCCGCCATGACCATGACCGCAACGAGACCGCCGGTGATTAGTACCGACTGCCCGAAATTCAAAAAGGCCAGCGAGTAGTTCGTGCGGATGGCGGCGTTTTCGTAGTTGGCCATTGCGGTGTCGTACCGATCAGCCTCCCATCCTTCGGCCCCAAAGTACTTGACGGTTTCAAAGTTCAGGAGGCTGTCGATGGCCTTTTGATTGGCATCCGTGTCCTGGTCATTCATCTCTTTACGGATGCGCACGCGCCATTCCGTAACTTTGAACGTGAACCAGACATAGAGCGCGATCGTCAGAACAACGACCGCCAAGTACCAGACATCAAAAAGAAAAAACAGAACGACCGAGATCATCAGAAGCTCAAGAACCAGTGGCCCCATCGAAAACAAGAGGAAGCGCAACAGGAAATCCACCCCCTTCACACCACGTTCGATAATCCGGCTCAGCCCGCCGGTTTTGCGCGTAATGTGATAGCGCATCGACAGACGGTGGATATGGGTGAAGGTCTCAAGCGCCAGTTGCCGCAAAGCGCGTTGGCCGACGCGTGTGAAGACTACGTCGCGCAATTGCTGAAACCCGACGGTCATCAGACGCGCCATACCATAAGCCAGCGTCAGGCCCACGGCGCCCAATCCAAGCACAGTCGCGGCATCCGCCCCCTCTGGCGCCAGCGCATCGACTGCCTGTTTGTAAAGGATCGGTGTGCCCACCGCGATCACCTTAGACAAAAGCAAGACCGCAAGCGCCATCACCACCCGGCGCTTGACCCATGCCTGCCCGTCCGGCCAGAGATAAGGCACAACGCGCCGGATCACAGCCCAGCCCTGGACCTGGGCATCATTCAGATTGGCATCGGTTTTCGTCAGACCACGCATCACTCGCTCCGCCTTAGCAAACCACTACCTAAGCCGGGCTGTGGAGGAACACCAGTGGCGGCGCGCTATTGCGTGATTTCGGGAATGCGAAAAATCTGACCGGGGTAAATCAGGTCCGGGTCACGGATCAGGTCGGCATTGGCCTCAAACACCTCAACATACAAAATCCCGCTGCCCAGGTTCTCTTCCGCAATCGCCCATAGGGTGGCACCGGGCTGCACGGTTCTGACCGCAACTTCAAACCCCTCCTTGTCTGTTTCCTCGGCCAGGACTGCGGCAACATCCGCTGCCTCTTCGCGGCGAAACGGGGTTTCGATGCGGGAAACAACTTCGCCCGCGGTATCAAGTTCATCAATGCGCAAGGTGTACACGCCAGTGTCGATCTCTGGCAGGTCGATCTGCCAGTCTCCGCCTTCCAGAACGGGTGAAGCGGTGATCGGCCGGTTGTCAATGTAGACCTGAACCGCCCCGTCACCCGTGGCACGCCCGGCCAATTGAACCTCACCCGTCGGATCATAGGTAATCGCATCAAGGGCGACATTTGGCGGTGTCGGGCCGGTGCCTGATTGCACCACGCGCACGCCGTCTTCATCCGCTTCAAGGACGGTTGGCGCGGCCAGTGCCACAACTTCGGGTTCCGGCTCTGGCGTTGGCTCTTGCACGGGCGTCGGCAGCACCTCTTCGGCGCTGGCAACGGCCTCGGGTGCATCCTCCTCTGTAGTCTCTGGTTCCGCAATGACGGATGCCACGACAGGCGCTGCAATCGGTGCAACAATATAGCTGGTGTCAGAGCCGAGCTTGGCACCCTCCGGATCGGCCAGCAGCGTCAACCGGCGCGGCTCCTCCGCTGGTCCTGCCGAAGGCAAGGCCACAAAGCTGCCCGTCGCATCCGCCGTCACGCGGTCAATCGCCTCTCCAGCCAACATGATGTCGACGACCTGCCCGGGTTCGGCGCGGCCCGCGATAACCATGGAGCCGTCCGCCTCAACACGGAAGGTATCAAAGGACGGGCCGGCTGGCGCGGTGGGTGCGGCGGGTTCTTCGGCAGCAACAGGCGGCGTTGCGGCGATTTCGTCGGCAACAACTTCCTCGGCAACAACTTCCTCGGCAACAACGGGCGCCGGCTCAGGCGAAGGCGGCGCGGCCTCTGCGACTTCAGATAGAGGCTCCGGCGCAGGCAAAAGCATGATCGCCCCTGCCCCGATGACAATGGCCGCTGCACCACCCAGCACAAGCGGCACAACCCGCGATGTCTTTTCCTCTGCCACGTGCAACCCCTTCTTCGGCGGTTTTGCTCACCGCACGCACGGATAATGTTGAGACACCCTACCAACACCGCTATGACCGGTCAAAGCGAAGCTGCGTGAGGCCGATGTGATGTCAACCTTCGAAAAATCGGTCTGTGTCTATTGCGGCTCGCGCAATGGCGATGATCCTGTTTATGGCGAGGCGGCAGTGGCCGTGGGGCAAATGCTGGCCAACAATGGCTGGCGCCTTGTTTATGGCGCAGGTGATGTGGGGCTGATGGGCCAGGTTGCCAACGCAGTTCAGGCGGCAGGCGGAGCGACATTTGGCGTCATTCCCGCCCATCTAATGGATTGGGAAGTGGGCAAGCGTGACCTCGACAGCTTCGTCGTGACTGAGACGATGCATGAACGCAAGAAGGTCATGTTCATGAATGCCGACGCGGTGGTGGTCCTGCCAGGCGGTGCCGGGTCACTGGACGAGTTCTTCGAGGCGCTCACCTGGCGCCAACTTGGCCTGCATGCCAAGCCGATCGTCCTGTTGAATGTCGATGGGTTCTGGGACCCGCTTTGTGACCTGTTGCAACATGTTGTCGATCACGGATTTGCCGACAACAACATTCTGGAATTCACAACTGTTGCTGAAGATATGGCGAGCCTGGAGGGCATGCTCAAGCACGCGCTATAGCGCCTGCATCAGTTCCGCATAACGCGTGAGCGAGATGTTTGAGCCGCAGGCGATCAACCCAATGTGCCGCCCGGCAACACGGTCAGACAGCGGCCCCGTCAACGCAGCAAGTGATGCCGCACAAGCGGGCTCGGCAGTGATCCGCAGGATCTCCTGATACTGCGCCATGGCCCGCAGCATTTCGTGATCTTCGATCCGGACGACCTCATCAACATAGGCCTGCGCCACCGCAAAGCTCTCCGGCAGCGCGAAGGGCGCGCCAAGGCTATCGGCGATGGTGTTCACTTCGGCAATCGACTGCGAGCTGCCTGCGGCAAGACTACGCCACAATGTATCGGCGCCCATCGGTTCGACACCAATCACCATTGCGCCGGGTTTCATCTGCTTGATCGCAGCAGCCATGCCAGAGGCCAGTCCGCCACCACCAACGGGGATCACAAAAGTATCGATATCCGGCGCCTGCAAAGCATATTCACGCCCACAGGTCGCGGCGCCCAGGATCATATGCTCTGCCTCGAACGGATGCATGATCGTGCGCCCGGCCTCTGCCGCACTGCTCATAGCCGCAAAGGCAGAGGCCATGTCCGCATGCAGCGTGACCGTCGCGCCCAACGCCTTGCAACCAGCAATCCGCGCGGGATCCACCGCTTCTGGCATCGTGATCAACGCATCAACCCCAGCCATTCTCGCAGCCCATGACACCGCCAGAGCATGGTTCCCACCGCTTGCCGCCACGACACCCGCGCGGCGCTGGTCATCTGTCAAACGGCGCAGCCCCAAAAGCGCGCCGCGCGCCTTGAACGATCCGGTTTGCTGGAACAGTTCCAGTTTTAGCGTCACGGACGCGCAATCCGGTAACACCGTGTCCCAGCGCGCGGATTTCAGCGGCAGGATTGGCGTTTCGATGATCGCATCCACCAGAAGCTCCGCCGCTTCGGCGACCTCATCCAAGTCCGGTCCAACCATGTCCGCCCTCAAATCAAAAAAGCCCGCAGGACGGTGTCCCACGGGCCTTTGGCATTGTCCATGTCAGATCGGTTACATCCGAGAGGCCACGTTTTCCCAGTTCACCAGATTATCAAGGAAGTTGGTCAGATAGGCAGGGCGCTTGTTGCGGAAGTCGATGTAGTAGGAATGCTCCCACACATCACAGCCCAGCAGGGCCGTCTGGCCAAAGCAAAGCGGGTTCACACCATTTTCCGTCTTGGTCACCGCCAGTGAGCCGTCGGCATTCTTCACAAGCCAGCACCAGCCAGAACCAAACTGACCAGCCCCTGCGGCACCAAACTGGGTCTTGAATTCATCAACCGAGCCAAAGCTCTCAGTGATCGCCTTTTCCAGCTCACCGGGCATCGCGCTGTCACCGGGGCCCATCATCTCCCAAAACTGGTTATGGTTCCACAACTGGCTGATATTGTTGAATATCCCGTTCTGCGCCACGGCGGATTTATCATAGGTGCCGACGATGATCTCTTCCATGGACTTGTCCGCCCATTCGGTGCCCTCAATCGCCTTGTTGCCATTGGTGACATAGGCGTTGTGATGCAGATCGTGGTGGTATTCGAGCGTCTCTTTCGACATGCCTTTGCTGGCCAGCGCATCATGTGCATAAGGAAGATCGGGAAGTTCAAAAGCCATGGCTCATATCTTTCTGAGTTAAGGACCGGATGGGCTGATACATGTCACATGGTCACGCAAGGTCAAGTGCCCTTGACGGCCCGCACTGTCAGACTTTCCGCGAAAGTCTGGGCGGCAAATCCTCGGCTGAGGATTTGGCGGCAATTCCTGTGTCAGGAATTGCTTTGTCCCAACTGGAAGTGCCCAACAGAACCCGCCTTCGCACTCGCCGCGAGTAGGTCAAACGCATATCCCGCCACCGACCTAAAACAGATCACCTCAAACGTGTCTTCATCGCGCATCCAGAAGGCCGCGGCGATCTGGCCCAACCTTGTGCGGCGGAAATCGCCCGGTTTGAATGTGTCGGGATGCAGATCGACGGGGGCGAGTTTGGCGATGACCTCACGGCAGAACTCCCCTTCGACAAAGAACATCGCGCGGGCATCCGAGAGGTTTTCGGCCAGATAATGCGTGCCCGCCAGGGCCTCATTGATCTGCGCCAGCGCCTCAGGAACCTCAGCGTAGGGCAGCAGCACCAGCATCTCGTCAGGGGACATCCAGCATAGGCCCTTTTCGCCTTCGCAGTTCGCCTGCCCTTGTGTAGGGAAGGTGGCACCTGTCAGCTTGGTACAAATGGCCTTCAGCTTCCGATCCGCCAAATCACCACGCAGAGTGATCATGCCGCGCAGGCCCGCTTCGCGGATCGTCACCTCTTCTGCCGCAACCTTGCCTTGTAATGCACTGACAGGGTTAGACATTCTGCTTCTCCCCCTCCTTGTCATAAAAGACGGGATCAACGATCTTGGCGCGGATTGTCGTGCCATCGACCTTGTTGAACTCGATCACCTCACCCATGCGGTCCGGCCCTTTATGGATCAGCCCCAAGGCGATGCCCTTCTCAAGCGTCGGCGAGTAGTAGGTTGAAGTCACGCGGCCTTGCGTATTGCGCTGACCGTTTTCGTTTGTGCCGGTCGCGAGCGCATAGGCCCCGTCAGGCAGGACAGAGCCGTCTTCGGTCTCCAGCCCGACCAGTTTCCAGCGGTCAGCGCTCGCCATGTGAGTGCGCGCATGGGCACGTTTGCCCAAGTAATCCTCTTTCTTCTTCGACAGCGCCCAATGCAGGTTCAAGTCCTGCGGGATCACGGTGCCGTCGGTCTCGTCCCCGATCATGATGAACCCCTTCTCGGCACGCATGATATGCAGCGCCTCGGTTCCGTAAGGCATCACGCCAAACTCTTCGCCTGCTTCGATCAGCGCGCCCCAAAAGGCGCGACCCTGCCCCGCAGGCACGGCGATTTCGTAGGACAGCTCACCGGAGAACGAGATCCGGAACACCCGCGCATCAAAATCGCCAATCTTCCCTTCCGCCCATTGCATGAAGGGCAGCGCCTCGGCTGAGACATCCATCCCGCCCAGCTTGCGCAGCACCTTGCGGGCATTCGGGCCGACGACGGCGATTTGCGCATATTGCTCGGTCACATTGGCGACATAAACCCGCCAGTCCCACCATTCGCATTGCAGCCAATCTTCCATATGGGCATGGATATGGTCGGCCCCGCCGGTTGTGGTGTGGCAAAGCCAGGTATCCTCGGCCATGCGCACCACAACGCCGTCATCCATCAGAAAGCCGTTCTCAGTACACATCAGCCCATAGCGGCATTTGCCGACCGGCAGCGTCGACATCATGTTGGTATATATCATGTCGAGGAATTTGCCCGCGTCCGGCCCCTTCACGATCAGTTTGCCAAGGGTCGAGGCATCGAGCAGGCCGAGGTTTTCGCGGGCATTCTTCACCTCGCGGTTGACCGCATCTTCAACGCTTTCACCGGGACGGAGATAGGCATAAGGTCTGCGCCAATAGCCCACCGGCTCGTTATCCGCGCCGTTTTCATTGGCCCAGTCCGAGATCGGCGTTTTGCGGATCGGCTGGAACAGCTCATCCCGCGCAACCCCGGCAATGGAGCCCATGGAGATCGGCGTGTAAGGCGGACGGAACGTCGTCGTGCCGACATTCGGGATTTCATCATTCAACGATTGAGAAAGCACCGCAAGGCCATTGATATTGCTCAGTTTTCCCTGATCTGTCGCCATGCCGAGCGTCGTGTAGCGTTTGGCATGTTCAACGCTTTCAAACCCCTCTTGCGCGGCCAGTTGGACGTCGGACACCTTTACGTCATTCTGGAAATCCAGCCAAGCCTTTGACCGCAACGCATGGGCCGCACCCTGCGGCATCAGCCAGACCGGAGCCATCGGCCCCTCACCCGCATCCTGCCCGTCCGGTGCCTGACCGCCACGCTTGGTGTGACCGGCTGCCTTTGCTGCCGCGCGCCCGGCGGCCCAGCCATCGCCCAGAACTTCGGCTGTGAACAGATGCCCATTCGCCGTTCCCGCTGTCGCGACGAAACCTTGCCCGTCATGGCTTGTGGGAGGGCGTTCGGGATCAGGCCGGAACATCGCCTGATCCGCATCCCAGTTCAGCTTGCCGCCACAATGGGACCAGAGATGCACGACCGGAGACCAGCCGCCCGACACGGCGACGCACTCACAAGCAATTTCTTCCAGCACCGCACCTTCGCCAGCCTGCGCGCAAAGCGCGACCCCGGTGACACGCTTGCCGCCTTTGACCGCCGCAATGCCCTTTCCCGTCTCGACCCGGATGCCAAGATCGCGCGCCTCGTCAATCAGGTCACCTGCGATTTCCGACCGCGCGTCTACGATCACGGGGACTTCCAACCCGGCCTTCTTAAGCGTGATCGCAGTGCGATAGGCATCATCATTGTTGGTGACAACGACCGTCCGATCACCGACCGACACGCCGTAGTTGACGACGTAGTCTCGCACGGCAGAGGCCAGCATCACACCGGGCAAGTCATTGCCAGCAAAGGACAATGGCCGCTCAATCGCGCCTGTGGCGGTGACAATCTGCTTGGCGCGAATACGCCAAAGGCGGTGTCGTGGCCCCTCATCCTCTGGCGCGTGATCCGTCAGCCGTTCATAGGCGAGCGCATAGCCATGGTCGTAGATACCGGCCCCCATGCAACGCAGGCGCATGTCAACATGTGGCATCTTTTCAATGACTTGAATAGCACTCTTAACCCACTCTTCTGCAGGCTGCCCATCAATTTCAGGGCTGTCCACAAGCGCCCGCCCGCCCCAATCGGCACTTTGTTCCATGAGCAGCACACGCGCGCCGCGCTCTCCGGCTGCCAAGGCCGCCGCAAGTCCGGCAATCCCGCCGCCGATGATCAGAACATCAACGGTCACATGAAAATGCTCGTAAGTATCCGCATCACGATCCTTGGGCGCTTTCCCAAGGCCCGCAGACTTACGAATGAACGGCTCATAGACATGTTTCCAGAATGGGCGGGGAAACATGAACATCTTGTAATAGAAGCCCGCAGGCAGAAAACGCGAGAGCTTGCTGTTGATAGAACCCACATCGAACTCAAGGCTGGGCCAGTGGTTCTGCGATGTGGCCGTCAGCCCCTCAAACAACTCAGTCGTCGTTACCCGCTGATTGGGCTCAAAGCGTGTGCCCTTGCCCAGGTTCACAAGCCCATTCGGCTCTTCCGCGCCCGCGGCCACAACGCCGCGCGGGCGATGATACTTGAAGGACCGACCGACCAGCATCTGATCATTCGCCAAAAGTGCCGAGGCGAGCGTGTCCCCTTCAAAACCACGCAAATGCTTGCCGTTAAAGGTGAAAGAAACCGGCTTGGCTTTGTTAATAAGACGGCCATGATCGGCGAGTCGCGTGCTCATTTGAAGACCCCCCATGACCATCCGGGGCGCTTACCGGCAATCTTGTCCTTGATCTCTTGCGGGGGCTCTAGCGTCTGGGCGGGATAGGTGCCAAAGACCTCAAGCGTATTGGTGCAGCGTGCCGCATGAAACCACTTGCCGCAGCCATAGGCATGGCGCCAGCGTTCGATATGCACGCCCTTGGGGTTGGCGCGCAAGAACAGGTAATCCTCAAAATCCTCGTCCGACGATCCCGGCCCTTCGCGTTTCAGATGGGCCTCACCACCCGGCTGCAGATCGGTTTCATCCACATCCATGCCGCAAAAGGGGCAGCGCAGGATCAGCATGGGACACCCTCACTTACTGATTTTTGGGGGATGCAACGCGCCATCACCCAGCATACGCGCGCAAAAAAGGCGGACGCGTGAAAGCGCCCGCCTTTGGCGGTGTTCGGGTGAGTGGCGTTATTCGGTAACAGGCACAGCGGGTGCCGCGGGCGCCGTTTCTTCAAGAACAGGTGCCGTGCCGTCTGCGGCCCCGGCCGCCGCGGGGTCTGTATTCGGATCGACCGAACCACCTGCAAAAAGCGCATAAAGTAGTACAAGCACAACGATAACAGCCGCCACGAGGAAGCCGATGCCGCTGCCGCTGCTGGTCCGTGATTGGGTATAGTCATCCATGGTGCGTCCTCCTTTTGAGACACGCACATCAAAGCAGACTGTGACGTAAGGGGAACATCGGCGGATTTCCCCGGCTTATATGAGCAAGGCTCAGCCGGATTTGGCGCATCACGTCGGCCAAGCGTTGCCGGGGCGTCAATCATCGGGTTCGTTGCGCCAACGCGTTTTGGTAGGGGTGACGCATGGAACTGCTTTTGATCATAGTTGGTGGCGCGCTGACGACGGCGATTGTCTTCATGATAATTGACCGGCTGCGGGGTGATTTCCCCGACGACGACGACATGATTGTCCCTGGAGACTTCCACGAAGGATTTCCGGACAGCAAACGGGACGAGTGACCGCGCGTTGGCGCTCTTTACCACTTCCATCAATGCGCCACCCCTGCCGCGACACTTTCGTCGATGAACTTTCCCTCGCGAAAGCGGAACATGCTGAACTCATCCGTTAGTGGTGAGGCACCCTTGGCCATCAGTTCGGCCATGGCCCAGCCTGAGCCGGGGATCGCCTTGAACCCGCCCGTGCCCCAGCCGCAATTGACGAAGATGCCACCCACCGGCGTTTTCGACAGGATGGGTGAACGGTCGCCCGTCATGTCGACGATCCCGCCCCATTGCCGCAACATCTTGAGCCGTGAGATCATCGGGAAGGTTTCGACCAGCGCGCGCACCGTTTCCTCGATATGGTGGAACGATCCGCGCTGGGTGTAGTTGTTGTAGCCGTCGGCACCCCCGCCGATCACCATTTCGCCCTTGTCGGATTGTGACATGTAGCCATGCACGGTGTTCGCCATCACAACCACATCCATGCAGGGTTTGATCGGCTCTGACACCAGCGCCTGCAACGCCACGCTTTCAATCGGCAACCGGAAACCGGCCATTTGCGCCAGCACGCCGGAATGGCCTGCCACGACAACGCCGAGCTTGTCGCAATCAATCGCGCCTTTCGTGGTGTCGACCCCGACTACGTGACCGTTCTCTTGCCGGATACCCGTGACCTCGCATTTCTGGATCACATCCATGCCCATATCCGAACAGGCCCGCGCATAGCCCCAGGCCACCGCATCATGTCGCGCGGTGCCACCGCGCGCTTGCCACAGCCCGCCAAGCACCGGATAGCGCGGACCGTCGATATTGATGATCGGGCACAGCTCTTTCACCCGCTCCGGCCCGATCCATTCGGTCTCGACCCCTTGCAGAGCATTGGCATGCGCCGTGCGCTGGTAGCCGCGGATTTCATGCTGCGTCTGCGCCAGCATGATCACGCCGCGCGGGCTGAACATGACGTTGTAGTTCAGATCCTGGCTCATGTTCTCGTAAAGGCTGCGGGACTTCTCATAGATCGCCGCTGACGGGTCCTGCAGATAATTCGACCGGATGATCGTTGTGTTCCGGCCCGTATTGCCGCCGCCCAGCCAGCCCTTCTCCAGGATCGCCACATTCGTGATCCCGAAATTCTTGCCAAGGTAATAGGCCGTCGCCAGCCCGTGCCCGCCTGCCCCGATGATGATCACATCGTATTTCTGCTTGGGCTCACGCTTGGCCCAGGCGCGATCCCAGCCCTTGTGCTGGCGCAAGGCCTCGCGCGCGATGGCAAAAGCGGAATAGCGTTTCATCGATCCCAAATCCCCTTATGGCACGCACCCGCGCCTGCCCATCTATCTGGACCGAACGCGCCACGCCTTAGCAACTGCCAGCGGCGTCTGATTTGCGTTTTACGACATGCGCGCGACACCGTGAATGGATGCCATGTCGCAGGCTCTTTTCAGGGAGCATTGCGATCGTTATGTGCAACAAAGATCAAATTCACGGGGAACGATGATTTTCTGGCTTGTCTGCATTGTGATGACCTTGGTTGTCGCCGCGATCATTGCGGGACCGCTGGTGCGCGGTGGCCGCGTAGCCGAGGAAAATCCCGACATCGCCGTCTATCGCGCGCAACTGGATGAGATTGAGCGCGACCTTGCCCGCGACTTGCTCGCGCCCGATGAGGCGGAGCGCGCCCGCACCGAAGTCGCGCGCCGTCTGCTCGCCGCAAATCGCGCCAAGACGACACCAAACAAGGCGGGCAAAGGCAGCTTGCTTACCCCTGCTCTGATCGCCGCCGGTGTCCTTGCCATAAGCGTCTATGTCTATTGGGCCATCGGTGCGCCCGGCTATCCGGATATGCCGCTGCAGGCCCGGCTTGCCGCGAGCGAAGAAATGCGCACCAACCGCCCCGGCCAGGCCGCGTTAGAGGCCGCCGCACCCGCGCCACCGCCTGTCGAAGTGCCCGATGAATACCGCGAAGCTATCGCCCAGTTGCGCGTGATCGCGCCAACCCGGCCTGATGATCTTGAAGCTTGGTCGCTACTCGCCAGTCATGAGGTCGAGTTGCGCAACTACGCAGATGCTGCCAAAGCGCAGGCCCAGGTGATCGCGATCAAGGGCGACGCGGTCGAAATGATCGACCGCCAGCGCCTGCTTGATCTGATGGTCGTGGCGGCGGGTGGCTTCGTCTCGCCCGAAGCCGAGGATGTGATCAACACGATCCTCGACGAAGATAGAGCGAATATCGCCGCGCTCTATTATCTGGGCGCGCTCTATAATCAAACTGACCGCCCCGATCTGGCGCTGCGGCTCTGGCGCGATCTGGTTGAAACGGGCGATCCGAACAATTTCCACATCGCGAGCGCAAGGGCACAGATCAGCGATGCGGCCTTCCGCGCGGGCGTGGAATACGCGTTGCCCGAAACACGCGGACCGACATTCGCGCAGATGGAAGCCGCATCGCAGCTTCCGCCGGAAGAACAGCAAGCGATGATTGGCGACATGGTCTCGGGTCTTGCAAATCGGTTGGCCACCCAAGGCGGTCCTGCCCAGGATTGGGCGCGCCTTATCCGTTCCTATGCCTCAATCGGTGAGACAGAGGCTGCTCGCGCTGTTTGGGAGGAGGCGCAGCAGGTCTTTGTCAGTTCCATGCGCGGCATGGAAATCCTGACCAATGCGGCCCGTGATGCAGGCGTGCTCGACGAATGATCCTCGACACACCCCAAGCCTTTCGCGATGCCCTGCCGGAAAGCGGCGCGATCATGGGGCTTGATCTGGGCACGGCGACGATTGGGCTGGCGATCTCTGATGTCATGCGGTCGGTCGCAACGCCGGTTGATACGATCCGCCGCAAGAAATTCGGGGTGGATGCCGCGAAGCTGCTGGAGATTTCCGGCAGTCGCCTTGTGACCGGCTTTGTGCTGGGTCTGCCCATCAACATGGACGGCTCCGAAGGGCCGCGCTGTCAGGCCACCCGCGCCTTCGCCCGCAACCTGGAGCGGTTGACGCCGCTGCCCATCACCTTCTGGGATGAGCGGCTTTCGACCGTGGCGGCCGAACGTGCTCTATTAGCGGCGGATACGTCGCGAAAACGTCGCGCAGAGGTTATTGATCACGTCGCTGCGGGCTATATCTTGCAAGGACTATTAGACCGACTACTCCATCTAAGGAACGAGGCGTGAGCAAGCCAGAAAACACCGACCACATCTGGGCCCGCGCCGAGATCGAAAGCCCTTGCGTGAAAATCTGCGTGATTGAGCCGAAAAGCAGGCTCTGCACCGGCTGCCTGCGGTCAATTGATGAGATCGGCGCATGGTCGCAAATGACACCCGAAGCCCGGCAAGAGGTGATGGAAGACCTGCCGTCGCGCGCCGGTCAGATCACAAAGCGGCGCGGCGGGCGCGCGGGAAGATTGAGCTAACGGGCAATACACGGTGCGTGGCCAAAGCTGACAATATTCGCGACCCAGTGTAGAATGCGCGTAAACGGGGGGCGCTGAATGGTCGTAAAACGCATCGTGCTGGACATCGCGACTGAATCGGTTCCGGAAGTTCAGCAGTTCTATTCAGACCTGTTTGGTCTTGAACCCATCATGGACCAAGGATGGATCGTCACCCTTGCCTCGGAAAACTCTGCCCGTGTTCAGGTCAGCATTGCGTCCGAGGGCGGCTCGGGTACACCGGTTCCAGATGCCTCAATCGAGGTCGATGATGTTAATGCGGTATATCAGCGGGCAAAGTCTTTGGGCTGCAGCATTAAGTATGAACTCACCGACGAACCCTGGGGCGTGCGCCGCTTTTTCCTGTTGGACCCGGTGGGCAAGCTTCTCAACGTGTTGTCCCACAAGTAGTTTGATTTCAAGGCATTTTTGCCAAATCTCACTGCCGTGGGAAAACAAAGCACCTGTCGCGCCGGATCATTAGCCAAAGGGCGGTGTCCGGCTTGGGCAGGAACACCGAGGGAACCACCGCCTTCAGGATTGATCCGTCATAATCCATGCGGAACTCGACGAGGCTCGATGCGCCCATAAAGCGCGCGCGTTGCACCACACCGCGCGCGGCGGTGCCGTCTTGAGGGGTTGGATTCGGGCCGCGGCCGCCGCGGTCAAAATCGATCTTGAGATGCTGCGGGCGGATGACGATATCCACTTCAGTGTCGTCAGGCACGCCGGGGGCGAGGAATTGGCCAAAGGGTGTGTTGGTCAAAGCGCCCTTAACTTTACTACGGATCACATTGATATCACTGAAAAATGCTGAAGCTTCAAGATCCACCGGCGCATTATAGATGTTGTAAGGCGCGCCCTGCTGCACGATCCGCCCGTCGCGCATCAGGGCGATTTCGTCGGCCATCCGCATCGCCTCGCCCGGCTCGTGCGTGACCAGCAGGACCGCTGTGCCTTCGCTTTTGAGAACGTCCAGCGTTTCATCGCGGATACCATCGCGCAAGCGGTCATCTAGGCCCGAAAACGGCTCATCCATCAGCATGATCTGCGGCTTTGGGGCGAGAGAGCGGGCGAGCGCCACGCGCTGTTGTTCACCGCCGGACAATTGATGGGGGTAGTCGTTGATATGGCTCAGCATACCGACTTTCTTCAAAAGCGCCTCAACACGCGCGGCGCTGTTCTTGCCTTTCAGCCCAAAAGCCACGTTCTTCCCGACCGTCAGATGCGGAAACAGAGCAAAATCTTGAAACATCAACCCGATGGAGCGTTCTTCGGGCGGCAAGCGAAACACGGTGTCGCAGACCAGGCTGCCATCCACATGGATCGTGCCGCTATCCTGCTTTTCAACGCCAGCGATGATCCGCAAGGTGGTGGACTTCCCGCAGCCTGACGGCCCTAAGAGGCAGGTCACCTGCCCCGGCATCACGGTCAGGTCGACATGGTCCACCACCCGGCGCCCGCCAAAATCCTTGACGATATCCTTGATCTCAAGACGGGGGGTTTGCATAAACGAAGGAGATGCCTGACTGAAACGTTAAGGTTTTGCTCACCTAACAACAGTTCGCCGATGGGGCAAGGTCACGTCAGATCAAAAGCGGCAGAGGCCACGATCCGCCCGTTCACTTGCGCATGCAGTTTATGCGGGCCGGGATAGAGGGTGAAGGTCGTCGCATTGTCCT
This sequence comes from Cognatiyoonia sp. IB215182, assembly GCF_033963905.1. Taxonomy (NCBI): domain Bacteria; kingdom Pseudomonadati; phylum Pseudomonadota; class Alphaproteobacteria; order Rhodobacterales; family Paracoccaceae; genus Cognatiyoonia; species Cognatiyoonia sp. IB215182. The sequence goes on from NZ_JAXBMB010000003.1 coordinate 352,909, forward strand.
TGAACACATGCTTCTTGCGAAGATTGACAGGTGCCTTCGCATTGGCGTCGAACACCTTCATCTTAAAGACTTTTGGCGCTGTACTGCCATTCGCCTTCACGAAGTCGATCACGTAATCCACGATCAGCGGCGCGTCTTTCTTAACCTCGATGGTCATCGCCACCTCGGCACTGTCACCACGGGCTAGCGCATCCGGTGTGATGCCAAAATCCGAGACCGTCACAGCCACGTCAGGCCGGTAGCCCAGATGCAACAGCGCCGCCCGATCACCCGCCTTTATGAGGCCACGCAGGGCATGTTTGCGCATCCAGGCCAGTTCCTTTTCATTTTGCCGATCCGCGCTTTGCCATGCGCTCAACCGAGCAATCACCGCGTCCGGTTCTTTCTTGGTGATATCGTTCAAATGATTGGCGACGGAGCGCGTGACAAACCGTGTCGGGTCGCCATGCAACTGGTCCAGAAGCGGCAAGGTCTGTGCCGTGGTCAGCCCGACGGCCTGCCCCCAAGGCAGCTTGGGCCGTGTCCCTTCACTCACCAGACGCCGCACATGGTAATGATCGTGGTGCACCCAATCCTGCATGCGTTCGAGCGTGGCGTCTTGCCAACGATTGAGGAACGCGCGAATCGAGAATTCCATGGAAAAGCGCTGAGTGGCCGCCTCCAACGTGGTGAGGCTGAGTTCAAGATGATCCTCAAGGCCATGATTTTCCACGTAAACCCCTAAAGGTGCATAGATGAAGTGGCCAAAGTCATCATCCGTAAGCGTCGGATCCAATGGCGGCGGCAACGCGGCATTGATCGCATCCGCCGCCGCCTGGAAGTCACCCGGCAGATACCGTTCCAGAACCTCCGCGATCAGATTGATCCGCGCCTTTAGCTCAAGCGGTCCCATCTCGGCCAGCACATCCGCGACGAAGGGGGCGGCCTTGAAGACCCCCGCCGCCTCAAAATGCCCACCGAGACGCCCAACCGTCTCCGGGTTGAACAGGTGATCCTTGAGACTGAAGCGCTCGGCCATCAGATCGTCGCGTTGATCGCACCGCCGTCCAGAACGATATTCTGCCCGACGATAAAGCCCGCATGTTGTGAGCACAGGAACGCACACATCGCGCCGAATTCCTGAGCTGTGCCGTATCGGCGGGTCGGGATCGTCGCCTCGCGCTGTTTTTTCGCTTCGTCCATTGTGATGCCTTGCGCCTTGGACACGCCGGTATCGAGACTGATCGCCCGATCGGTGGCGTGAATGCCAGGCAGCATGTTGTTCATGTTCACCCCAAATTGCGCCACCTGACGCGCGGTTCCAGCAACGTAACCGGTCAAGCCCGCGCGTGCGGAATTGGACAGACCCAGTTGCGGAATAGGCGCCTTGACCGAGCCGGATGTGATGTTCACGACCCGCCCCCAACCGCGATCAATCATCCCCGGCATCAGCGCTTTGATGAGTGCGATGGGCGCCAGCATGTTCGCATCCAGTGCTTTGATAAAATCGTCGCGATCCCAATCCGACCAGACACCCGGAGGGGGACCACCCGCATTATTCACAAGGATATCAACGCCCTGCGCCACGGCGATCAGTTCATCTCGCCCCGCATCCGTCGCGACATCGGCAGCGACAGTTACAACATCAACGCTGTACGTATCGCGAATATGGGTCGCCGTCGCCTCCAACGCCTCGGCCCCGCGGGCATTCAGCACAAGGTCCACGCCCGCCTCGGCCAAAGCCTCCGCACAGCCGCGACCCAGCCCTTTTGATGATGCGCAAACCAGCGCGCGTTTTCCCTTGATGCCCAGATCCATCAGATGCCTTCCTTTCATTCTACCTTGCCGGAGGTAGCACCCGGATGACCCAGCGGCAATCACCACACGAGACTTTCAATCGCATCCATCGCTTGATAGGCCGATGACGATGAGCATGCATCAACTGACAATCGATGTTTTTGACGCAGCCGCGTTTGTTGCAACGGCGGGCGTGACGGTGGGCGAACCGATGTCATTTGCGGATGAACTGGTGATGGACGACGTCTATCAGCTCAGTGATCGCGCCGTTCTTCATCCTCTTGCACTGAACTCTGGCGCGGACGGGCTGCAGCGGGCGGACCCGCCGCACCACGATGTGCATCTGGATTGCTGCCTGACACTGATGGGCAAGGATGGTGGCACCCACGATGTACTTATCCTCGTCGAGGTCGCTGCAGGAACGGTGGCCGCGATATATCTTCTGCCGTTGGGAGAGTTGATCCCAAACCTCGAATATCGTTTAGTCGGCATCGCGCGACATGCGGCGACCCGACGCTTTGCCGAAGCTGCGAGCGGCTCTTTCGCGCGGGGCACACACATCACCATGGCTGACGGCGCCCAACGGACGATTGAGACCCTGCGAAATGGCGACCTCGTACTGACCCGTGATGCGGGCAAAAGGCCGATCCGGTGGATCGGGCAAGCCACATTGCGCGCGACGGGTAGCTTTGCACCGGTCGTAATTAGCAAGGGCGCTCTCAATAATGAAAACGACCTGGTCCTGCGCCCGGATCATCGTTTGTTCGTCTATCAGCGCGCCGACGAGATTGGCGTGGGCCGATCAGAAGTGCTGCTCAAAGCGCGGCATTTGGTGAATGGAGAGACGGTCGTCCGGCGTCGTGGCGGATTCGTTGATTACTTCCAACTGATCTTTGATGAGCACTTCATCATCTATGCTGAGGGAATTGCGGCAGAGTCGCATCTAGTTGATCCCCAAACCCGCGCGGCCCTGCCTGCGGAAGCCGGAATGCTGAACCATCGACACGACCTCAGCCGCGCATACGAGGTCAAAGACCATCTATTGCCGACGGCGGACGCGGCACGCCTCCTGCGCAAGGCCTCTGCTAGCTAGGGGGTCGTGGGAGCCTCCACACCATCCGTCTCGGCGATCACAACCAGCGTGGCGTCAGTTGGCGTGCCGCTGACGATCACATCGGCTTCGAGATCTGCGGCACTCAATGCGCCAATTGGGTCGCCAAGAAACTGCCCCTCCATCGTGCCGTCAAAGATCAGGTTTTCGCCTGCACCGGTCAGGGCGCCGCTGTAGTCGAGCGACAGGCCGTCGGTTAACTCTCCACCATCGATTGTGATCGCACCATCGTAGTCAACAACCGGCCCGCTGGCGTTCGTGCCAAAGAAGCGATCAAGCGTACCGTCGGTCTGGCCGTCGGCAAAACCGATGGTCACCTCTGCATCACCAAAAAGAACCAAAGGGGCCACATCGGTCTCTACCCGGATTGTGGCCGAGCCGGTAAAGAGCGCCGAACCGCTATCCGGTATCGCCAGTTCAGGCGTCGGTGCCATCCCCATGACCCCTGCCCCCGGATCACCCAGCACCCGAAGTTTCTGCGCCTCATAGATATCAAGCCGCGTGAGGCGGGGATCAATCCCACCACCGGTGCCGCCATCACCACCGCCGCCACCGCAAGCGGCAACAGCCATCATCAAAATCCAGATCCACCCGCGCATCTTGCGCCCCCTTTTCCTGCACCGGGTGTAGCGGACATTCCCAAAGTATCGGTTAAGCAAGATCGGGAATTGCCCTTTACGGCCTGACGACATACATGACCGCGCATGACAAACCGCCCCGACCTTCCGCCTGAAATCGCCCGTCGCCGCACCTTCGCGATCATCTCGCACCCGGATGCGGGCAAGACGACGTTGACCGAGAAATTCCTGCTTTATGGCGGTGCCATTCAGATGGCCGGACAGGTGCGTGCCAAGGGTGAGGCGCGGCGCACCCGGTCGGATTTCATGCAGATGGAGAAGGACCGTGGGATTTCGGTTTCAGCATCCGCGATGTCGTTTGATTTCGAGAAGTTCCGCTTCAATCTGGTCGACACGCCCGGTCACTCTGATTTCTCGGAAGATACCTATCGCACGCTGACAGCAGTTGATGCCGCCGTGATGGTGATTGATGGCGCAAAGGGTGTCGAAAGCCAGACACAGAAACTCTTCGAGGTCTGCCGCCTGCGCGATCTGCCGATCCTGACCTTCTGCAACAAGATGGACCGCGAAAGCCGCGATACGTTTGAGATCATTGACGAAATTCAGGAAAACCTCGCCATTGATGTCACCCCCGCCGCCTGGCCAATCGGCGTGGGGCGTGAGTTCATCGGCACCTATGATATCCTGCGCGACCGGCTGGAACTGATGGACCGGGCCGACCGCAACAAGGTGGCCAAGAGCATCGCAATCGAAGGCCTCGACGACCCGAAACTCGCGGAGCACGTGCCTGAACATCTGCTTGAGAAGTTCCTTGAAGAGATCGAGATGGCTAAGGAGCTGTTACCCACGCTTGATCATGAGGCGGTGTTGAACGGGTCGATGACGCCGATCTGGTTCGGCTCAGCCATCAACTCATTCGGCGTGAAAGAGCTGATGGACGGGATCGGCACCTATGGACCGGAACCGCAGGTGCAAACCGCCCAGCCGCGCGAGATTGCACCGGAGGAAAAGAAGGTCGCTGGCTTCGTTTTCAAGGTGCAGGCGAATATGGACCCTAAACACCGCGACCGCGTGGCGTTTCTGCGTCTGGCGTCAGGCCATTTCGAACGCGGCATGAAGCTGACCCATGTTCGGTCGAAGAAACAGATGGCGATTACGAACCCCGTCCTGTTCCTCGCCGCTGACCGCGAATTGGCGGAAGAGGCCTGGGCCGGGGATATTATCGGCATCCCCAACCACGGGCAGCTGCGCATTGGTGATACTTTGACAGAAGGCGAAGCAATCCGGGTCACCGGTATCCCCTCCTTCGCGCCGGAGCTCCTGCAGACCTGCCGCGCAGGCGACCCCATGAAGGCCAAGCATCTGGAAAAGGCGCTGATGCAATTTGCCGAGGAAGGTGCGGCCAAAGTCTTCAAACCCACTTTCGGCTCCGGCTTCATTGTGGGTGTCGTGGGCGCGCTGCAATTCGAAGTGCTCGCCAGCCGGATCGAGATGGAATACGGCCTGCCTGTCCGGTTCGAACCCTCGCAGTTTACCTCCGCCCGCTGGGTGCATGGCAACAAGGACGCAGTCGAAAAGTTCGCCGCCGCCAACAAACAGCATATCGCCGAAGACAATGATGGCGACGCGGTCTTCCTCACCCGCCTGCAATGGGACATTGACCGCGTCGGCCGCGATTACCCCGACGTCACATTAAGCGCCACGAAGGAAATGATGGTATAAGATCATTTCCGCCCACGGATTCTTGCCACACTGGACAGGATGTGCGGATTTGATATGTCAGTCCAAGGACAAAAAAAGATGAGGCAATCGATGGCACGATCCCTGACGATGAGCGTTTCTGCAACCGCGCTGGCCGCCGCATCCCCGGCCTTGGCCGAGCGGATCGACAGCCCGGCATGGGACGCCATCCAAGGCATCGAAATCGAAGAGATCATCACCGAAAACTCCTATGAGGTCCGCAAGGTCTTCCCGTCCGAGATCAAGGATGGCGTGGAGCAATTCGACATCACCGGCTTTGCGGTACCTTTGGGCGATACCAGCAATGTGCGGGAATTCATGCTGGTCTCGGATATGGGCTTCTGCCCCTTCTGCGGTGACCCCGATCATGGCGCCGCACTTCAGGTGAGCCTGACGGAGCCGATGCCCTTTGTCATGGAAGGCATGCGCCTGTCCCTGCGCGGATCGCTTGAGACGATCGACGACCCTCAGACCTGGCAATCGACAATCATGCGCGATGCCGTGGTGATCGACGGCTAAGACCAGTCGGCGCGGGAAAAGGAGTGCTGGATGCCCCTGCAAAACCGCGTTCTGCCGACTGGCGAGATTGTAGCAAACCCGGCGCGCGGCCTATTCACGGGCAATCGTGGGATCATCCATCAACCTGACGGCACTTTAGGCACCTCGCGCTGGTCGCATAAGCATTGGCTTGTCTGCACGCTCGATCATCCGCGCGGTGTCTATCATGGCCCCATGCCAGAGCGTGGCTGGTCGGCCCTGTTCTTTCTTGACGAGGCTGTTGCCCTCACCGCCGGCCACCGCCCCTGCCATTACTGCAGACGTGACGCCTATCATGCGTTCCGTGATACCTGGGCCGCAGGTGTCGCGGACGGGGCCAACCGCATGGCGATGGATACCGCCCTGCACCGCGCGCGCGTGACCCGAACCCGCCAGCAGATCCGGCATGAGGCGGATCTTGATACGCTGCCCGATGGAGTCTTCGTGCTGCTTAGCGACGCAGCGTACATGGTGCAGGGCAACCACCTTCTGCCCTTCGCGCCAGAGGGTTACGGTGCGCCCATTCCGCGCCCTTCGGGAACTGCAATCGTTCTCACCCCTCGCCCGATGGTGGAGGTCCTGCGCGCGGGCTTTGCCCCGATCCTGCACTCGACATCACACTTGTAAGCACGCGCAGCACCGGGCCATAGTCGGGCAAAATCAGGTGTGATGTGACCGAACCCAAACTGACCTTTAACGACGGCATTGCCGGATTGCTGCCGCAATACCAGAAACGACGCGCCTTGCTGACCCATGATCCGGGGCAAGAGCTGCCGCCCTTGGATGTCGATTTCAAGGCACTGGCCGCAATGCCCCTGCCCGCGCAAGAACTGCCCCGGCCCGAAGGCCTCAGCCGCGTGGCGAAGAAACGCCATATGCTGCTGGACGAACTCGCAGGCCATTCGGAACTCGCGCTTTTGCATGGCCTCCTGATCTCGCATTTGCGCAAACACACCTACCCCGATGAAGCACCCACGCTCTTCCTGCGCCTCTGGGCCGAGGAAGAGGATTGGCTGCTGGCCAATCTGCCAACCCGCTGGCTGATCTCTGCCGTTATCACCTTTGCCAAGTTCGGCGAAACTGAAGGTGACAGGATGCTTGCGCAATCTATGAACATCTTCTTTTCATTGATGAAAATCTACGAGGCCGAACGCTGCTTCTCCGGCCTGCCCGCCCGAAAGCCCTTCAAGATCAGGGATCGTAACAAGTCCCCATTACCAATGGGGATGAAGGATTTCTCCGTACTGAACGGCGATCTTGAGGCACACCTCCTTGCCCCCCTCTGGCGCGAAGCGAAACATGCGCCGGGCTGCGGGCGGCTCGCCCGGCATCTCCTGAGCCTCTTGAACGAAGATGACGGCACCGTCTTTCGCCGCTTTGCCCTGATGCGCGAAACGGCGGCAAAAACACACTAAACCGTGGAAAACCCCGCCCAACTTGACGCATTGCAGCAATTGGGCTATCGCCTGCCCACCCGTTAAACGGGCAGATGATGCCAGGGCGCAGGGAACACGCGTCCATTCACCTTTGCGGACCGACCCGCAGATATAGGACGTAGATGACCAAGTTCACTGATTTGAACCTTGACCCCAAGGTTCTCAAAGCCGTCGCTGATACCGGCTATGAGACCCCAACCCCCATTCAGGCGGGCGCCATTCCCCCTGCCCTTGAAGGCAAAGACGTGCTGGGGATCGCACAGACCGGCACCGGCAAGACCGCCAGTTTCACCCTGCCGATGATTACCCTGCTTGGACGTGGTCGCGCACGGGCGCGCATGCCGCGCTCGCTGGTGTTGGCGCCCACACGGGAACTGGCCGCGCAGGTCGCCGAGAACTTCGACACATACGCCAAATATACCAAGCTTTCCAAGGCTTTGCTGATCGGCGGGACGAGTTTCAAGGATCAGGACAAGATCATCGACAAGGGCGTTGATGTGCTGATCGCCACGCCCGGTCGCCTGCTCGACCACCTCGAACGTGGCAAGCTGATCCTGACGGATGTGAAGGTCATGGTGGTGGATGAGGCCGACCGGATGCTCGATATGGGCTTCATCCCGGATATCGAGGAAATCTTCAAACGCACCCCCTTCACCCGCCAGACGCTGTTTTTCAGCGCCACCATGGCGCCCGAGATTGAGCGGATCACCAACACCTTCCTCTCCGCCCCGGCCAAGATCGAAGTGGCGCGCGCGGCGACCACGAATGACAATATCAAACAGGGCGTGGTAATCTTCAAAGGGTCCGACAAGCGCAAGGAACCCTCCGAGAAACGCGCCCTGCTGCGCGCGCTGATCGATGCCGAAGGCGACGCCTGCACCAACGCAATCATCTTTTGCAACCGCAAGTCGGATGTCGATATCGTCGCGAAATCACTCAACAAATACGGCTACAACGCCGCCCCGATCCATGGCGATCTGGACCAATCGCACCGCACCCGCACGCTGGACAAGTTCCGCGATGATGAACTCCGTTTCCTCGTCGCCTCCGACGTTGCCGCCCGCGGCCTCGACATACCCATGGTCAGCCACGTCTTCAACTTCGACGTACCCAGCCATGCCGAGGATTACGTGCACCGCATCGGCCGCACCGGCCGCGCGGGCCGCACCGGCACCGCGATCATGATCTGCATCCCCCGCGACGAGAAGAACCTTGAAGACGTGGAACGGCTGGTGAAGCAGGAGATCCCCCGCCTCGACAATCCGATGCCCGCACCGGAAGAAAAACCGAAGCGCGAGCGCCGGAAGAAGGACGTCGCAAAGGCCGAGGCACCCGCACAGGACGAAAAGCCAAAGCGCGAAGACAAGCCCAAGCCAGAACGATCACGCGGCGGACGTGGACGTGGGCGCAATGAACCCGAAGTCGTCGGCATGGGCGACGAGCCACCCGCCTTCATCGCAATGAGCTTTGCAGAGCGGGCGAAAGTCTAGTTCGACTTTAGGAGACTACTACCAGACGATGGCTGCTATGCCCGATGTAACCACTGTTCGCAGTGTTCGTACAAATGCCTGCTTTACGGAACTAGTTTGATGCCGAGAAAATGGTGGTCGGTACATCGCGCTTAAGGAACTTTTTTTGAAACCATTTACTAAAGAAGTATTGGAGCGCGGTACCGAGGTCATGATGAGGCATGGAATGTCTCGGAGGCGGCGAGGACTGGCGGTGTGGGAAGTGTCGGATGAGGTCTCAGGAGCTGTAGTCTTGCAGCATCGAGATTTTCCAGACGGAACGGTGCAAATCGATACATGCCCTCAAGTCCATTGGGAACCAGTACAAAAACTATACGCCGCAGGCCTCAATACATCACACCGCGCATTTCAGCAGCCGACGCGATCCCGAATGTGGTCGTTCGTCAACTTCTCGGAACCAGACTTGGTGTTCGCTCCCGAATTCGTAAGTGCCGAGAAGCTTGCCAGGCTGAGCACCCATATTAGACACAGGGTAATTGAGAAGGTTCTTGAGCTCGCCGATCCGGAAGACATTTCAAGCTTCTATCTTGAGCAGCTTCCCCATGGAGGGCACCGCCCCGAAATGTATCTTTGCGTTAGGGCGTGGATGAACCGCACTTTGAAACTGGATGACGAATTCGAACAAGCACTTCTTATGCTCAACAAAAATGAGTTCATAGAAAGTCTTACCGCATTCTACACTCAGCTAAAGAACTCTGCCATCGCGCGCACTTTGATTTCGAGCAGTGAAGTATAGGAAATCGGACATTCGATTGACGCGTCGCATGAGAAATTTGGCTTCAACCGATATCAACCAAGTCGCGACACAATCACCGTCACTTCCGGCTTCTTGCCGATCTCGCTTTGCGCTGTCCGCCGGGCAATGGTCCGCAACTCTTTCTCTAACTTGTCGTCATCGGCCAATGTTCGATCTTCGGCGCGGTTGAGGAATTGGCTCAGGTCTTCCTCAACCACTTCGACCAGAGGCGCATTGGATGATCCGACCTCAGGCAGCCCGTTCACCTCAACCCATGGCTCGCCCAGCGGTTCATCGTTTTCATCGATGATCAGTGTGATGATCATATGCCCGTTCAGCGCCATGCGGATGCGGTTACGCACGATCCCGTCGAGCGCGCCGACCTGCACCGACCCGTCCAGATAGGTCCGGCCCGTATCCACATAGCCCGTGACCTTGGGCTGGTTGCCGGAGAGGTCGATCATCATCCCGTTGACCGCCAGAATGCCCGTCAGCCCGCCCGCATTGCCCAGCTTCACATGTTCGCGCAGGTGCCGGTGTTCGCCGTGCATGGGGATCAGGATTTGCGGTTTGACGATCTGGTGCAGCCGCTCCAGATCGGGACGGTTGGCGTGGCCGGAGACATGGTATTTGCCCCCCGCATCATCGACCACATCGACGCCGAGTTCGGAGAGTTGGTTCATGATACGGATCACGCCGCGTTCATTGCCTGGGATGGTTTTCGAGGAGAAGAGGAAGGTGTCCCCCTCTTTCAGCTTCAGCCCCAGATAGGAGCCCTGCGCCAGTTGTGCAGAAGCGGCCCGCCGTTCGCCTTGGGAGCCGGTGACCAGCAGCATCAGGTTCTCGCACGGGATGTTCAGCGCGTCTTCGGGCGTGACCGTGCTGGGGAAGCCGTGCAGGATGCCTTCTTCTGTCGCGGCCTCGACCATTCGTCGCATCGCCCGACCCAGCAGGCAGACCGACCGCCCCGCCTCTTTTGCCGCGAGTGCAAGCGTTTTCAGCCGCGCGATGTTTGAGGCGAATGTGGTCGCCACAACCATGCCCTTGGCTTCGGACATAAGCTCGGTGATGGCAGGGCCAATCGACGCCTCTGACCGCCCAGGAGCGTCGGAGAAGACGTTGGTGCTGTCGCAGACCAGCGCCTTGACGCCATCTTTCGAGACCTCTTCCCAGAGCGTCTGATCCCATGGGTCGCCGACCACGGGTGTTTCATCGATCTTGAAGTCACCCGAATGCAGGACGCGTCCGTCCGGTGTGTCGATCAACAGCCCCGCGCTTTCGGGGATCGAGTGGCTGATCGGCAGATAGGACACCTTGAACGGCCCGCAGGGGATCATGTGCGGATAGGGCTCGACAACCTTGACCACGCTTTCAGGGTGACCGTGTTCATCGAGCTTGCGCCGCGCGATATTGGCGGTGAAGCGCCGCGCATAGACCGGCGCGCCGAGCCGTTCCCAGTAGTGTCCGATCGCCCCCACGTGATCCTCATGCGCGTGGGTGATGAAGATGCCGTCGATCTGCGCCTTCCGCTCTTCCAGCCAGGTGATGTCGGGCAGGATCAGATCAACCCCCGGCGTGCCGTCCATATCCGGAAACGTAACGCCTAGGTCGACCACGATCAGCCGCTCCTTGTCCTGGAGCCCGTAGCCATAGACATAGGCGTTCATGCCGATCTCGCCGGCGCCCCCCAGAGGCAGATAGATCAGGCGGTCGCTCATTTATTGTCCTTGTTGTATTGGTGGATGACGGTCAGGCCGTGCATCGTCAGATCGTCTTCAAACGCATCGAAAAGCGTCGCAGATTGCTGAAACAGAGGCGCGAGGCCCCCGGTGGAGATCACCTGCATCTCCGCACCCCGCTCCGCCTTGATGCGCGCGCATATCTCACGGACGAGGCCGATGTAACCCCAGAAAACACCGGATTGCATGCATTCGACCGTATTCGTCCCGATCACCTTCTGCGGCTTTGAGATGTCCACATGCGGCAGGGCGGCGGCGGCGTTGTGCAAAGCTTCGAGTGACAGGTTCACGCCGGGCGCAATCACGCCACCCACATAAGCCCCGTCATGGGCCACAACATCAAAGGTGGTGGCGGTGCCGAAATCCACGACAATCAGATCGCCTCCATGGCGGTCATAGGCTCCCGCCGCATTCACAAGCCTGTCCGGCCCCACTTGGGTCCCCTCGTCAACGCGTGGATCCGCAGGCAGCAGGCAGTCCGGCTTTCCCACCACAAGCGGGCGGCAATTGTAGTAACGGTCGGCAAAGACGCGCAGGTTGAAGACTACGCGCGGCACAGTGGAGCTGATGATGATCTCATCGATATGCACCTCCATGTTCTGGAAGCGCATCAGCGTCGAAAGCCAGACATAATACTGATCCGCCGTGCGCTGCCATTCGGTGCTTTGGCGCCATGTGGCGATGAATTGCTCGCCGTCCCAGATCGAAAACACGGTATTCGTGTTGCCGCAATCAATGGCCAAAAGCATGGGGACTCTCCCTAGAAAAACACATCCGCAGCCGGGATCGCCCTTGGCCCGGTGCCGGTGATCAGGACGAGACTGCCGTCTTCATCGATACTGTCGAAGATACCGGTCACATCCTCGCGCCCCGTCCGTGCCGTGATAACCTCCCCCAGACGCGCCGCATTGGCGAGCCAGTCATCGCGGATACGTTTGAAGCCGAAATGGCGCAACTTGTCCTCTTGCGTGGCATACGCGTCGGCCAGCGTGGCGAGGAAATCCTCTGCCTCCACCTCCCAACCACCCGCTTGCATGAGGCTGGTCGGCGCGAAACTGGCATCGGCAACCTCCGGCGCGTGCTGCAGATTGACGCCGATCCCGATGGCCAGCCAGTCAATGAAAGGCCCCTGCCCGCTGCTTTCCAAGAGGATGCCTGCGACCTTGCCGCCCGATAACAGAACGTCGTTGGGCCATTTCAGGCTGAGTTTCTCGGCGGGCACATAGATGGCCAGCGCCTGATAGAGCGCATTTGCCGCCAGAAATGACCGGCGCGCCGCCTCTGCGGCCGTACAGCCGGGGTTGAAGATCAAGGTGGCGTTCAGATTGCCCGGTGGTGCGATCCAAGGCCGCGCCCGTCTGCCACGTGCGGCGGTCTGATGGCGGGCCATGATCCAGGTCGGCTTGGTGATATCATCAACCCGCCGCGCGGCCTCGGCCATCGTGCTGTCGACAGTATCAAGCACCACCCGCCCGTAGCCTTCGGGCCAGTGGCTATGCGCATTGTCCTTAGTTGACAAGTGTGGCTGCCGCCGCTGCGGCCATAGGCTCAATCCCGAAGAGGTTCACGACCCCCAGCACCATGATCAGCGCTGACCCCATCAGGAAGGTCCAGAGCACGGGGTTCATCTTGCCATCCAGCGTCTCACCCGCTTCCCCGAAATACATGTAGTAGACGATCCGCAGGTAATAGAAGGCACCAATCACCGATGCGATCACGCCCAGAACCGCCAGCCAAGCCAAACCGCCCTCAACCGCCGCGCGCAGCACATAGAGCTTGCCGAAGAAACCCACCATGGGCGGCACGCCCGCAAGGCTGAACAATAGGATCAGCATCGCCAGCGCCCGCAAAGGTTGCTGGTTGGAATACATCCGCAAACTGTCAATTGAGGTGACAGGCCGCCCATCGCGCTCCATCGACAGGATGAAGGCGAATGTGCCGATATTCATCGTCACGTAAATCGCCATGTAGATCAGCATGGCCTGCACGCCGAACGCCGTTCCCGCAGCCAAACCCATCAGGGCAAAGCCCATATGCGCGATCGAGGAATAGGCCATCAGGCGCTTGATGTCGGTCTGACCAATGGCAGCGATTGCGCCAAGGAACATGGATACGACCGACAGGAAGGCCACAATCTGCTGCCAGTCGCCGACAATGCCGCCGAAGGCGTCATGCACCACGCGGGCAAACAGCGCCATCGCGGCCACTTTTGGGGCTGTTGCGAAGAAAGCGGTCACGGGTGTGGGCGAGCCTTCGTAGACGTCGGGCGTCCACATGTGGAATGGGGCGGCAGAGACCTTGAAGGCAAAGCCTGCGGTCAGGAACACAAGGCCGAAGAGGAGGCCCAGCGATGGGTCGTCTGCGGTTGCCTCGATAATCCCGCTGAAGAGTGTCGTGCCGGTAAAGCCATAGGTGAGCGAGGCACCGTAAAGAAGCAGACCCGAAGACAGGGCGCCCAGCACGAAATACTTCAAGCCAGCCTCAGTCGATTTCACGCTGTCACGCCGCAAAGAGGCGACCACATAGAGCGCCAGAGATTGCAATTCGAGGCCCATATAGAGCGCCATCAAATCCCCAGCGCTGACCATGACCATCATGCCAACCACGGCCAATGCCACCAAAAGCGGATACTCAAAGCGCAAGAGCCCGCGCCGCTGCATGTAGCTTTCCGACATCAAAAGGACGGCGGCAGCGGAAACAAGGATCGTGATTTTGGCGAACCGCGCAAAGGCGTCATCGACGAACATGCCGCCAAAGGCCACATTCGTGCCTTGCCCGTTGATGCCAATCCACACGGCCAGCAGAATGAACAGCCCCGACGTGCCCCATGTCAGCAGCGGTGCGGCATCATCCTTCGTCGTGTAGACGGCAGCCATGAGTGCGGCCATCGCATAAAGCGCTAGCACAATCTCGGGCATCAGGATTTGGATATCAGCGCCAATCATTACCGCATTCCTTAATTCGAAGCGAATTGCGTGGCGGCCTCATAGGTCGCCAACGCTGTTTCGTAATTGCCAACGAGCGCGGCCACGCTTGGGCCGATGATGTCCAGCACCAGCGCCGGATACACACCCAAGAGCAGCGTCATGCCCACAAGCGGTGCAAAGATCGCCCGTTCGCGCGTTGTCATATCCTGAATGGTCTTCAGGCTCTCCTTGATCAGATCGCCCATGACCACGCGGCGATAGAGCCACAGCGCGTAAGCTGCCGACAAGATTACGCCGGATGTGGCAAAGACCGCAATCCATGTGTTCACCTGGAAGATGCCCATCAGTGTCAGGAATTCCCCAACAAACCCGGATGTGCCCGGCAGACCCACATTGGCCATCGTGAAGAACATAAAGATCAGCGCATAGGCTGGCATCCGGTTCACCAGACCACCATAGGCGTCGATTTCACGCGTATGCATCCGATCGTAGATGACACCAACGCAGAGGAAGAGCGCGCCTGAGATAAAGCCGTGGCTGATCATCTGGAAAATCGCACCGTCAACGCCCTGCTGGTTCACGGCAAATATGCCCATTGTCACGTATCCCATATGTGCGACCGACGAATAGGCGATCAGCTTTTTCATATCCTCTTGGACCAAGGCCACAAGCGAGGTGTAGACAATCGCGATGGCTGACAGGGTCAAGACCAGCGGCCCCATCACCTCTGACCCGACAGGGAACATCGGCAGAGAAAACCGCAAGAAGCCATAGCCGCCCATCTTCAACAGGATGGCCGCCAGCACGACAGAGCCTGCCGTGGGCGCCTGAACGTGCGCATCGGGCAACCAAGTATGGACAGGCCACATCGGCATCTTGACGGCAAAGCTGGCAAAGAAAGCCAGCCACAGTAGCGTCTGCATGCCACCTATGATCTGGATACCAAGAACGCTGAACGTCTCCGTCCCGAAGGTGTGTGTCATCAGCGTCGGAATGTCCGTCGTGCCCGCATCGCTGAACATCGCCACCATCGCAACCAGCATCAGGACAGAACCAAGGAAAGTATAAAGGAAGAACTTGAAGCTCGCATAAATGCGGTTCTTGCCGCCCCAGATGCCGATGATCAGGAACATCGGGATCAGGCCCGCTTCAAAGAAGAGATAAAAGAGCACCAGATCAAGCGCCATGAAGACGCCCAGCATCAGCGTCTCAAGCACAAGGAACGCGATCATGTATTCCTTGACCCGCTCCTTCACATCCCAACAAGCCGCAATCACCAACGGCATCAGGAAGGTGGTGAGCATCACAAACAGAATGCTGATCCCGTCCACGCCCATCTTGTATTGCAGGCCCAACAGCCAGGCCCGCTCTTCCACAAGCTGGAAGCCGGTATCGGCAGGGTCGAAATTCGCCAGAATAATCAGTGACGCGATAAACGTCACGACCGTCGTGATCAACGCAACCCATTTGGCGTTGCCCTGCGCCGCCTCGTCCTCACCTCGCAGAAAAAGGGCGAGGATCAGCGCACCCAAAAGCGGAAGGAACGTCGTGAGCGAAAGGATATTGCCCATCAGTTTGCCCCCCCGGCGAGTGTCACCCAGGTCAGCAATATGGCGATCCCCAGCACCATTGCGAAGGCATAGCTAAAGATGTAGCCGGATTGCGCCCGACCCGCGAGGCGCGTGAAGAACGGGATCACACCCATCGCCACACCGTTGATGCCGCCGTCGATTGTGTTGGTATCGCCCTGCTTCCACAGGATGCGACCCAAGGCAATGGCCGGTTTGACAAAGATGAAATCGAAGATCTCATCAAAGTACCACTTGTTGAGCAGGAACTGATAAAGCGGCGCCTGCTGTTCGGCCAGCTTCGCAGGCCAATCCGGGCGGCGAATATACATCTGATAAGCCAGCCCAAGTCCCAACAGCATCGCGATGAATGGTGCTACTTTTACCAGCCATGAAACCTCATGGGCGTCGTTCAGCACATGGTTGTCGGGACTGTTGTGAATGGCCCCCTCACCCGGTGCGCCGACGAGATTGTAATGCGCCTTGCCATGGCTACCTTCCTCGGCGTGGTCGTCGCCATGATCATCGCCGTGGCTCTCATCACCATGCTCCGACGCTTCGGCATAGGGCACACCAAAGAACTTGCCGACCTTGTCGTTCGAGCCGAAGAAAGAGCCATACCAGACCATCCCGCTGAACACCGCGCCGAAGGCCAGCACATAAAGCGGGGCCAGCATTGTCATCGGGCTCTCATGGGCATGTTCGTGCGTGTGCTTGTCGCCGCGCGGCTCACCATAGAAGGTCAGGAACATCAGCCGCCAACTATAGAAACTTGTCATCGCGGCAGCGACCACGAGCATCCAGAATGCATAGCCCCCCGCCGTGCCCGCATAGGCACTTTCAATGATGGCGTCTTTGGATACGAAGCCTGCAAAGCCAATCGGGAAGCCCACATAAAGCAGTGGAATACCCACCCCGGTGATCGCCAGTGTCCCGATCATCATCATCCAGAACGTCTTGGGGATCTTGTGGCGCAGCCCGCCATAGTTCCGCATATCCTGCTCATGATGCATCGCATGGATGACCGAGCCCGCACCAAGGAACAGCATCGCCTTAAAGAAAGCGTGGGTCAGCAGGTGAAACATGGCGACGGAGTAGACGCCCAAACCGGTGGCCACGAACATGTAACCCAACTGCGAACAGGTCGAATAGGCGATCACGCGCTTGATGTCGTTCTGCACAAGCCCCACGGTCGCGGCAAAAAACGCGGTCGAGGCTCCAAGGAAGACAATGAAGTCCGTCGCCGCAGGCGCATACTCCATCAGCGGCGACATACGGCAGACGAGGAACACACCCGCCGTCACCATGGTCGCCGCGTGGATCAGCGCCGACACAGGCGTCGGCCCCTCCATCGCGTCGGGCAGCCATGTGTGCAGGAACAATTGCGCGGATTTGCCCATCGCCCCGATGAACAAAAGGAACGCGATCAGGTTCAGCGTATTCCAGTCACGCCACAGGAAGGTGAGCGTATGATCCTGCAGGTCTGGGATCGCGGCAAAGATATCCTCAAACCGCACGGAGTCCGTCACGAGGTAGAGCGCGAAAATCCCCAGCGCAAAGCCGAAATCCCCCACGCGGTTGACCACAAAGGCCTTGATCGCGGCGCCATTGGCGCTGGGTTTGCGGAAGTAAAACCCGATCAGCAGGTAAGACGCGACGCCAACCCCTTCCCAGCCAAAGAACATCTGGATCAGGTTATCTGCCGTGACCAGCATCAGCATCGCGAAGGTAAAGAACGACAGATAGGCGAAGAACCGGGGGCGATAGCTCTCGCCTTCGCGGAAATTGTCGTCATGCGCCATGTAGCCGAAGGAATACAGGTGCACGAGCGCCGAGACCGTCGTGATCACGATCAGCATGATCGCCGTCAATCGGTCCATCCGGATCGCCCAATCAGTGGAGAGCGCCCCACTTTCGATCCAGCGCAGGATCGTGACGGTGTAGCCGCCGTTGGGGTGCGCGCTGGGGTCAAAGGTCAGAAATACGATCCAGGACAGGAACGCGGCAAGAAACAGAAGGCTCGTCGCGACCCATTGGGCTGCCGTCTCGCCAATCAGCTTCCAACCAAACCCGCAGAGGATTGCGCCAACCAGCGGGGCGAAAAGGATGATGGTTTCCATGGGTTCAGCCCTTCATCACGTTGACGTCTTCAACGTCGATGGTCCCGCGGTTGCGGAAAAAACATACAAGGATTGCAAGGCCAATCGCGGCCTCTGCGGCCGCAACCGTCAGCACGAAAAGCGTGAAGACTTGCCCCACCAGATCGCCCAGATAGCTGGAAAACGCGACGAGGTTGATATTCACCGCCAGCAGCATCAATTCGATGCTCATCAAAAGGATGATGACGTTCTTGCGGTTCAGGAAGAGACCGAAAATCCCGATCACAAAGAGCGCAGCCGCGACGGTCAGATAATGCTCAAGTCCGATCATCTGGATGCTCCTTGTGGCAAGGCGGGGCCAACACCGGTATGACCGGGGCCACCCACAGGTTGGCCATGAACGAGCGAAACAGCATCCCGACCCGCAAAATGCCCGGCGGCCAGAGCCAGCACGGTTGTCGCCAACACGAATTTACGCATATCCCCGGCTCCGTTCCTCGGCCCTTTTGGCTTGATCCTGTACCGGATCACGGCCCCTCTGATCACATCCGATCATCACTTCGTCCCATTTCGGGTCGCTCATGGACCCTTTAGTCTTGTCCGCGCGGGCCTTCAACCGGCCAGCGCAAATTCCGTTTTGTCGCCGCGCAATTCCGGATAAAGCGCCGCGCAGGCGCAGCTTTCCTGCACGTCCGTTGAGATCGCCACGTCGCGTGCAATATTGCCCAGATCATCCGCAATCCGCGGGAAAGTGGCAAAGACACGCGCGCCTGATTGATGCCGGTCGAGCACGGCAAGCACGTCATCGGTCCGATCAAAAGCATGGCGCGCGCCCATGTTCTCTTCTGCCGCCCGCGCCGAAAGCGCCTCACCACTCGCACAATCAGCGACAACAAAGGTTGTGGCCGTGCCTTCCTGAGACCACCAGTTCCGCCACATCACACGGCCTTCTCCAAGGTCCATATGATCCGCCTCACCACCATGGCTGATATGCGTGGTCCGCGTGCAATCCGCGAGGGTCAGTGCATGGGCGTGTGTCGCCATTAAGGGCACTACGACCGTTGCCACTACAAGATGGTGCAAGGGATCGATCACAGGTTAGCTCCCGCAGAATCGGGGTAAAAGATCTTGCAGCCGTTGAATGGGTCGTAGCGATTACGCCACCGCATACTGAGAATTCTCTCAGCAGCTTTCAGGTTTACTTCGATGCCATGTGACTGTGCGGCAGAAACGACCTCTGACACTGAATTCAGAGCCGCAAAATCAATTGGACCCATAGGAGCCAAGACCTCGTCAACACGTCGGTCATCACCAAACACTGCCGTGCCTTCAGGCACGGGACTGGGCCACCCCAAAACCTCAACAATCTCGGCCGTGCGGCAATCAACAAACAGTAAGCTTTCGTAGTAACCACAAGGAAGCACGGCCTCCCTAACAATCTGCAAGGTTCGACCCGCTCCAATGTCCGCTATTGGATCACCTGACAGATCGTTATAATGATAGCGCCCAGCATCGCTAAAGCTGCCATCGTCGTTGACTTGTATCCAACGATCTCTCCAGCCATCTGGCGGCTGTCCTGGTGAACAAGCGGAAGCCGCGTTCACTGCCATGAACAAGGCAACAACTGTCGTCAGAAGGAACCTTACCAGTCGTCTCATCAAAGCCCCTGCCCCGGCTTTACGTCGCGCAGTTCCATCGCCTTGGCGGGATCGCGATACATCTGCGCTAGGACGTTCTGGCGTTTGATATCAACGCGGTGCCGCAAGGTGAGCACAATCGCCCCGATCATCGCGACAAGCAGGATGAGCCCGGCCAACTGGAACAAGAGGATGTATTTGTCATAGATGAGCAACCCAAGCGCACGGGTATTGTCCAAATCACCCGCAGGCGCCGCAATCCGGTTCTCGACCCCATCAGCGAAGCCCCAGACCCCTAAGGCCAGTGCCAACTGCATGATGATGATGACGCCGATCAGAAGCGCCAAGGGCAGGTATTTGGTCATCTCCGCCTTGAGTTCAGCAAAGTCCACGTCGAGCATCATCACCACAAACAGGAACAGCACTGCAACCGCACCGACATAGACAATGATCAGAAGCATCGCGACAAACTCCGCGCCCAAGGTGACGAAGAGCCCGGCCGACGACAAGAACGCAAGGATCAACCACAAGACAGAGTGCACCGGGTTGCGGCTGATGACGGTCATCAGCCCACCAGTTATGGTAGCAACGGCAAAAAGATAGAATGTGAATGCAAAGACGGTCATTCGGCTTCGTCCTTTTCCAATACTTCGTTTGCCAGTTCCATGGCCTTGCTCATGGCGGGTACACCACCGAACATGCCCATCTGGGCGATGGTTTCAGCAATTTCCTGTTTCGTCGCCCCGGCCTCGACCAGATGACGCACGGTGATCCTGATCTGCGCTTCGGCCTGCGCGCCCAACACAGTCAGTCCGGCCAGCGTCAAAAGCAGGCGCGTCTTTGCGTCCAAACCGTCTGGGCTGATCCCCTTGCCCATGAACATCTCCATGACGTCCTTTGGCATCGTCGGAAACAGCGCCTCAAACCCGTTGGGCGTAAAGGATTCGAGCGCCGGGTTTATGGCCTTTGCCCAGTCCTGACCCATCTTCATCATCGCTTCAAAGGGGTTGGTGTCGGTCATTCATCATCCTCAACGGGAGGTAATTCACCGCGCAACCGGGCAACCTCGGTTTCCAATTCTGCAATCCGGCGCAAGGCCTCCTCCAGCGCATCGCGGAGGCTTTCGTTGTCAGAGGATAACCGTTCCTCTGACGCGCGATAGCTGGCAATGCGGATGGTCTTAAGGCTCATCGGTAAGGTGCGTCCAGTTCGAGGTTGCGTGCGATTTCAGCCTCCCAACGATCGCCGTTGGCCAGAAGCTTATCTTTGTCGTAGTAGAGTTCTTCGCGGGTCTCGGTCGAGAACTCGAAATTCGGTCCCTCGACAATGGCATCAACCGGACAAGCCTCCTGACAGAAACCGCAATAGATGCATTTCGTCATGTCAATGTCGTAGCGGGTCGTCCGGCGTGACCCATCATCGCGCGGCTCGGCGTCGATGGTAATGGCTTGCGCGGGGCACACCGCCTCGCACAGCTTGCAGGCAATGCAGCGTTCTTCACCGTTGGGATAACGGCGCAACGCATGTTCGCCACGAAAGCGAGGTGACAGGGGCCCCTTTTCATGCGGGTAGTTCACCGTGGCTTTGGGGGCAAAGAAGTACTTCATCCCCAATTTGAACCCCTGCCAGATGTCCTGCATGAGGAAATACTTGGCCGCGCGGTTGTAGTCGATTTGGGTCATTGCTCAGCTTTCCCCTCATTCATCAGTGCGGGCTGGCATTCATCGGTTACCAAAATCCGCAACATCCGCAAGTTGCCACCACTTCTCGGCTTCATATGCAGTCTCCACCGACATAAGCGGCACTCAAATGATCCAGAATAAGCGCGTAGCGCTGAAAATCCGCCGTTTCATCTTCGGTCACACCCTGGGGCAATCGCACCCATTCAAACCAGAGCTCGCCCGCCTGATACACTTCATATGACGGGCGGCAATTATCGTCGTAACCTTCACGCCACTCCAGCGCCACCGCCAGATGACGCATCGCCGTCAACATGGCATATGACTCCATGCCCAAATCACGGAACTGGCGGAAGTCACCCGCCGACAGCCGATCCAACGCTTGCTGCAAGTCCTCTGTCGGACAATGCGGCAGGCCCAGACCCATCTGTGCGCAGCGGTCAAGAATATCATTGTCTTGCGCAAAGGCCGGGCCACCGGTCAGAGCCAGAGCAAGTATGGCAGCGCGCAGCCTCACGCCGCCACCACTTGGCAAGGGCAAAGCACGTGTTGTTTGGTCCGGATCGACATCGTCGCGCTGGCAAGGGGCGCGGCTAACGCACCGCCTGCGTTTCCATCGTGGCGAAAACACCTCAAGCTGCGCTTGTCGCTGACGTGGCTCACGACTTTACCTCAACAACGTTGCTGCGGACGGGTGTCGCTTGCTCATCCGCAATCTCAAACAGAAATTGCGCCAATTCGCCCTCGCTCACATCCGTCGCCGCGTCCGTTTCCTTGCCCAGGCGCTTGAAAGCAAAATGCGTCTCAAGCGTCATGACAAAGTTGAACAACTCACGCGATGAGGATTGTGCAATGGCTTCCCAGATCTTGTTCTCAGACATGTTCAAGCTCCTACAGCCCAGCGCGCCCAGAACCCGCCGAGCACTTCGAATTTTGCAAGGAATGACACGATGACGACCCAGGCCAGTGACAAGGGCAGGAAGACTTTCCAGCCGATCCGCATCAGTTGATCATAGCGGTAGCGCGGGGTGATCGCCTTCACCATCGAGAAGACAAAGAAGCAGGCCGCCATCTTCAGAACCATCCAGAAGATGCCATCGGGCAGGAATGGTACTGGCGACAGCCAGCCGCCGAAGAACAAGAGGCTCACCAGCGCGCACATCAGCACGACGGCCATGAGTTCGCCAATCATGAACAGCAGGAATGGGGTCGATGAATACTCCACCTGATAGCCTGCGACGAGTTCTGATTCCGCCTCGGGCAGATCGAATGGCGGACGGTTGGTTTCGGCCAAGGCGCTCACAAAGAAGAGGAACAGCATCGGGAAATGCGCGACCCAGAACCAGCTGAAGAGGCCCCCGCTGCCATCCTGTGCAGCGACGATATCACCGAAGTTCATGGAGCCCGCCGAGATGATCACACCAATGATGATCAGGCCGATTGAGACCTCATAGGAGATCATTTGTGCGGCCGACCGCAGCGAACCGAGGAAAGGGTATTTCGAGTTGGAGGCCCATCCCCCCATGATGACGCCATAGACCTCAAGCGACCCAATCGCGAGGATATAAAGGATCGCCACGTTGATATCGGCAAGGACCCAGCCTTCGTTGAACGGGATCACGGCCCATGAAATCACCGCCAGCACAAAGGCGATCATGGGCGCAAGGAAGAACACCGCCTTGTCCGCGCCTGCGGGTACGACGATTTCCTTGACGATGTATTTCAGGAAGTCCGCGAAGCTTTGCAAAAGCCCGAAAGCACCAACGACATTCGGGCCTTTCCGCATCTGCACCGCCGCCCAGACCTTGCGGTCGGCATACATCAGGAAGGCCAGTGCGACGAGCAGCGGGATCAGGATCAGAAGGCATTGAAACAGAATGACCAGGACGATGCCCGTATTGGTGTTGGAAAAGAAATCAACCATACGTGTCGTCCTTACTCAGCCGCCAGTGGGGCAGCTTTACGCGCCTTTGCATTTGCACTCAGTTCCGCCATCAGGGTCGAGGCGCGGGCAATCGGGTTTGTCAGATAGAAATCACTGATGGCATTGCGGAATGCCGCTTGGCCTGGCTTTTTGACGGGGATCGGCTGCCATTCATTGTCAGGCACCTCGTCAATCTTGCCCAGATGCGGGTGTGTCTTGATCAGCGCCTGCCGGAGTTGCGCGAGGCTATCAAACGGCAGGGCTTCGCCCAACTCGGCGGACAAGGCCCGTAGGATCGCCCAGTTTTCCTTGGCCTCGCCGGGTGGGAAGCTGGCGCGCATGGCCAATTGCGGGCGGCCTTCGGTGTTGACGAAAAGCCCGTTTTCTTCCGTGTAGGCTGCACTCGGCAGGATGATGTCGGCGCGGTGCGCACCTCGGTCGCCATGGCTGCCCTGATAGATCACAAATGCGCCCGGCGCGATCTCGACCTCATCAGCGCCAAGGTTGTAGATCACCTCGGCATCCTTGATCGCATCCATGCCACCTTCGGTCGCGGCACCCACATCCATCGCACCAACGCGGCCAGCGGCGGTGTGCAGGACCATGAATTTCGATTGCGCGGCCTCGGCAGCTTTCATGGCCAGGCTCAGCACCGCTTCCCCATCGGCCTCGTTCAGGGCACCCTGCCCCACGATCATGACGCCGGGCACCCCGTGCTTGTCGGAATGGTCCATGCCCGCGAGGTTTTCCAGCGCCGCACGATCAGTTCCGATATCGACCACGTCATAGGTCAGATCGGCAGGCTCACCGATCCGCGCGATTTTGGCGCCTTTCAGCCAGGCCTTGCGAATGCGGGCGTTCAGCACCGGCGCCTCATCACGTGGGTTGGTGCCGATCAGCATGATCATCTGCGCGTCATCGACATCCTCGATGGTCGCGTTGCCGACGTAAGCCGAACGGTTGCTAGCAGGCAGCTTGGCGCCATCAGTGCGGCATTCGACACTACCGCCCTGCCCTTCGACCAATTGCTTCAGCGCAAAGGCGGCTTCGACCGGGGCCAGATCGCCCACAAGCCCGGCAACTTTCTTGCCCTTCATCGCCGCCGCAGCGGCACTCAGCGCCTCGGGCCAGCTGGCTTTGCGCAGCTTGCCGTTCTCACGGATGTAAGGCGTGTCCAACCGTTGCCGCCGCAACCCGTCCCAGACAAAGCGGGTCTTGTCGGAAATCCATTCCTCATTCACGCCGTCATGGTTGCGCGGCAGAAAACGCATGACCTCGCGGCCCTTGGTGTCGATCCGGATATTGGAGCCGAGCGCATCCATCACATCAATGCTCTCGGTCTTTGTCAGCTCCCAAGGCCGCGCGGTGAAAGCGTAAGGCTTCGAAACAAGTGCGCCAACCGGGCACAAATCAATGATGTTGCCCTGTAGGTTCGAATCCAGCGTCTCACCAAGATAGCTCGTGATCTCCGCATCCTCGCCACGGCCCGTCTGACCCATCTGGTGAATACCCGCGACCTCGGTCGTGAAACGCACACAGCGGGTGCAGGAAATGCAGCGGGTCATGTGGGTTTCGACCAGCGGACCGAGGTCTAGATCATCCACTGCCCGCTTGGGCTCACGATAGCGGCTGAAATCAACACCATACGCCATGGCCTGATCCTGCAGGTCGCATTCACCGCCCTGATCGCAGATTGGGCAATCGAGCGGGTGGTTGATCAGCAGAAACTCCATCACCCCCTCGCGGGCCTTCTTGACCATGGGGGAGTTGGTCTTCACAACTGGCGGCTGGCCTTCGGGACCGGGGCGCAGGTCGCGGACCTGCATCGCGCAACTGGCGGCGGGTTTGGGCGGGCCACCCACAACCTCAACGAGGCACATGCGGCAATTGCCTGCAATGGAAAGCCGTTCATGATAGCAGAACCGCGGGATTTCGATGCCCGCTTCCTCGCAAGCCTGGATCAGGGTCATGGCCCCGTCCACCTCGACCTCAGTTCCGTCAATGACGACTTTGCGTAAATCAGACATGGCTGGTGCCCTATGTGTTCCCTGAGCGCGGGCACCGCGGTGGCGGCGGCTCGCGCGTTGCCGCGTTCTAGCGCGACGAAACACATGATGCCAGTCAGATCGACAAAAAAGAACCTGATTTTCGCATGTTGGCTCGCGGCTTAACGCAGCAGCCAGCCAACGCGCGTATTTGCAGCAATTTGCGACCGACCGACTGCACAATAGGTGGATTCGTCACCCTCCACGATGCCCAATCGCGCAAGCTCGCGCCGCGCAATACCTTCCAGCCGGTCTTTCTCGGCGTCGTCATTGATATAGGCGTCAATCTGGGCGTCTGAATAGCCAAGCTCTTCGGCGTGGTTCTTCAGCGATTGCAAGAAGTTGATACCACGCCAGGTCCGCGCACGAATACTGCTGCACTTTTCGGAGATCTCATAGGCCATGCCCACGTGAATAATCCCGTCGCGCACGCGTTGAACGTCCTTCAGCGGCGGCTGTGCCGACAGGCTGCCCGCAATCGCAGTTATCGCAACAAGGGCCGCAAGGGCCAAAGCCGGAAACTTGGTCATATTCACTCTCCTCAACAGCAGGCGCATCGGTGCCTTGCATGCGAACAGATGTGGGCAAGCGCCCGCGCTATTCAATATCAGCGCCGGGTTATCGGCTATTTCAGGCGGTTTCGCGCGCAGCGAGATTTGCTAACATATTGCTACCAAACACATTCTCTGTCTCACCCTGCGCCTGCAGTTCGTGCCAGCGCGCCATCCCCTCGGCCACGTCAGGGCGGTAACCGATGGGCACCCACCAGCAGACGAGGTAGCCGCGATCACCGGGCACGAACCATTCATCATTGCGCGCCATGCACCGTGCATGCAGCGTCTTCATCGCGAAACGGTAAAGCGGACCTGGCCCCGTCCAGACCGACAGCGTCGAAGCCGTATTCGGCCGATGCGCCAACGGACCATTCGGGTCTTCTTGCGCAGCCTCCATTTCGTCATCAGGCATCCGCCGGACAAAACCAGGGCTGCGCGCGCCAATCGCGTTGACCTGATCCAACCCGTTCTGAAAATCCGCAAGGCGCGGATCATCCCACGGGTAGCGGAGCGTGCCGAAATTGAACTCCGCCAGATGCCGGGTCATTGCGCTGCGGCGCGCAGCCAGTCCCAGCCAAAGGCATCCGGGCTGTCACCATGCGCAGCACGGTGATCAAGCTTCGCCAACGCCTCATCCAGGGTCGGCTCCGTCCCTTCCTCGACCCACCACATGACGAAATGCATCTGCTCCAGCGCCTCAAACCACGCCTGACGACGCTTGAGGAATGTGTTGTGCAGCGTTCCAAAAACAAAGGTCTCCAACTGCGCGGGCGTCTCCCACACCGACAGGTTCGCGATAAATCGCGGATCGCCGTCGATGCAGGTCTCGGTATTGCCGCGCCCCGGCTCACCCGACCCTTCCATCATCCACACAAAGCCCGGCATCCGCTTCGCCAGCCCATTGATCCGGTCGAGATTATCCATGAATTCCGCCACAAGCGGATCGTCAGGTGGGGCGATCAAGCGCCCGATATTCAGTTCCGCCAGATGCATGTCAGCCCCTCATGACCCATTCACCATCATCGCTTCAGAGCTACCCCGAAACGCGATCTTGAGGCAATGTCAGTGATTTTCTGGCCTTTCCAGAGCGCGCTAGTTCAGCAGTCGCCCGATTGAACTGCGCTCGCGCCTCTCGCGCGCCATCACATTACAAAACTGCGCATCATTTTCTGCATCGATATCGTGTTTGCGTTCAAAAGCGATGAGGTAGGGGAAAAACCAATCGGTTTCGACATCGAGACCGACCAGCATTGCTTCGAACTGGACGGACGAATAGCCCGCTTCGATCATTTCGACGAGCACATCCTCAAAGCGTTCGTCGACGGCTTCTTCATTTACGGAGAATCCTGAGCAAGTTGCTTCTGCCTCGAAAGCAAATACTGAGTCGGCGAAAACATTGCGCAACGCAATTGGCGTGTCATTCGGGGAAATCATCGGCGCGCAGCCCGACATGACCAGGGCGCTCAACACCCCAACACCTACGGTTCTCAGCTGCATCAGCGTTCCCTTGTTCAATGAACTTAGACAGGAACAAGCAACGCGCTCAGCGCCGAATTCTCCAGCACTTCCGCGTCTGCGGCCGGGCAAAGGTCAGCACCAGTGAGCTCGACACCATGCTTGCCTTGGAAACTGCGCTGCGTCACATCCGTTTCCGCTTCAATCTGCGCGGTCAGTGGGCGTGCGGTCAGGGTCCCGCGCCCGACTTCGTTGCGGCGCTCATTCAGTTCCGCATCAAGGATCGCGTCATAGCGATAGCGTGCGCAGTTCTGTGCGACCTGATTGGCCACTTTGAGCGTCGCGAAATAGCGCGGCGTTGGCA
The DNA here is from genome assembly GCF_033963905.1 of Cognatiyoonia sp. IB215182. Taxonomy (NCBI): domain Bacteria; kingdom Pseudomonadati; phylum Pseudomonadota; class Alphaproteobacteria; order Rhodobacterales; family Paracoccaceae; genus Cognatiyoonia; species Cognatiyoonia sp. IB215182. The sequence continues at coordinate 380,343 of NZ_JAXBMB010000003.1, forward strand.
TATTGAAGAGCTGCTGCACCGCCGGGTCCTCGAACGACCGAGCCGCCCCTGATCCCGTTGAACATGCGGCAAGCGCGAACGCCGCCCCCATCATCAATCCACGTCCCATCATTCCGCAGCCATCCCCGCAAGTCTTTTGTCTTTGATCCGGTCCTCGATCTCGTCCCGGAAGTTCTTGATCAGACCCTGAATGGGCCATGCCGCCGCATCGCCAAGGGCGCAGATCGTGTGCCCCTCAACCTGCTTGGTCACGTCAAAGAGCATATCAATCTCTTCGGGGCTTGCATCCCCTTTCACCAGACGCGCCATAACGCGCATCATCCAGCCGGTGCCTTCGCGGCAAGGGGTGCACTGACCGCAGCTTTCGTGCTTGTAGAACTTGGAGAGCCGCCAGATCGCCTTGATCATGTCGGTGGAGTTATCCATGACGATGACCGCCGCCGTTCCGAGGGAGGACCCTTTTTCCTTCAGCGCATCGAAATCCATAATCGCATCGCGCATATGTTCGCCACGCACGCAGGGCACAGACGACCCACCCGGAATCACGGCCTTGAGGTTGTCCCAGCCGCCGCGGATACCTCCGCAGTGCTTTTCGATCAATTCTTCAAAGCTGATCGACATCTCTTCTTCAACCACACAGGGGTTGTTCACATGTCCCGAAATCGCAAAGAGCTTTGTGCCCGCATTGTTCGGACGGCCCATGGACGCGAACCATTCCCCGCCGCGCCGCAGGATCGTGGGCACGACGGCAATCGATTCGACGTTGTTCACCGTCGTCGGACACCCATAGAGCCCCGCACCCGCCGGGAAGGGCGGCTTCATGCGCGGCATGCCCTTCTTGCCCTCAAGGCTTTCGAGCAGCGCCGTTTCCTCACCGCAGATATAGGCACCCGCGCCGTGGGTCAGGTAGATATCGAAATCCCAACCGGATTTGGCGGCGTTCTTACCGACCAGACCAGCCTCATAAGCCTCATCGATCGCCGCCTGCAGCGCCTCTTTCTCGCGGATATACTCGCCACGAATGTAGATGTAGCAGGCATGCGCATTCATTGCGAAGCTCGCGATCAGACAGCCTTCGACCAGCGTATGCGGATCATGCCGCATGATCTCGCGGTCCTTGCAGGTGCCCGGCTCGGATTCGTCCGCATTCACCACCAGATAGGCAGGTCGCCCATCGCTTTCCTTGGGCATGAAGGACCATTTCAGTCCTGTCGGAAAACCCGCCCCGCCGCGCCCGCGCAGGCCAGAGGTTTTCATCTCATTGATGATCCACTCAGGCCCCTTCTTGATGATCTCCGCCGTGCCATCCCAATGGCCACGGGCCTTGGCGCCGGCGAGCGTCCGGTCATGCATCCCGTAAAGGTTGGTGAAAATTCGGTTTTCATCTTTGAGCATTATTTCCCGCCCTTTTCATCCTGGCGCGCGCGCCACAGCCTGTAAGTCTGCCACAGGGCAAATCCGAAACCGGCCAATGCCGCAAGATCAAAAAACGCGCGGGTCCGGTTTGACCAGCCATATTCGGCGCCGATCAAGTTCATCAACACCCATAAAGCACCGGTACCCGCTAAGATCAACGCGACGCGTTGCCCTGCCTTGGCCTGTTTGGTCTGTCCGTGTCCCGCCATCTTGCGCAAACCTCTAATGCGTTTCGCAGCAGGCGTGAAGTATCGCGCGCGAAAAAGACGCGCGCGATTGGTGTTAAATGCGACTTAGTAAACGTCGCCCTTTTTCACCTTGTCGGAGAATTCGGTGGTGCCACCGGCGGCAAGAGTCTTGGCCTGTTCAACCCAATTGTCACGCGTCGCACGGCCTTTGAACCCTTTGAGGTTGTCGTCCATCCAGGCCTGCTCTGCCGGGCCCCATTCGGCGATCTGGTCAAAGTGATAGATGCCCATGCCGTGCAGCGTCTCTTCCAGTTTCTTGCCAACGCCCTTGATCAGCTTCAGATCGTCAGGTCCACCTTCCCGTGCAGCCGTCAGGAATTGAGGTTGCGCGGCGGCAGATGCCTCTTCGGCAGGGGCTGCATCACCCTCGTATTTCCATTCACCCTTCTTGGCGTCGAGCTCTGCTTCTCCGGGCAAGGCCGCTGACGGCATGACTTTTGGTGCTTCCTCAGCGGTGATTTCGGGTTCTGACGCCGCCGCCGGTTCCGGCGTTGTCACGGGCTCAGGTTCGGCCACCGGCGTTGGTTCGGCGGCAGGCGCTGGGGCGGCTGTCGGTGCAGGTGCGGCGACCGGTGCGGCAACACCAAGAGGCCCCGGCGCCGGCTCTCGCCAGCCAAGCGCCAGCACAAGCGCTGCAACCAATGCAACAATCCCGCCGATCAACGCGCCCCCCGCCATCTGGTAATCATAAAGGACCATGGCCACGCCCATGGCGATAATGCCGAAGAGGCCCGCCACCACGATGATGCCTAGGCTGATTGGTGCTGAATCTTTCATCTTAATCTCTCTCCCTCAGGTGACCGGGCAGCGGCCATGCAGATCGTGAACGGGGCCTGCGGCAAAACGCCTCAGCCCCTGCTGACTACAAGCTGTAACCGAAACAGGCCGAAATCGAAAATTATTTATGCAACCTTGACGGTTAACACCCGAAAAAGAGTCAAATTGCCGCTTCAGTCGCACCTTCGCTGTGCAAATCCAGTGCATGTCTCGTCATGCGAGAGCACCCAGAATCGCTGTGCAGGTGTCGACTAGTCGCCCTTGGCGAGGGCGGTCGCCTGCGCGACCCAGTTGTCGCGTTCGATCCGGCCTTTGAATTTCAGTCGAGAGTCGACCCAGGCGATTTCTTCCGCTGTCCAATTCGCGATCTGATCAAAGTGCCAGAAGCCAAGCTCGTTCAGCACGCCTTCGAGCTTTGGCCCGACACCGGTGATCTTCTTCAGGTCATCAGCGCCGCCTTCACGTGGCGCGGACAGAGTTTCAGGGGCGGCTTCGGCGACTGGTGTTGCCGCGTCCTCCTTCGCAGCCTTCGGCTTTGCCGAAGGCTGCGGTTTGGCAGCCGCCTTTGGTTCGGCTGTAGGCGCGCCAGCCCTTGCCGATGTCGCGGCAGCATCGTTGATCCATGGTGTCAACAAAGGGACCTCGGTCCCGTCAATCCGCTTGACGGTGTCGCCAATATCCACAGCCGCTTGCACACTGGCATTGTACTTTGTCTTGCCGCTTTCGTAGTCTTTCAAACTGGTCAGCCCGCTGAGTGGCTCTGCCGCAAAACGCCCGTTCTGAGGTCCGGGTACCGGCACCCGGCCTGCTGCGAGTTCATCGATGATCTCACCCAGACGCTCCGCCGTCAGATCCTCGTAATAATCCTTGCCGATCTGGGCCATTGGCGCATTGGCGCAAGAGCCAAGGCATTCCACCTCTTCCCAGGAGAACTTGCCGTCAGCAGACAGCTCATGCGGGTTTGCCGCGATCTTGTCCTTGCAGACACCCACCAGATCTTCAGCACCGCAAATCATGCAGGATAGGGTCCCACAGATCTGGATATGGGCCACCGCACCAACCGGCTGCAGCTGGAACATGAAGTAGAACGACGCCACTTCGAAAGCCCGGATAAAGGCCAAATCGAGCATTGTTGCCACATGCTCAATCGCCGGGCGGCTCAGCCACCCTTCCTGTTCCTGCGCGCGCCACAAAAGCGGGATGATGGCCGAGGCCTGGCGTCCCTCCGGGAACTTCTTCATCTGCGCCTCGGCCCATTTCTGGTTGTCGGGCGTGAACGCAAAGCTGTCAGGTTGCTCGGGGTGAAGACGACGCAGCATGAAAAAACCTCGGCTCAGGGTCTTTGGGATGCGGATGTGCTCCGCTTTGTTGTCGGACTACACCGATGATGTTGCGATGACAACGGGCCGCGCCCTTAAATCAACGCGCTAAAGCGCGCCCAGTGCACCTGCCAAAAGGGTCGCCCCAGCAAAGACACCAAATGCCAATGGATTGAAGGCAGCGCCTGACAGCACGAGCAAATCCGGCACAACTCCAAGGATCATCAGGCCACGCAGGTATCCGTGATCACCCGAATATTAGCACCATCAGGCGCGGCGCGACCTTCGGCCTGTAGGGTGACGATGATGTTTTCCAGATCACCCGTACCAACGGTGGCTTGATCCATAATCGTGCGCACATTTTGTGCCGTCATGACACAGCCATTTGCCTCGACCGCCGCGACGAAACGCTCCTTGGCGGACCGTGGATTGGGTGCAGGCTCAGGGTCTGGCTCAATTGTCGGCAAGGGGGTTGGCGAAGAGATTGGAACGGGTGCAACACAAGCTGCAAGACCCATCAACGATATTGCTGCGACATAACGGACCATTGGGCTTTTCCTTCCAGTTCCCACCAATTTGTGGCGATGTTCACAAAAGCCCGCGGGCGAGGTCAATCAGAAATACCGCAACTGCGCCGGCTATCGCCGCCTTGATCAGCCGGTTCCTGCCGCGTGCGACCAGGGCGCCCGCGAGCCCCGCCCCGGCCCCGATCAAAAGCATCCAAAGATCAAATGTGATCGTCATCTACAGGCACCCTTTGTCATCAATCATTCACCCACGGGCGCCATCAATGCATCAAATTGATCCGCCAGACCATAACGCAGGATGACCACGGAAAAGGCGATCCCCATCACCCCGCCGACGATGATCCCCGTCGCCGTACGCCTAAACAGGCGTGATATCGCGGCCGAGACGAAAAAACCGCCTGCAACCAGAAAGCCCAAAAGAAAATCTGCAATGCTCATTGGATGATGCCTTTCATGCCCGCGTCCAGTCTTCGGCAAGCGGCCAAGCGCGGCAATGCCCAAAAACCGGAATCGGCGATGAAATGATCAGACGCGTTTAGCGGTCGATCTCACCAAACACGACATCCATCGTCCCGATGATCGCCGCAACATCGGCCAATTGATGGCCCGAGGCTACATGATCCATGGACTGCAGATGCAGGTAACCCGGCGCGCGCAGTTTTGCGCGATAAGGCTGGTTCGTGCCATCCGCCACCAGGTAGACGCCAAATTCACCTTTCGGTGCCTCAACGGCCGCATAAACCTCACCCTCCGGCACGCGGAACCCTTCGGTGTAAAGCTTGAAGTGATGGATCAGCGCCTCCATTGAGGTCTTCATCTCACCTCGTGTCGGCGGCGTCATCTTGCCCCGCGCCATCACGTCGCCCTTTTCAACACGCAGCTTCTCGCAGGCCTGCCGAATGATATGCGTCGATTGGCGCATCTCCTCCATCCGGCACAGGTAACGATCGTAGCAGTCACCATTCTTGCCGACCGGCACCTGGAATTCGAACTCGTCATAGCATTCATAAGGCTGCGCCCGGCGCAGATCCCAGGCAAGACCCGATCCGCGCACCATCACACCAGAATAGCCCCATTCGAGGATCTCGTCCTCGGTCACCACCCCGATATCGCAATTGCGCTGCTTGAAAATCCGATTTTCTGTCAAGAGCCCGTCAATGTCGTCAAGCACCGCCGGGAATTCCACCGCCCATTGATCGATATCTTCGATGAGCTGATCCGGCAGGTCCTGATGCACACCACCGGGACGGAAATAGGCGGCGTGCAGGCGGGCGCCACAGGCACGCTCATAAAACACCATCAGCTTCTCACGCTCTTCAAAGCCCCAAAGCGGCGGTGTCAGCGCGCCCACATCCATCGCCTGAGTCGTCACGTTCAAGAGGTGGTTCAGAACGCGACCAATCTCGGAATAAAGCACGCGGATCAGCGACGCGCGACGCGGTACCTCTGTCTTGGTCAGCCGCTCAATCGCCAAACACCAGGCATGTTCCTGGTTCATCGGGGCCACGTAATCGAGCCGGTCGAAATAAGGCAGGTTCTGCAGATAGGTACGGCTTTCCATCAGCTTTTCGGTACCGCGGTGCAAGAGGCCGATATGCGGGTCGCACCGCTCCACAATCTCACCGTCCAGCTCCAACACCAGCCGTAAAACACCATGCGCAGCAGGGTGTTGCGGGCCAAAGTTGATGTTGAAATTTCGGATCTGCTGTTCATCGGTGGCGGCGTCGGTCGAGCCGTCATCATATGTGTTTGTCCGAATATCGCCGTCCATCATGGCCTAGCCCTTTGCGCGGTTATCATGCCAGCGTTGTGGCAGGGGGCCGATATTGCGGGCCACCCAATCATAGTGTTCGTCCAACAATCCCAGCGCCCTCGGGCGCAACTTGTCGAGCATGACGACCTCCGGGCCCTCATGCACGGGTGTTTTAACCTCTGCGGCCACAGGCGCAATCCCCAGAAAAGCACACGCCGCGGCCACGCCATCATTTGTAAAGAGGTCTTCGGCAAATTGCACGCGCAACCGCTCGTCCGGGACGACGCGACGCAGCTTGCGGATAATGCTCGGATAGTCACCGCGCTTGAGGATATGCCGCTCCTGATTGCGGTTGAGCATGCGGTAAAGGATGTTGTTGGCCTTCTTCTCGTAGACTTCATGATCCTGCCGCTGACGACGGGCCTGCATGCGGATATGGGACCAGAGCCGATCCAGCGGGTCGCGGATCAGAAACATGACCTTGGCATCAGGGCTCAGCGCGACCATGCGCGCAAGCGTCTCATCGGGGAGCGTGGCGTAATTGGGCGTCATATCCGCCACCAGTTTCGGGCTACCTGCCCGATCCATCAGCCAGCCTCGATAAGCCGCATCCTCTACCCTGTCCCCTTCGAGAACAGCGAGAAGCGCCTTCATCTCATTGATCCGCCGGTCGAGATTCTTGACCTTCCAACCCTGCCCTTCTTCGGCCGCATGCGCCTTGATCTCGCGCATTTCACGCAAACGAACGCGGAACATCGTCGTCTGCTTGGCGAGCGCGTCCGCATCAAAGGTGTCCCAGTAATGCGCCTCTTTCACGGCTGGCATGGCGCAGTCGGGGTGGTCGTGCAGGTAGCGATACAGCCAGGAGGTCCCGGCCTTGGTCGCGCCAACGCAAAACAGGATTGTTGGCGATGTCACGACGCAGCCATCTCAGGCAACAGTTCCAGCGATCTGTGCCATGCGTCAGGCACCTGATCACCAAACCGATCAACGACCGATTCATAGACATTACGAAAGGTCGCAACCACTTCTACCCGTTCCTCTGCGGTGAGGGTCAGTTGGGGCCGTCCGTCAAAGTTGACCTTTTCTTCAAAGTCGGCGGTGTGGCGCGGGACCCCAACGAAATCACATAGCTGATCAATCTGCGCCTGATCGAACAGATCCTCAAAGAAGTAGTAGCCGATCCGCTCTGGCGAGACGGCCGCCTCAAGCCGCGCGATCATCTCGTCATAGCGCGTCATCTGATAGCCCCAACTGCCTGGGTCGCGCGTCGAGGTAAGAACGGCATCAACCACATCTTCCCGCCGAAAGGTGGATTGCTTGGCGGCCATCCGCATGGAGTGTTTAACGCCAGAAATCATACGCGCCACCGGATCGCGCATCACAAAGACAAACCGCACCACTGGCCCAAGCCGGTCCATCTGACGGTAAGTATCGCTGTGCAGCAACGCATATTGCGGACAGGCTTCGCCAAACACGCGGCTTTCCGGCGTGCGGAACTCAAAGATAGAATCCGCATAGACGCTATGCGGTGGTCCCGCATTACGCTGTGCAGCAAGGGCGCGAGTAACGGCAGCGAGCTTGGCGGGCCTTTTGTAAGGTTTCAGCCCCACTCTGCGGGCAAGGCGCAGCACCGGGTTGGGCCCTTGCAATTGCCTGCGACGCAACTTCAAGAAATCGTCCACTGGGTGGCCGTCCACAGCGTTCCAGTAATTGTGCTCTTTCCACGCCGGTAGGCACACCTGGGGGTGGCCTTCAAAGTACCGGTGCAACCAGCTCGTGCCGCATTTCTGGCTGCCGATAATGAACAATAGCCGGTCTGCGGTGCGGAACCGGGCGTCGATGCCGTCAATCAGGTCTGCTTGCGTCACACGTCACCGTCAGGCGCAAACTTCGCGAAGACCTCTGCCTCAGTCAGGTTTTCCGTGGCATTGGCCAGAGCATAGCAATCCGGCTTGCGGTCAATGAAAATCTGGGTGGTGAGATTGAACTGAGACGGGTTGTCAAAGCAATGGATCGAGGCGCTTTGATGTTGGCCATCCTGTGTCTGCCAGATCAGCGAAGACCCGCATTTTTGGCAGAAAAGGCGCTCGCCCCATTCGCTCGCCTTGTATGAGCCTACTGGCGCCCCTTCATCAAAGCGGATCGTGTCCGCGCAATAGACGTTGATAAACATCCCACCCGTCCATTGGCTGCATTGTCCGCAATGGCAAACACCTGCCTCCAGCGCGGGCGGGTCCGCAGCAAACTGCACAGCACCGCACATGCATCTGCCGCGCAGCTCAGGCATCAGCCTGCCTTTTCGTCCTTCTTCTCATCACCCGGCAAGATATACTCCGCACCTTCCCATGGCGACATGAAGTCAAACTGCCGATATTCCTGCACCAGCTTCACCGGCTCATAGACAACCCGTTTCTGCACCTCGTCATAGCGAACCTCGGTATAGCCCGTGGTCGGGAAATCCTTGCGCAGCGGATACCCCCGGAATCCATAATCGGTCAGGATCCGTCGCAGATCGGGGTGACCGCTGAAAAGGATGCCGAACATATCAAAGACTTCCCGTTCGAACCAATTGGCTGACGGATGAATGCTGATGATCGAGGGCAGCATATCCTCTTCGCGGATCTGCACCCGCAGGCGGATACGCTGGTTTTGATACATGCTCAGGAAATGGTAGACGACGTCAAACCGCTTCGCCCGGCTGGGATAATCGACGGCGGTGATGTCAATCAGCGTCGAGAACTTGCAGTTCTGATCGGTCTTGAGGAACTCCACAAAGCTCACCAACGACGACGGCGCGACATTCACCGTCAACTCATCATGTGCGACCTCCCACGACAGCACGCAATCGGTACGCTTGAGTTCCAGATGGGTGCCAAGTTCTTGCAGGGCTTCGGTCATCTTCGTTCCTTCCTCGCGTGCGGCTTAGCGCACGATTGTCCCCGTCCGACGCATCTTGCGCTGCAATTGCAGGATACCATAGAGCAGCGCCTCTGCCGTGGGCGGGCAGCCCGGCACATAGACATCCACGGGCACAATCCGGTCGCACCCACGCACCACGGAGTAGCTGTAGTGATAATAGCCGCCGCCATTGGCGCAGGAGCCCATCGAGATCACATAACGCGGCTCTGGCATCTGGTCGTAGACCTTGCGCAAGGCCGGGGCCATCTTGTTTGTCAGCGTCCCCGCCACGATCATCAGGTCGGACTGGCGGGGGGATGCGCGGGGGGCCGTCCCGAACCGCTCCAGATCATAACGCGGCATGGAAGTATGCATCATCTCGACCGCGCAGCAGGCAAGGCCGAACGTCATCCAGTGCAAGGACCCGGTCCGCGCCCAATTGATGATGTCGGCAGTGGATGTGACGAGGAACCCCTTGTCCTGCAACTCGCTGTTGATCAATTGCGCGCCGTGTTCCTTATCGGCCCCAACTGCGGTTCCGGTCATGACACCCATGGTGGCTCCCTTCATCTGGCAGGGCTGCTGCCTTTGGCTCCTTTCCATGTAGACGCCAGGCTCAAGGCCGTCAACGCGATCCGGCGCCGCAGAGGACGCCCTTTTTCACTGAAACTGCAGATTGGTTACTTGGTGCGATAAATCCGCAAGGGACTGCCCTTGCTGCGTTTGATCAGGCCGCGCGCCTCATGATCCAGTTGCACGGCCTTGATCCACCACCCGGCCTTCTCGCCGCCGGGAAAAAGCGCCGCGTCCAATGTGGGAAGCAGGGCCGCCTTCGCTTCGGCCACCGTGATGCCGGGCGCCTCGTCTGGCAACGCTTCCAAAAGGCTGGCGCGCATCGCCTCGAACTTTGCCTTGTTCACACGCCAGGGCTTTCCGGCAGCCGTGAGCACTTCCATCGTTTCGTCAGACATCAAACGTCATCCTTTCTTCCGCCACATTCACCTTCGGCACCCGGAACCGCATTGCGGCCCACGCGACCAGCAACCTGACCATAAACCCAACCGTGTGTGACTTTGGATTGGGAATGTCATCCGGCAGCGATGGCCCCTCTTCGCGATCCTTTGTCATTGTGCGTAAATCCATCTGCGGTCGCTGATCTTCTGGCCAACGGGCAGCATAGATCGACAGCCAATGCCCGTCAGAGAACTCAAGAAACATCGGGCTCGAACAACAGATCGCGACAACCCTCCGGGTTTTGCTGTCCGGTTTCAGGCGAAAATGACGCAGGTGTTCAGCGCCGTCGGCAAAACGGACGCGATCCTTGCGCATCAGCACGAATTGCGTGCCGCTAGTCTCAGCCCGCTCTGATACGCCGTCTGGCAGTGCCTCCATGATTCTGGCTGCGTCCTGACAACTGGCGCAATGACATTCCGCCGCCACAATCGGCGGACCGGCAAGAACCATCGCGGCCTTGCCGCAGCGACATGTTAGACGAATCTGCTTCATAGCAATCCTTTCAAAATCAAACTTGACCGTCCAGTTTGATTTGTCAACGGATATGCGCTACCTCACCGGTCATGAACAGCGAAACACTTCCTCCGCGTGTCAGGCGTACCCGCGAAAAAATCCTCGCTGCGGCGACAGAACTGTTCCTCAGTAAAGGCTTTGTCGAAACCCGCATGGATGAGGTCGCAGCACAGGCGAAAGTTTCAAAACAGACGCTTTATGCGCATGCGGGCACCAAGGAAGCACTGTTTCTCGAGATGGCCGAAAGAATGATCGCAGATGCGGTTGCGGCCCAGCGCAAGGCAACAGCCGAACCACAGCGAGCTGACGACCCTTATACCTTCTTATTGGCCCATGCGCGCCAACAGCTGCGTACGGCGCATGACCCGAATCTGATGCAAATCAGGCGGGTCGCAATTGCGGAGGCCGCACGCTTTCCCGATTTTGGTAAAGCCGTGTTCGAACTGGGACCCGGCAGTTCCATCAATCGGCTCGAACGCGCATTCAGCAAGTGGCATGCAGCAGGCAAGCTGAACACACCAGAACCGCGTCGCGCGGCAGAGACGTTCAACTGGCTGATCATGGGCGGTCCAACGAGCGAGGCCATGCTCACCGGCGCGGCAAAAACGTTGAAGCCCGGAGCGGCAGACGCACACCTTACAGAATGCGTAAGGGTATTCTGGGCGGCTTACGGGATTACCACATCACTGCCGCGCGGCGATTGAAGACCGCATTGTTGCGTGAGCGGATGCCCGGTTGAAACCTATCCCAAAACGATCTGAGAAACCGGCAGAGGGTGGTCCCATTGCAACGCGTCACATTTGCCTATTGGCCCGAAACAATATGCCCAACTTTGCCCACATTTTAGCTAAAGAGACGACGCAATAAAGTTTAATCACTGAGCAGAGCGCCATGGGCGATGCGCATGAATCGGTCCGCGATCGCGTTTATGGAATATAATGGAGGCCAAAGTATTATGAGAAAACCTGGAAACGCCCGTTGGCTTGGCATGGTGGCAGCAACTGCTATTGCAGGCATGGCAAGCAGCGCGCTGGCACAAGAGGTCACGCTGCGATCAAGCGACGGCACGGTCAACATGACCGGTGAACTACTGAGTTTTGAAAACAACACCTACACGATCCAAACGCTGCTGGGCCCCCTGCGGGTACAAGCCAATCGCGTGATCTGCAGCGGCGATGCCTGCCCTGATCTGAGCGTGGCCGAAGTTGACCTTGCAATTTCAGGGTCCGAAGAAATCGGCGCCGGGCTTATGCCGCTTCTGGTTGAAGGTTTCGCAGGCTCGAAAGACGCTGCGGCTGATATCGGCAATACTGCGGTGCCGGGCCAATTTGTGGCAAAACTTGTTGCCGATCAGGGCTTTGGTGACGATCTTGCGAATATCCAGGTGACAGGCTCCAGCGCCTCCGCAGGGGTCGCCGATCTCCTTTCCGGCGAATCTGACGTTGCCATGACGTCGCGCCGGCTTGTTGCACAGGAAGTCAGCGCGCTGCGTGATGTAGGCGCCGGTGACATGCTCTCACCCTCACAGGAACACATTCTGGCGGTCGATAGCCTGATCGTTGTTGTCCATCCTGACAACCCGATCGGTACGCTTGATGTACGGCAGCTCTTCGGCATTTATAGCGGTGCGGTTTCGAACTGGGCCCAACTTGGCGGACCCGATCTGCCGGTTCAGGTTGTTTTGCGCAACATCGTTGGGAGCAACCGTCAGGACGCCTTCGAAAGCAGCTTCTTTGGCAGCGCTGATATCAGCCTGACACCAAGCGCTGAAATCGTGCCTAGCAGTAATGCTGTGGCGCAATTTGTGAACGAAAATCCCGGCGCAATTGGCGTGGTTGGCTATGCCTTCCAGCGTGGTGCGAACACGATCAACATCGTGAACCAGTGCGGGATCACGATGGTGCCTGACGCATTCTCGGCCCAGACCGAAGAATACGCCCTTCAGCGCCGTTTGTATCTTTACACACGTGGTGACACCGACAACGAAAACGTCAGTGACTTCGTGAACTACGCGACCTCTGACGAGGTGGACGGTGTTCTGCGCAAGGCGGGCTTTATTGGCTTCCGCGTGAACCGTAAGGAGCAATCCCCAACCGACTTGCGTGGTGCTGCCTTGCGCAACACGCCTGGTGGCCAGCTTGAACAGCAGACCGCACAGCGGATGCTGGGCCAGATGCGCGACTTCGACCGTCTCTCAACCACGTTCCGGTTCCGCACCGGCTCCTCCGAGCTGGATGAACGGGCTAATGTCGACAAGGAACGCCTGATCTCGTACCTAGCCGAGCAGCCCGCCGGAACCGAAGTTCTGTTCGTTGGCTTTACCGACAGCGTTGGTCGCTTTGACAGCAACCTGAACCTGGCCGAACGCCGTGCGGCGCAGGTGGCGGCCGAGGTCGTTGCCACTGCGGGCAATCAATTGTCGGGCGTTAGCCTGCGCTCTGTGGGCTATGGCGAAGTGGCTCCATCAGGCTGCAACGAGACCGACCAGGGTCGCCGGATCAATCGCCGCGTGGAAGTGTGGATCAACTCGCCCACCTGATCACGACTCAATCTCTCTGAGTACAAAACGCCCGCAGCACCATGCTGCGGGCGTTTTCTGTTGCCAGGAACCTCGGATCCTGTGTTCGAGACGGGAAGACAAGTGCCGCAATGCGTCACATAGAATACTGAAGACGGCGATAGATCAGGGACGTCAAAGCGTCCGCTGAATTGTGATGCTCCGGTGTCTCATCAGGCGCTTATTACCGGGGAAGGTGCTGGCGTGGTCCGTAGACGCCACACGGTTCAGGCCATAGCGAATGAGGGATCAGAGCCGCGAAAAGCGGTTATTCCCACTCAAGCGCACCCTTCTTCCACTCGTAGGCGAATCCGACCGTCAGAACGGCAAGAAAAACCATCATCGACCAGAAGCCGACCATGCTGACCTCTTGGAAGGCAACTGCCCAGGGGAAGAGAAACGCTACTTCAAGATCGAAGATAATGAAGAGGATCGAGACGAGGTAAAAACGGACATCGAACTTCATCCGCGCATCGTCAAACGCATTGAAGCCGCATTCATAGGCCGACACTTTCTCAGGATCCGGGTTGCGGACCGCAACGATTGCGGCAGCAAGGATCAGGATCAGGCCCAATGCAATTGCGAGGCCCAGAAAGATCATGATCGGCAGATATTCGGATAGCATCTCTTGCACTTGTGCGTCCCTTCACTGGCGCCGCACAAAAGTCACGCGGCGTGGCTGAAAGATGCATACCGGTCGGCCCCGACAGCGTCAACCGAACCGGAGCGTCGGCTTGTTCGAATTTGGCATCCCTGCTGTTGAGTAATGCAAAGATCGCGCCCACGGCCCCTTTCAGGAGGCCGGTGTCGTCGCTTGGTACGAAGTCTATGGATGCGGGGGCGAGGGCTTTAGCATGAGCCCTAAGGCAGACGATGCGGTGACAGGGGTCAGCCTACTTCGCGCGCCCTACGGCTGGTGCCCTTGGGGAAAGCACTGCGCTAGCCAGCGACAGGAGCGAGACACCATGGGCCAAGCCGTTGGCCCGTGCAGGCTCTGACAGGATAGTGTCAGCGCATTCGGTCATGTTGTCGGCCTGCTGATCGGTCAACCAATACATGGCGTGCATGCCCAGCGTGAAGTCGCCTGGCATCTCAACCATCTCAACACGGCATCCTTCATCATGCGCCGCGAACGACAGCGATGTCGCGGCCACCCGACCATCACCGAGGACCAGCATGACCTGATGGCTGTTTTCATCCGAATGCAGAACCTTCGCAGCGAGCCGTGCAACGAAGGGCTGATCCGGATTTTCCGGATCGGGCACCTGCGGTGCCACAACCGCCACGTCGAAAAGGCCGTCGCTATCGTCAGCACCACAAAGGATGCGGCCGCGGCGTGTCGCGGGCTGCAATGCGAATTGACGGTGTGCGACCGATATCGAGCAGGGCAAATCCATCGCGGCCTTGACCCGCAGCTTGATCGCGGGTCCTGCGTACACCAACATTGACAGCAGAGCCTTGCAAAGTGCGGTGAAAGCTCCGGCACCCAAAAGGGCGAAACCTACCAAAATCGTGTAGGCCGCCGCCGCGTTTTCCGCCGGTGCCATCCAGGCCAGCACCTTGACCCAGGGTGCCGCGATCACCAGACCGGTCACACCAAACGAGAGGCTCAGCGTCTCGGTCGGTACATTGGGAAACAGCATCACGTGACCGACAACCATGACAGCGACGGCGAGCGCACCCAAGGTAGCCCGATCAGGTGCGAGAAATGCAGGATCAATTGCCGCGCCGATCAGCATCACAGCAACAGGAATCGCGATGGCCAAGGCCACAAGGCGCCGCAACCGCACAACACGGTAGAGCATCTGATCAGGTGTGGGCCATTCAAACAGCATCGGTCTCTCCTCGTTAAGATGACTTAACGGGGCGAATGGGTCTAAAGTGAGACGGAAATCTGTCGAACGCCTTATAACGTAGGGTTCCAAGCCGCAGAACGCCTTTCAAAGAACGCAGAGATACCTTCCGCCGCTTCATCGGAATTCCATTGCGCGATCAATGCATCAATAGAGCGGGTTACTGTTTCCTGATCGATGACAGGACCGAGGGATCGCGCAAATGCCTTGGCCGCGGCAACCGCGCCGGGCGCGCAGGCAAGATATGGCGTGACCTCGGCCTCAATTGCGGCATCAAGCGCGGCGGCTGGGACGGTCTTTGCGAGAATACCCAGATCGACGGCCTCCTTTGCGCCGAAGATGCGCGCCGACATGAAGACGCGCCGCGCATTGGCTTCGCCCATGCGGGCCAAAACGTAGGGGCCAATGGTGGCCGGGATCAGCCCCAGCTTGGTCTCGGTCAGCCCGAATTTCACGTGATCTGCGGCAATCGCGATGTCACAGACGCACGCCATGCCGACACCACCGCCGAAAGCGTTTCCATGAACTTTCCCGATCAGCGGTTGCGGCAGGGTGTTGAGCGCGCCAAGCATGCCGGCAATGGAGCGGGCGGCGCTGCGTTTCATCTCCGCATCGCCCGCCATCTGGTCGCGCATCCAGTTCAGATCACCCCCAGCGCAGAATGATGGCCCTTGCCCGGCCAGCACGACCACCCGGATGTCCCGATTGCCTGCGATCTGATCAGCCGCATCGCGCAGCGCATCGATCAGCGCCTGCGACAACGCATTGTGTTTGTCGGGTCGGGCCAGCGCCAGCGTCGCCACGCCCCGGTCATCGACTGTAAGATCAATCATCGCATTCCCCGTGCCAATACCGCCGCCTGCTTGATGATGTCGGGATCGACACCCGTTTCAAAACCAAGCCCATGAACCAGGTCCAAAACCGTCTCGGTTGCGACATTCCCCGGTGCTCCGGGCGCATAGGGGCAGCCGCCCAGCCCCCCGACTGCGCTGTCAAACGCGCGCAGACCTCTGTCCAAAGACACTTCGATATTGGCGAGCGCCTGCCCGCCCGTGTCATGAAAATGCCCGGCCAAACCCCACGCAGGCACGTTTTCCAGCACCGTGTCCAGCATGCGCCCCACTGTCTCAGGCGTACCTTTGCCGATTGTGTCGCCCAGTGACAATTGCATTGGCGCGACGTCCAGCAGCATGTGACAGGCCCGTGCCACGGCATCAGGGGCGACCGGCCCGTCAAACGGGCAATCGGTCACGCAAGAGACGTAACCGCGCACAGTGACATCGGCAGCCAGCGCGGCCCGGACAACCGGCGTCAGTCGCTCCACCGCCCCTGCGATGGAGCAATTCAGATTGCTTTGCGAGAACCCTTCGGAGGCGGAAATGAACACCGCCACCTCGTAGGTGACGTCCGGTACACGCGCGGCAACAAACCCCTCCCAGCCGCGCATATTAGGGATCAGTACGGCGTAGCGCACGCCCGGCGCGGGGGTCAGGTCTGCCAGGACCTGATCCGTATCAGCCATCTGCGGCACCCATTTCGGGCTGACAAAGCTGCCCACTTCGATGTCCTGCAAACCAGAGCGGCTCAGCAAATCGATCAGCGCGACTTTGTCGGCGACCGGGATGACCCCCTTTTCGTTCTGCAATCCGTCGCGGGGCCCGACCTCGTGAATGCGGACAAAGTCGGTCACGCGGAGATCTCCCATGGAGGGTAAAAGTCCTTGGCATAAAGGCCCGCGCCCTCCGGAAGGGCCTTTTGATAGGCTGGACGGGCGGTTATCCGGTCAAACCAGGCTGAAAGCTTCGGAAACTGCTCCAGTTTCACGAAATGCCCCGCCATGTAGACCGCCTGCCCCACCCCGACATCGGCTGCGGAGAAGGATGACAACAGAAAGTCATTAGCCAAACCGGTCTCGACAGTCGCCAAGGTCTTGGCCAGACGTTTCGCCTCCAACTGCATCACGATGGGCGAGCGCATGTGGTCCTCGTAAAGCGCGACATGCTGCTGGGTCAGCGCGGCAGTATGCTGGCTGATCGTCTCGGCGAAATGGATCCAGTTGAGCCAGGCGCCGCGTTCGTTGTGGCCCGGCTCTCGCCCAAGACCCGCTTCGGGAAAGCGCTCGCACAGATATTCGGCAATTGCGCCGCTTTCGGTCAGCGTCAGCCCGTCAATCTCCAGCGTCGGCACCCGACCGGTCGGATTGAGCGACCTGTAAGGCTCCTCACGCAGCGTCTTGTCGAATGGATAGACCTGCAGTTCGAAATCCACGCCAATCTCGTAAAGCAGCCACAGACTACGCATTGACCGGGTCTGGTGACAGTGATGCAGCCGGATCATGACGCCTCCTCCAATGCGACCATGAGTGCGCCTGCTGTCACCTGATCCCCTGTCGCGACTGACACGGAGGCGACAATACCATCGCGCGGCGCGCGCAGCACATGTTCCATCTTCATCGCCTCCAGCACGGCGATCCGGTCGCCCTCCGCCACGGCTTGTCCGGCGGTCACCGCCACATCGCGCACAAGCCCGGGCATCGGCGCCAACACCGTATCGCCGCCCATCGCGACACCGCCGCGATCCAGCGGGTCGACAATGTCAAAGGTCAGCGTCTGCGCGCCAAAAACTGTGACCCTGTCGCCATGGCGAACGGCAGGCATGCCCCAATCCGGTCCGCGCCGCGTGAGTGTCGTGATCTCATCACCAATCTGTACGTCGATGCGGCTGTCATCATGAACCGTGAGGCGCACCACCTGCACATCCCCGTCAAAGGCCAGCACAATGTCACGCTGAAGCGGCGCCCAAAGACTGAACCCCACCAGCGGCCCCTGCCCGATATCCGCTGCGGCGGCGGCCGCTACCGCGATGTCGCGCGACGTGGGCTGATCCTTTGCGCAAAGCAGCGCTTCTTCGCGCGCAATGAGGCCGGTATCCACGTCACCCGCAACAAATCCAGGCTCACGTGAAAGCTTACGCAGGAAACTCAGGTTCGTGACCGTACCTGCGACCTGCGTGGCATCCAGCGCTGCCGAGAGTGACCGCAAAGCGCTCGCCCGGTCCGGCCCATGCACAGTGACTTTCGCGATCATCGGATCATACCACGGCGAAATCTCGGACCCTGCTGTCACCCCACTGTCAATCCGGGCATCATTGGGGAAAGACAGGTGATCGATCACACCAGTAGCCGGTAGAAACCCGGCGGGCACATCCTCGGCATAAAGCCGGGCCTCGAAAGCGTGGCCACTGATGGACAGCTCCTCTTGCCGGGCGGGCAGCGGCTCTCCCGCTGCCACGCGCAACTGCCATTCCACCAGATCAACGCCTGTGATCGCCTCTGTCACCGGATGTTCAACCTGCAAGCGCGTGTTCATCTCCATGAACCAGAACCCGTCTGGATGCAGCCCGTCAGACCCGTCGACAATGAACTCGACGGTGCCCGCGCCCGCATAACCGATGGCTTTGGCTGCCCGCACGGCAGCATCCCCCATGGCCTGACGCATCGCGTCCGTCATGCCCGGTGCAGGTGCCTCCTCGATCACCTTCTGATGGCGGCGCTGTAGCGAGCAATCTCGCTCAAAAAGATGCACGGCATCTGTCCCGTCACCAAAGATCTGCACCTCAATATGACGTGGGCTTTGGATGTATTTCTCAATCAGCACATCCGTATTGCCAAACGCCGTGCGCGCCTCGGCCTGGGTAGAGGAAAAATTTTCGAGAAAATTTTTCGGCCCCTCGACCAACCGCATGCCCTTGCCGCCACCCCCAGCGACGGCTTTGATCAGCACGGGGTAGCCAATCGCCTCAGCTTTTTTGGACAAAAAAGCTGGGTCCTGGTTTTCGCCGTGATAGCCTGGCACCACCGGCACGCCCGCCTGCTCCATCAGCGCCTTGGCCGCGTCCTTGAGACCCATCGCACGGATGGCTTTCGCGGACGGCCCGATAAAGCGCAGACCCGCCGCCTCCACAGCTTCCACGAAGTCCGGGTTTTCCGACAAAAACCCATATCCGGGATGGATCGCCTGTGCACCCGTCTCCAACGCCGCCTGAACGATCAGGTCGCCGCGCAAATAACTCTCGGCCACAGGCGCGGGCCCCAACCTGATGGCCTCATCTGCTTGCCGCACATGCAGCGCACCCGCATCGGCATCCGAATACACCGACACTGTCCGCACTCCCATCGCGCGGGCAGTCTGGATCACGCGACATGCAATCTCACCCCGATTGGCAATCAGGATTTTGTCAAACATCCCGTTCCCCTCCCAGTGGCGCCAACGGCCCGACCAGCACTCCACGCCTGTCTTCCAAAAACATCACATCCGGAACACGCCGAAACGTGTCTCCCGGATTGGGGCATTGAGCGCGGCAGAAAGGGAAAGCGCCAGCACTTCTCGTGATTTGCGGGGATCGATGATGCCGTCGTCCCAAAGCCGGGCGGAGGCGTAGAGCGGGTGCGATTGTTCGTTGAACATGTCAATGGTGGGCTGTTTGAAGGCCGCTTCTTCCTCCGCCGACCAGTCTCCGCCAGACCGTTCAATTGCGTCGCGCTTGACGGTTGCAAGGACCCCAGCGGCCTGTTCTCCGCCCATCACGCTGATCCGCGACGTGGGCCAAGACCACATGAAATGCGGGCTGTAAGCCCTTCCCGCCATGCCATAATTTCCGGCCCCGAATGAGCCTCCCACCAGCATCGTGATCTTGGGCACGGATGTCGTCGCCACCGCGGTCACCATCTTGGCCCCGTGGCGGGCGATCCCTTCGTTTTCGTATTTCTGGCCCACCATGAACCCGGTGATATTCTGCAGGAAAACCAACGGGATACGGCGCTGAGAACACAACTCCACAAAATGCGCACCCTTCTGCGCGCTCTCAGAAAACAAAACGCCGTTATTCGCGATGATCCCGCAAGGCCATCCATCAATATGGGCAAAACCGCAGACGAGCGTCTCCCCAAACCGCACCTTGAATTCATCAAAGCGCGAGCCGTCGACGATCCGCCGGATCACCTCGCGAATGTCATAGGGGGTCCGTAAATCGGCGGGGACCGCGTCAAACATCGTATTAGGATCGATAGCAGGAGGTTCAGGTGCCAACCGCTTTATCTCCAATGCTTTCTGCCGGGCACATGATGTGACCGCCTGCCGAGCCAGCGCCAGCGCATGGGCGTCATCCTCGGCGAGATAATCCGCCACACCAGACAGCCGCGTGTGCACGTCACCGCCGCCCAAGTCTTCGGCACTGACAACCTCGCCTGTCGCCGCTTTCACCAGCGGTGGCCCTGCCAGAAAGATGGTCCCCTGTTCCTTCACGATGATCGACACATCCGCCATTGCAGGGACATAGGCGCCGCCAGCCGTGCAAGAGCCCATGACCACAGCGATCTGCGGGATACCTTTGGCCGACATGTGTGCCTGATTGTAGAAGATGCGGCCAAAGTGATCGCGGTCGGGAAAGACCTCATCCTGATTGGGCAGGTTCGCGCCGCCACTATCGACGAGGTAGACGCAGGGGATATGACAAGCCTCTGCAATCTCCTGCGCGCGCAGGTGTTTTTTGACGGTCATCGGGTAGTAGGTCCCACCCTTCACGGTGGCGTCGTTGCAGACAACCATCACCTCAACACCGTTAACTTGCCCGACGCCAGCAATCACCCCGGCACAAGGGGCCGCGCCGTGATACATGCCGTGGGCCGCAGTCGCGCCCACTTCGAGGAAAGGAGACCCCGGATCAAGCAGCCCGGCCACCCTGTCACGCGGCAGCATCTTGCCGCGACCCACATGCCGGTCACGGGCTTTTTCGCCACCTCCTTGCGCCGCAGCGTTGGCCGCGTCGGCCACCAATGCAAGCGCCACCTGATGATCTGCCGCGGTCATGGCGCGCGCATGTCCCGCAGCGCCAACGCGCGCCGGGCCGTCGTCGTCATGTGACAGTTCGCGGCCACAATCGAGCGGATCGTGCCGCCCTGATAGAGCGTGTAGCGCAGTCCGCAGTCGGCATCACGAAAAGCAATCCATGCACGCTGCGCATCGCGCAGGGCAATGAGTAGCTCATCGGAAGTTGCGCCACCCACACCGCCATCTTGCCCCTCGAATGCGGCGCGCAGTGCCTGATACTCTTCGTTCAGGATCGCATCCCAGACAGCCGTTTCAGCACTGATACAGGTCGCAATGCCAAGCGTTGTACCGCCACCATCCTGCAACTGACAACGATCCGACGCCTGCCCCAGACAATCGGGATAGATGGCTCCGATGGGGGTGGTCGCGTGACATTCCCGCACTGCCGCGGTATCGACCGTCAGCGTATCGGTGCCTTGTGCATGGGCAAATGAACATGCCGAAAGGCTCATGACAACGATCAGGGACTTCATGCCTCTGCCTCGCTGCCCGCCCGTGCAACCAGGCCTCCACGCGGGCCAACGAGATAGGTGATCGCATCGCCCTTTGGTGGTTGGCACATGACTGTCATCCGAATGGTCGGATCCGGATGCGGTATAGCCGCACAATCGGTCATCTGCGCGCCCGCCCCGGCCTCGGCCACATAAAGTGCGGCGTAGCGATTGATGATCTCCGTTTCGCTCGGCAATCGCCCTGCACGCAGGCCGAGATATCCCGCGAAAGCGATGAGAACGACCAATGGCAGAAAGAATGTCCATCGCCCCATCTTTATCTGCTGTCGGCTTGTTTGTTTAGCTTGCCAATACGCGAGATACGTTTTCTCATGCGGCGCTTCTCAAGCAAACGGTCACTATCGGAATGACTGCCGTTCTCGGGATACCCGGCGTCACGATAATCAAGCATCGCACCCAACGCCCGGTCGGGGGACTTTCTCCAACGCGGCTTGATGCGTTCGCCAAAAACTTCATCCGAGAATGGAGCAGCTTGTAACTTGACCTTGTCTGCACGACGCACTGCCCGAACGGCCTTGGCCTTGCTCAACGGTATATTCTTGCGAGACGACTTATCGTTCTCACCATAACAGTTGCGACGATCTTTCGCGTAGGAGAAAGCCTTCTTCTCTTGAGGGGTAAGACGTTGCCTTTTCACCCCATCGCCCCCATCATCTCGCGCCCGACGAGCATGCGGCGGATTTCGGAGGTGCCGGCGCCGATCTCCATCAGCTTTGCGTCGCGGAAGATGCGGGCGACGGGCGCGTCGTTCAGGAAGCCTGCCCCTCCCATAGCCTGTACGGCCTGATGCGCCTGTTTCATCGCCTCCTCAGAAGCGTAAAGGCAGCAGGCGGCTGCGTCCTGTCGCGTGACCGTCCCTCGGTCGCAAGCGCGCGCGACCTCGTAGACATAGGCGCGGGCCGAGTTCATCGCCGTATACATATCGGCGATCTTGCCTTGCATCAGTTGGAAGTTCCCAATCGGTTCGCCGAATTGCTTGCGGCTACTGATATAAGGCATGACCTCATCAAGACAGGCGGCCATGATGCCAAGGCCGATGCCCGCAAGCACCACACGCTCATAGTCGAGGCCGGACATCAGGACGCGGACGCCTTTGCCTTCTTCGCCCAGCACGTTCTCGAACGGGACCTGCACGTCGTCGAAGATCAACTCGGCGGTGTTGGAGCCGCGCATGCCCAGCTTGTCGAAATGGGGGGAGGTGCTGAAGCCAGTCATCTCCTTTTCAATCAGAAACGCGGTGATCCCCTTGGAGCCTGCATCCGGGTCGGTCTTGGCATAGACGACCAACGTATCGGCGTCAGGGCCATTGGTGATCCAGTATTTGTTGCCGTTCAGGCGGTAGTAATCGTTACGTTTCTCGGCGCGCAAGGTCATTGAGACCACGTCTGACCCCGCCCCCGCCTCGGACATCGCCAAGGCGCCCACATGCTCACCGGAAATCAGCCGGGGCAGGTATTTTGCCTTTTGTTCATCATTTCCGTTCAACTTGATCTGGTTGACGCACAGATTGGAATGAGCCCCGTAGGACAATGAGACAGAGGCGCTGGCGCGCGCGATTTCTTCAATGGCGACTGTATGCGCGAGGTAGGACATGCCCGCGCCGCCATGCGCTTCGTCCACGGTAACGCCCAAAAGACCCAGCTCGCCCATCTCGGGCCAGAGTTCCGAGGGGAAGGCATTCGTCCGGTCGATCTCTGCCGCCATCGGCTTGACCCGGTCCTGCGCCCAAGCGTGCACCACATCGCGCAGCGCGTTCACATCCTCGCCCAGATCGAAAGTCATTGAGGCGTGAAACATCCGGACCGCTCCGCTTAATTGAACGCTTGTTCATTTATAGGCAGCAGGCGAAGCGGCTGTCGAGTCATTTTTGCCCGAAGGCTAGTGATGCTCTGCCGCACCGTGGTCCATCCCGTGTTCGGCAATCGCCGCAATCCTGCGTTTTTGATCAGCAGTGAGTGTGTCTTGCAGAAAGCGGTCGAACGACATCCAGGCAGACGCGGCGCGCGCATTTGTAGTGGCCATGTCGCCTGGCAAGCCTTCCTGCACGAAATCAGCCATTTGCTCGCAGCCCTGCATGAGCCTGCGGGCCGTCGACCGATCGACATTCGCGACCCAGAGCCTGCCCTCCAGCGCCTCATCGCAGCCATTTGGCCCGGCCAGCGCGAGGCCGCGTGCTGACGCCATGGGCGCGCCATTGGCCCAGGCGGCTGGCAATCCAAGATCCAGATAGGCAAGGGTTCGGTTGTGGCTCGCGAAAACTCCGTCTGGATTTGGGATCAGCCATAGATGCACCATGGCCAGACGAGTCTTCCCGTCCCGCTGTGCGATCTCACGGTCCAGCCAACCCTGGGCTAGTCCACGCAGAAGCGGTCGGTCCGCACCCGCTGCGGCGATAAAGGCGGCCACGTCATGCACGTGCCATTCATCCGAAGAGCCGACGAACCCCTCCGGCACAGGTTCACCCGGTGCGATGCGGACATTGTAGGACAGGGCCACCAATTGCATCTGACCGCCAAGGTCTGTGTAAAGCAGGTTGGACGGGCGCCGTGGATCGATGGGTGCGCCGCTAGCATAATCGACGCCACCGCGTTGATGCCAATGCTGACCCATCAGGGGTTCATCGCCGCCAAACGGGCGCCATCCATCTCTGCGCGCTGTATCGATATTCATATAGGGCTCTGCAGCCTGCCGGGCTGTGGCCAACTGGCTCTCAAGCGATTGGCCATAGGCAGTGGCGGCCAAGCCGCTCATCGCGACCGTCAAGATACTGATCCATTTCATCCTGATGCTCCTTCAGTCATGGGGACTGAAACGGATACGCAGGCGATGGCCGCGACCTACGCGCATGAGGTCATTGCGCGGCGGCTTGACCTTGATAGACCGCCGCAACTTCGCTGCGGATGATCCGGGCGATCAGCGCACAGTCATCCAGGCTGAAGGTCAGCGGCAGACGCATATCGATGATGCCCGCAAGCACCCGGTCCGAGTGTGGCATCGGCGCGGACGGCGCGTAGCGCCAACTATCGTAGCGCGATGTGAAGCCTTTCGGTTCCGCCCCGCCAAACCATTTCAGCTCAACCCCTCTCGCAGCACAGCGTCCGATCACATCCGCCACCGCATCGGGCGTCCAGTCAAGCAGCAGGAACTGAAAGGATGAGGCGACGAAATGTTCCTTTTCTGGCCTGTCGATAAGGCGCAGGCCGGGCGTATCGGCCAGCCCCGCCTCGACGACGCGATAGCGTTCGTTCCAGCGCGCGGCCTGCTCTTCGAGATTGCGCAATTGCGGGCGCAGGATCGCTGCGCGCAGATTGTCCATGCGGCCCGAGATGTTCGGCGTCTCATATTTGATCTGCGCAAACACCTCTGGCGGGGGGGCCGCCCTATGCTTTTCAAAAAGCATATAGCTGCCAGAGAGCATGATCGCGCGCGCCATATCCTCGGCATCGTCACCAATCAGAAAGCCGCCCTCGCCCGAATTGATGTGTTTGTAAGTCTGTGTGGAATAGCAGCCAAAGCGGCCCCAACGCCCGCTGGGCACGCCGTCCCACGCGGCGCCCATCGTGTGGGCGCAATCCTCGATCACTGTCACCCCTGCGGCATTGCACATCGCCATCAGTGTGCCCATGTCGCAGATATGCCCGCGCATATGGCTGAGCAGGAGGACCTTGGCCTGATCCAGCTTCGCGGCCAGATCATCGAGATCAATGACCAGATCCTCGGTCACGCCCACGAAAACCGGCACGCCACCGACAGCGGCAATCG
The DNA here is from genome assembly GCF_033963905.1 of Cognatiyoonia sp. IB215182. NCBI lineage: Bacteria > Pseudomonadati > Pseudomonadota > Alphaproteobacteria > Rhodobacterales > Paracoccaceae > Cognatiyoonia > Cognatiyoonia sp. IB215182. Next base: position 405,383 of record NZ_JAXBMB010000003.1, read on the forward strand.
CTCCTGGCACAGGTGCCAGGGTGAATGCATTGGTTAGGACCCGGTCCCCCGGTTTCACGCCACTCGCCCGTAACGCCGTGGTCATCGCGTAGCCGCCCGATGCAACAGCAAGGCAGTATCTTGCCCCCGTGGACGCGGCAAACTCTTCCTCAAGCAAAGCGACCTCTGCCACCTCGTCGCCAACCGTATTGTAGCGGTGAAGGCGCCCGTGCTGCATCACGGCATTGGCTGCGGCGATCCCCTCATCGGGGATCGGTTCCTGTTGGGTGAAACTGCCGGTAAAAATCTCTGTCATGGGCAGATTGTGGGATGCGGATACCGCAAGGTCAATGCTTAGCCGATCAGCCGCGCCACGACACCCGGCAATTCGGCATAGCCGTCAATTGTCGCATCGGGATCAAGCGCCAGAACATCCTCACGACCGGGGCCAAAGGTGACCAGAACGGATGGCACGCCCGCATTCCGCGACGTCTCACGATCGGTCGTAGTGTCGCCCACCAAGAGCGACTGACGCGGGTCGCCGCCGGCCCGGCGCACGGCCTCAAAATGATGCTCGGGATCAGGTTTGCGCACCGGCAGTGTATCCGCCCCGATCAGAGAAGAAAAATCGTCGCGCACCCCAAGGCTGCGCAGGAGCGCATCGGCCAAAGCTTCGGGTTTATTTGTTGCGATCCCAACCCGGTAGCCATCAGATTTTAGTTGCATGACCGCATCCATCGCACCGGGATAGAGCGTTGTGTGAGTATCGATGGCGTCGCCATATGCGGTCAGCAAGACCGGGTATTGCGCATCAACCTCGGCCTGCCCGAACCCTGTCACCCGCGAGAAGCCCAGATTGAGCATCGCGCGCCCACCGCGCAAGGCCGTCGCCGCATCCTGCGCAGGGTCCAGCAAATCGCCAAGGCCAAGGCCGCGAAAGCAATGATTGGCCGCCGCAATCAGATCACCGCTTGTATCGGCAAGCGTTCCATCAAGGTCGAAGATCACGGTGCGCATCAGGGTCCTTTCCATCTCGGCATCCAGCCCCCTCTGTAACGCCATGTAAACTGATGTGAAGCCCCTGCCCTTGTGATACGCAAAAAGCCAAGTAGAAGTCGGGGCCAACAAAAGGCAGGGGCAGCCATGGCAGTTGCATTGATCATTCTGGGCGCGGGCATGGGCACCCGCATGAATTCTGATATGCCCAAAGTACTGCATCAGATCGGCTCGGCGCCGCTCTTGGTGCATGCGATGCAATCGGGTGCGGCGCTCGACCCCGACAAAACTGTTGTGGTGGCAGGCCACGGCGCTGAAGCGGTGAGCAAGGCGGCCAAAGCATATGATGAGACCGCCGAAATCGCGCTCCAGACCGAACAGCTCGGCACCGCCCATGCGGTTGCCCAGGCAAAGGACGCTCTGGCCGGGTTCGACGGCGATGCGATTGTCCTTTATGGCGACACGCCCTTTATTCGGCCCGAGACCCTCGCCGCGATGATGGCGGCGCGGCTCACCCATGATGTCGTGGTACTTGGTTTTGAGGCCGCTGATCCGGCGCGCTACGGTCGGCTGATCATGCAAGACGACCAGTTGGACCGCATTGTTGAGTTCAAGGACGCAACAAAAGAAGAGCGCGCGGTGACCTTGTGCAATAGCGGCGTGATTGTGGCGAATGCGCAAACGCTCTTTACGCTCATCGACGCCGTGAGCAATGACAACGCGGCGGGCGAATATTACCTGACCGATATCGTCGGCATCGCACGCGCCAAAGGTTTGAGCGCCACGGTGGTCCGCTGCGATGAGGCGGAAACGCTTGGCGTGGATTCGCGCGCAGGTCTGGCAAGAGCCGAAAGTCTTTTCCAGATGCAGACCCGCGCAGAGGCACAAGCGAATGGTGTAACGCTGACAGCCCCCGAAACCGTCTTTTTCGCCTATGACACTGTGATCGGGCGCGACAGCGTTGTCGAACCCAACGTAGTCTTCGGTCCGGGCGTCACGGTCGAATCCGGTGCCACCATTCGCGCCTTTTCCCATCTTGAAGGCTGCCACGTCGCGCGCGGGGCGGTGGTCGGCCCCTATGCCCGCCTGCGCCCCGGCGCGGAGCTGGCAGAAGACGTGAAGGTCGGCAATTTTGTGGAAATCAAGAACGCGCAAGTGGGTGAAGGCGCCAAGGTCAATCACCTGACCTATATCGGCGATGCCGAGATCGGTGCGCGTAGCAATATCGGCGCGGGCACGATCACCTGCAATTATGACGGTGTTTTCAAGCACAAGACAACCATCGGCGCAGATGCCTTCATCGGCTCTAACACGATGCTTGTTGCGCCTGTCACCGTGGGCGATCAGGCGATGACGGCCAGCGGTTCCGTCATTACGCGCAATGTGCCCGATGGCGATCTGGCCCTTGCGCGCGCGAGGCAGGACAACAAACCGGGATTTGCAATCCGGCTCTTCGAAAAACTCAAAGCGCGTAAAGCGAGGGGAGAATAACCCATGTGTGGCATCGTCGGCGTATTGGGAAACCATGAGGTCGCCCCCATTCTGGTCGAGGCGCTCAAGCGGCTCGAATATCGCGGCTATGACAGTGCGGGCATCGCGACGATCAACAATGACAGGCTCGACCGGCGCCGTGCGGTTGGGAAGCTGATCAATCTGTCCGATCTGCTGGTCCACGATCCCCTGCCAGGCAAGGCCGGGATCGGCCATACCCGCTGGGCCACCCATGGTGCACCAAGCGTCGGAAATGCACATCCCCACCGCACCGGCACAGTTGCAGTGGTTCATAACGGCATCATCGAGAACTTTCGCGAGTTGCGTGACTTTTTGGCTGAGAAAGGCATCGGCTTTGAAACGGACACCGATACAGAGACGGTCGCCCTCGTCGCACAATACTATATCGATCAAGGGCTGAGCCCGCGTGACGCTGCCGATCAGACCATTGCACGACTAAAAGGGGCATTTGCGCTATGTTTTCTGTTCGATGGCCAGGACGATCTCTTGATTGCCGCCCGGATGGGCCCGCCTTTGGCAATCGGCCACGGCGATGGCGAGATGTTTGTTGGTTCGGATGCAATTGCGCTTGCAGGCATGACGGACCGGATCACCTATCTTGAAGACGGCGATTGGGCGGTTGTCACACGCAACTCCGTCGAAATCCGCGACCGCACCGGCGACATCGCCAATCGCGCGGTCAAAATGATCCAGATCGACACCGCGCAGGTGGACAAGGCGGGTTACAAGCACTTCATGGCCAAGGAAATCGCGGAGCAACCGAATGTGCTGCAAGGCGCCCTTGGGCATTACATCAACGCAGACGCTACGGCAGTGCAACTACCGGAGCCCGGTCTTGATTTCACGCATGTCTCACGACTGACGATGGTCGCCTGCGGGACGGCATATCTCGCTTGCATGGTGGCGAAATACTGGTTTGAGCAGCTCGCGGGCCTGCCGGTGGAGGTCGATGTCGCCTCCGAATTCCGCTACCGCGAACCACCCGTCACCCCCGCCACAGTCGCCGTCTTTGTCAGCCAATCGGGCGAGACGGCAGATACGCTCGCGGCACTGCGATATATGGACGGCAAAGCGGACAAGATCGTTTCGGTCGTCAATGTCGCGGAAAGCTCGATCGCCCGCGAAAGTGACTTGGCCCTGCCGATCCTTGCAGGCACCGAAATCGGCGTGGCCTCGACCAAGGCCTTTACGTGCCAGTTGACGACCCTGGCCGTTTTGGTCCTTGAAGCCGCGCGCGTGCGGGGGAAAATCTCTGAAGAGGAGTTCTCAGAGAAACTGAAGGCGCTGCGCAGCTTGCCGGGGCTTTTGAACCTGGCACTTGGGATCGAGGGCAAAACCTTGGACCTGTCACGCAAACTGGCCGAGGCCCGCGATATCCTGTTTCTGGGACGGGGTGCGATGTATCCGCTCGCCCACGAGGGGGCGCTTAAACTAAAGGAAATCAGCTATATACATGCCGAAGCTTATGCATCTGGTGAGCTAAAGCATGGGCCTATAGCGCTTGTCGACAAACACGTACCCGTCATCGTCATGGCGCCGCGTGACGCGCTTTTCGACAAGACCGTGTCGAACATGCAAGAGGTGATGGCGCGCGGCGGCAAGGTCCTGTTGATCACTGACAGTGAAGGCGCAAAGGAGGCTGGCGACGGCGTTTGGGAGACGATCCTGATGCCCGACATAGATTCGTTTCTGGCCCCGATCCTTTACGCCGTCCCAGCCCAGCTGCTGGCTTACCATACTGCCGTGGCCAAGGGGACTGATGTGGACCAGCCTCGCAACCTTGCGAAATCGGTGACGGTCGAATGACCTGGCCTGCGCCGGTCACGCTCGAAAACCGATACGTGCGCCTTAAACCACTCAACCAGGAACACGCACCTGCCTTGGCGAAGGCCGCAGCTTCGCTCGGTGATCCATGGTACACGGGCATACCGCAGGACGTGCCTGCAGAGATTACCAAACGCCTTGGACAGTCGGACATGCAGCCCTTTGCGGTGCTTTTGCCGGACGGAAGGCCCGTTGGGATGACCACCTATTGCAATACCGATCAGAACAATGCGCGGGTGGAAATCGGCGCCACGTGGCTCTCACGCGAGGTGCAGCGCAGCTCTGTGAACACAGCAATGAAGTATCTGATGCTGCATCACGCATTCGAAAAGCTGTCCTGCAATGTTGTCGAGTTTCGAACGCACCGGCTCAACAGACAATCGAGAGCCGCAATTGAACGACTTGGGGCGCAGCTTGATGGCATCTTGCGCAACCATGTGATCATGCCAAACGGGACGTTGCGGGATACGGCCGTCTACTCGATCATCGCCACCGAATGGCCGGCGGTCAAAGCACATCTGACCGCAAAACTGCCATGACACCGAAACAGGCCATCGCAGCCCTGCGGTCCTTGGGCGACCCGGTCAAGGCAGCGGAAATTCACCGCTACCACAAAGTCGACCGCCCCTATCTGGGCGTGTCAAATCCGCAGATTGATGCTTTGGTGAAGGAATGGCGTGCGGCGATTGACCTCGACACACGGCTGACGCTCGCCAAAGGGCTTTGGAAAAGCAACACGCACGAGGGGCGCGTCGCTGCAGCCAAACTCCTGACCCAGGCGCGGATCCGTCCCGACGATCAGGGTGCGTGGGAGTTGATCAAATCATGGGTCCCCGATTTTGACGCTTGGGCGGTTGCCGATCATGCAAGCATTGCGGGGCAAAAACGGCTTGTCGCCGATCCTTCACGGTTGGACGAAGTCGAAACGTGGACCACGTCGGATCACATGTGGACCCGGCGTGCAGCGCTCGTCATGACGCTGCCCTGGACAAAACAGAACAACCCCAAACCCGCGGATCTGGCCGCCCGCGACCGGATTCTCGGCTGGGCCGCGTCCTATGTTGGCGACCACGAGTGGTTCATCCAGAAAGCCATTGCCTGGTGGCTGCGCGAACTATCGAAACATGATGCAGAGCGGGTGCGGGTGTTTTTGGCAGAACACGCGGAGGGGATGAAGGCATTTGCGGTGAAGGAGGCGGCACGGAAACTAAACTGCATTGGGTAAAGTCTTTGGCCTTACATCCTCCGAGACCTCCGGACATGTCGTCTCTAATGGGCAAGAAAGATGTAGCTTTGCCGTTCGATTCCAGCACATTGATCTGCAAAACGCCTAACCCAAGCCGCATCCTGAAGGACATACTCGATCTCATCTTTCGAGGCGCATACAGCACGCTCAGTCAGGAAATAGTGTATGTGCCAGGGCTCAAGAATGATATTACCAGAACGGTCGTAGTCAACGCTAACAGCCTCACAACTAAAGACCCGTCTAAAATCCCCCTCAAATTCGAACGTACAACCAACACCGTGAAATTGATAAATTAACCCGGGTTCAAGCTCACCGACTCGTTTATCTTTCTTTCCTCCCCACGCGGAGATCGGATGATTGACATTCAATTTCCAGGACAAGCGGTTCGAACAAAACGCAACGATGAAAGCAAATTCCCGAACTTGTCTTTCCAAGTCTGACAAAAGAAGAAATCCTTACATTCAGGTGTTATTCTGCGATTTCATAACCGTAGCAACAATACACGGTCATCTGAGTTGCCTAACTTATACTTGCCCTGCAAGACGTGTTCGAAAGCATCCTACCTCGTAAACACCTCAATCTCCGGCAGGCCCGTCAACGGTGCGTTCAAGAGCCGCATCGCCGCCAGACTGATTTGGCTGCCAGAACCGGGCGGGCCACCGGACGGGCGCAGTTCGATATTAATTTCGGTTCCCTGATAGGCCACGCGGCCTGGTGTGAGTTCATCGACCAATGGCGTTTCCAGCCAGATCCCCGGCTCTGTCGGGGGGCCGAGGGAGGCGATGGTTGTGCCCAATGCCTCGCCTGCGTCGCTTTCATCAACGGCTGTTGCCGCGTCGCGGTCCTCTTGTGTCGTTGTATCAAACTGATCCACCGTCGTCGCTGTCGTTGGCGGTGGCGGTGGCGGTGTGGGGTCAAGCGTCGGCGCGGGCGCGGCCACTGGCTGCACAGGTTCGGTGCCGAAGATGCCTTGCAAAGAGGGTGACGTGCACCCGGCCAAGGCCAAGACGGGAAGGATCAGAAAAGCTCTCATACCGGTAGCTTATGTCGCACACGGGGGCGTGACAACGACCGGCTTGCGTCTTGCGCAGCCAGATGCCGGTGCCTAATGTCATGTGTATGAGCCAGCCATTGATCGACCCCTTCGCCCGCCATATCGAATATCTGCGCGTCTCGGTCACCGACCGCTGCGATTTTCGCTGCGTCTATTGCATGTCCGAGAACATGACGTTTCTGCCGAAGAAAGAGCTTCTGACATTGGAAGAGCTTGACCGGATGTGTTCGGCCTTCATCCGGCTTGGCGTGAAGAAATTGCGGATCACGGGTGGTGAGCCGCTGGTGCGCCGCGACATCATGACGTTTTTCAGAGGCATGGGGCGGCATCTGGAAAGCGGTGCTTTGCAGGAACTGACGCTGACATCCAATGGCAGTCAGTTGGAGCGTTTTGCCGACGATCTTTTTGCGGCGGGTGTGCGCCGCATCAACATCTCGCTTGATACGCTCAATGAGGAAAAGTTTGCACAGATCACCCGTTGGGGCCGCCTGCCCCAGGTTTTGCGTGGCATCGATGCCGCCCAGCGCGCGGGCATGCGGGTGAAGATCAATACGGTCGCCCTGAAAGGTTTCAATGAGGATGAGCTCTTCGATCTGACAGAATGGTGCGCATCCCGCGATATGGACCTGACGTTTATCGAAGTCATGCCGATGGGCGATCTCGGCAACGAAGACCGGCTGGGCCAATACTGGTCGCTGAAGGACCTGCGTGCGCGGCTCGAGGAGCGCTCGACGCTGACTGACCTACCGGAGCGGACGGGTGGCCCCGCTCGCTATGTCCGCGCAGACGATACGGGTCAGAAAATCGGGTTCATCACCCCGCTCAGCCACAATTTCTGTGAAAGCTGTAACCGTGTGCGCATCACCTGCACCGGTGAGATCTACACCTGTCTTGGCCAAGAGGGGCATTCGGATCTCCGCGCACCTCTGCGCGGATCTGAGGCCGATATCGACCTCGAAAACGCCATCCGCGCGGCCATCGCGCTGAAACCCAAGGGCCACGATTTCGACTATTCGCGCCAGCAGGTCGACGGTCAGGTCAGCAGGCACATGTCGCATACCGGTGGGTAAGCGGTTAGCCAGCATAGCTGCCGCGCTGTGATACAGCCGTCCACAGTCCAGGGTACTCGCGAACGATCCCGAAATCATCGGTTGTCAGCTTTGCTGAATAGTCATGTGATGGTGAGCGATAGACGAACTCGGTGCTCGAGAGCCGTCGATAAACCTGCCTCAGCGGAATGATGCGCCAGTCCGCGGTATCGAGCCAAACGGCGGTTGTTTCGACTTCCTCACCAATTGATAACCCTAGCCGGTTGATCGCATTCGTATTGGTGGCAGGCGAAAAGCCGAGGTCGATGTCAAGAAGACCATCTAGGCCGGCAACGCTCTCATCATTGAAGGCCCACTCGCCACCAGCGTCCCGCGATAGTTTGATGTTCTTCTCCGTGGCACCAAGCCGTCCGGTCACCCAAGCAGAGTTGCTCGACCAATCTGTGCTGCATGAGATGCGGTAGGTGAAATTGGCCGGTTCGTTGCCCTCCAGATAGATCGCCGTACCCGAAATCTCGTAACCGCTCTCCGATCGCCCATAGTGACAGGCATCCAGTCCTTCGACGTCAATGCGGCGCCACAGCACTGTGCGGGGAAGTCGCGACTTATCATCGGTCATCGAGAAGTCTCAACAACCGAACAAGAGTGTCTGCATGTGCCGAAGCTGCCATTTGCTGAATCCCGACAAATGGGGGCCTGCTATGTTAGGTAAACTAGGCCGCCGGCATCCGCTGCTCAACGATCTCCGCCCACCAGGAACATCCGGCAGGGATCGCGTCATCATTGAAATTGTATTCTGGGTGATGGACCGAGGCCGTATCACCGTTGCCCACCAAAATGTAGGCGCCGGGACGCTCTTCCAGCATGAAGGCGAAATCTTCGCCTCCCATCACAAGTGGCGCATGCGTGCAATTGCCCGACACGGATTTGGCCACTTCCATGGCGAACTCGGTCTGGTCCTCGCTGTTGACCATCACCGGATAGCCGCGCATGTAGTCAACCTTTGCCTTCGCCCCGAATGTCGCGGCGGTGCCCTGGACCACATCTGTCAGCCGCTTCTCGGCCAGGTCGCGTGTTTCGGCATTCAGCGTGCGCACCGTGCCACGCAAATTCACCCGCTGGGGGATGACGTTGTGCGCCTTTGACGATGTCTCAAAACTGGTGACAGACACCACGACCTGATCAACAGGGTTCGCGTTCCGAGACACAATGGTTTGCAGTGCCAAAACCACGTGACTTGCAACCACTGTCGTATCGATGGTCTCCTGCGGCTTTGCGGCGTGACCGCCCTTGCCTTCGATCTCAATCTCAAACTGATCAGCGGCGGCAAAGAACGCACCTGACCGGATCGCAAACTGACCGGCGGGCATGCCGGGCCAGTTATGCATGCCGTAGACCTCTTGAATGTTCCAGCGATCCATCATGCCGTCGTCACACATTTCCTTACCGCCGCCGCCGCCCTCTTCGGCGGGCTGAAAGATCACCACGACCGTGCCGTCGAAATTGCGGGTCTCCGCCAGATACTTTGCCGCCCCGAGCAACATCGCCGTATGCCCGTCATGCCCGCAGGCATGCATGGCCCCGTCAGTTTTTGACTTGTAAGGCACATCTGTCTGTTCATGAATCGGCAAGGCATCCATATCGGCGCGCAAACCAACGACCTTGCCCGACGTGTCGGATTTGCCCTTGATCACCCCAACAACACCTGTGCGCCCGATACCTGTCACGATCTCGTCGCAGCCAAATTCCTTGAGCTTATCGGCGACAATCTTGGAGGTGCGATGCGTCTCAAACAGGATTTCGGGATGTTCATGCAGATCGCGTCGCCATGCCGTGATTTCAGGCAGCAACTCTGCAAAACGATTCTTAACGGGCATTTTGGTCTCCGAAAATGGTCTGTCGCGCCAATACGACTGTGAGCTAGTCTGCGCGATGTCGTTTAAAGATTTGTTCTGACCTTAGTGTTGATCCATCCGACGACAGTGACAAGTGAAAACGGACGATATTGCGGCACCTATCATGCCCCGTCACTAGATGGGCGGCAATCCGCCGAAATGACGCGCCCACTCACGAGGGCGTCATTCGGCCAGTTTGTCGACGAGCCTGCCGATAAAAGCCTCGCCCTTCTGAAACTGGTCGACACTGATGAATTCGTTGGGTTGATGCGCCTGCGCGATATCGCCAGGCCCACAGATGACGGCAGAATAGCCGCGCTCCTGAAACTGCCCGGCCTCGGTGCCATAGCTGACGACATTGCTGGCATTCTCACCGGTGATGTCGCGGATCAATCGTTCCGCCTTGCCATCCTGTTCAGGCTTGAGACCTGGCACCTCAAAGTATTGCTGCGCCGTGATGCCCGCCTCTGGCCGGACTGATTTCATCTCGGCCTCAATCTCAGCCACTTTTGCGAGGAACCGGTCTTGCCACGCCGCGATGTCCTCGCCCGGCACAATCCGAAAATCAAAACCGAAATGACAGTCCTTCGCCGTGATATTGTGTGCCGTGCCACCGCTCATTGTGCCCACATGCAGCGTTGTGTAGGGCGGAACGAAATCGGCGGCGAGTTCTCCAGGTGTCTTGGCAGCGTTCTCTGCATTCACCTCATTGGCCCAGTTGATCAGTTTGGCGGCCATCATGATGGCACTGACACCTTGTGGCGCGAGCGAGGAATGCACTTCAAAGCCGCGAAAATGCATGTGGTAGCCGATGCCGCCTTTATGGCCCGTCACCACCTTCATCATCGACGGCTCGCCCACCAGAACCATATCCGCACGCGGCATGCCCATTGCCACCATGTGGTCGATCATCGGCGGGGCGCCGACGCAGCCGACCTCCTCGTCGTAGCTCAGCGCAATCTGTATGGGGCGTTTGATCCCTTTTTCGAGCGCCACTGGCACCGCAGACAAGGCCAGTGCATCGAACCCTTTCATATCGCAGGTGCCGCGACCAAAAAGCTTGCCATGACGTTCCGTCACAACAAAGGGATCGGTGTCCCAGGATTGCCCGTCAACCGGCACCACATCGGTGTGGCCTGACAACACCACACCGCCCTTAACCTCCGGACCGATATGCGCGTAAAGTGCGGCCTTGGTGCCGTCTTCATTTGGCACCCGGGTCGCATTTACGCCAAACCCGTTCAAATAATCCTCAACAAAATCAATCAGCTCCAGGTTGCTGTCGCGGCTGACGGTCGGAAAGCTGACAAGCCGGTCCAGGAGGTCACGGGCGCTGAGTGTCATGGGAAGTCCTTCATTTTTTGCATTAAATCGCACCACACGATTTCCGGTCTGCACAAAGCAGATGCAACACAGTGTTGCGCGGCCTCTGTGATTGCGCAAACAGGAATCGTCTTGCGGGTTCGAATTTTGATGTTACCGTTTGGGCAAACGCCGCTTTTCTGTTCATAAGCGCGGCGGAACAAGAACAATATCTGAACCACTTGGGAGGTTCATCTATGCCCGATGGGGCGCTGCCCGTCCTGGACGTCCAGGACCTCAAAACTGTGTTCAGAACGCGGGCCGGAGAGGTCCATGCGGTTAACGATGTCAGCTTCTCACTCAAGCCAGGTGAGTTGTTGGGCGTTGTCGGCGAAAGCGGTTCCGGCAAATCGGTGACGATGATGTCCCTTTTGGGTCTCTTGCCGTCCCCGCCCGCAGATGTGCGCAACGGATCTGTCAATTTCGACGGCAAAGACCTTTTGAAGGTCAATCCAGAGACCTTACGTGCCGTGCGCGGTGGCAAGATCGGCTTTGTTTTTCAGGACCCGATGACGTCGCTGAACCCGGTCTTCAACGTGGGCATGCAATTGGCAGAGCCTTTGCGCAAGCATATGGGGATGAACAAGAAACAGGCTGCGGTGCGAGCACAGGAGCTTTTGGAACTTGTCGGTATTCCTGATGCAAAACGCCGTCTTGAAGATTATCCGCACCAGTTTTCCGGCGGGATGCGCCAACGCGTGATGATTGCGATTGCGCTGGCCTGTGATCCGAAAGTCCTGATCGCGGATGAGCCGACAACGGCACTTGATGTGACCATTCAGGCGCAAATTCTCGAACTGATGAAAGAGCTGCGCGAGAAGCTCGGCATGGCTGTGATCTGGATCACCCATGATCTGGGCGTGATCGCCGGTATCGCCGACCGGGTCATGGTGATGTATGGCGGTCAGGTGGTCGAACATGCGCCTGTGAAGGAGCTTTTCGGCAATCCGCAACACCCCTATACCCGTGCACTTTTGAAAACGATCCCCACCATTCATGGCGAACGCGCCGCGCGCCTGACGATCATCGAAGGGCAACCGCCGATCATGGCCGGCCCGCCATCATCCTGCCCGTTCCGCGACCGGTGTGATGTTGCGCTTGACCGTTGCGCACGGGAAAACCCGGCCCGCTACGACGTGGGCGAAGGGCATGACGTCGCCTGCTTCTTTGACGCGCGGACGGGGGCGCCCCGCGATGTTTGACGCTGAACGAAAACCGCTGGTCTCGGTTCGGGACCTCAAGATGCATTTCCCGATTTTCGCGGGCCTCTTCCGCCGCCGCGTGGGCGAGGTCAAGGCCGTTGATGGTGTCAGCTTTGATGTGATGGAAGGCGAGACGCTGGGCCTGGTCGGCGAATCCGGTTGCGGCAAATCCACCTGCGGCCGCGCCGTTCTTCGCCTCTACGACATCACCGACGGCTCAATCGTGGTCGATGGACGCGAAATCGGTGCCACCCCCCAGCCTGCCCTGCGAGAGATGCGGCCCACCATGCAAATGGTGTTTCAGGACCCACAAGCCTCGCTCAACCCCCGCATGACGGTTGAGGACATCATCAAGGAACCGCTGGACGAACACACGACGCTCACCGACCGCGAAAAGCGCGCCAAGGTCGCGGAGCTGATGGATGCGGTGGGGCTCAATCGCAAATTTGCCAAGCGCTATCCCCATGCTTTCTCAGGCGGGCAACGCCAGCGGATCGGGATTGCCCGCGCGCTCGCGCTCAACCCCAAATTCATCGTCTGTGATGAGCCAATTGCTGCCCTCGACGTCTCTATTCAGGCGCAGGTCGTTAACCTGCTGGAGGATCTGCAGGAAGAATACGGGCTGACCTACCTTTTCATCAGCCATGACCTTTCCATGGTACGCCACATCGCAACCCGCGTGGCGGTGATGTATCTCGGCAAAGTCGTCGAGCTCGCCCCACGCGAGGCGCTTTATGCCGAGCCGCTGCACCCATACACCAAGGCGCTGCTTTCGGCGGTTCCTGAACCAGACCCTAGTCTGGCCCGCACAACCGAACGCATCATACTCAAAGGCGATGTGCCCTCTCCCGCCAACCCGCCACAGGGCTGCAACTTTTGCACGCGCTGCCCTTCTGTGATGGATATCTGCAAAGAAGTTGAGCCGGATTACCGCGAGGTCGCACCGGGCCGGTTCACCGCCTGCCACCTTTACAACGACATGAACAACACTGCCGACCAAACGGCAGGAGCCGAGGCGACTACGAGCACCAACAAGGAGACAATCACATGAAACTCAAAACAGCCCTTATGGGCGCTGTTGCCACAGCAAGCCTTGCGCCGATGGCCTTTGCCGACGCGCATGAAGGCGAGCGCGGGCGCGATGGCGAAGTCAAGATCATCTATTGGCAGGCGCCATCGATCCTGAACCCGTTCCTGTCGGGCGGCACGAAGGATGTTGAATCCGCCTCGCTGATCATTGAGCCGCTGGCGCGCTACAATCCCGATGGTGAGCTGATCCCATGGCTGGTTGACGAAGTGCCCACCGTTGCCAATGGCGGCGTGTCCGAAGACCTGATGTCGATCACATGGCAGATTTCCGAAGGCATCCTGTGGTCGGACGGAACACCGTTCACCTCTGCTGACGTGAAATTCACCTATGAATACTGCACCGATCCTGAATCCGGTTGCGCGCAGGTCACCAAGTTCGAAGGTGTATCCTCGGTCGAAACGCCTGACGATCTGACCGTCGTCGTCAACTTCGAAAACCCGACACCCTTCCCTTACGGCCCGTTTGTTGGCGGTGAAAGCCCGATCCTGCAGGCCGCACAGTTCGCCGATTGCATGGGCGCGCGGGCACCTGAATGCACCGACGAAAACTTCGGCCCCATCGGCACCGGTCCATTTGTCGTCACCGAATTCCGCACGAATGACGTGATCCAGCTGGTCGCTAACGACAACTACCGCGATCCGAACAAACCTGCCTTTGCAAGCGTGACTTTCAAAGGTGGTGGCGACGCAACAGCGGCGGGTCGCGCCGTGATGGAAACGGGCGAGTTTGACTATGCCTGGAACCTGCAACTCGCGCCTGATGTGATCGCCAGCATGCAAGAGGGTGGCCTTGGCACGCCGGTTGCAGGCTTTGGTCCACTGGTTGAGCGCATCATGCTCAACAACACCAACCCTGATCCGGCCCTTGGGCCAGATGAGCGCGCCGTCATCCGCCCGCACCCATTCCTGGGTGAGCCTGCCGTCTATCAGGCGATGTCGATGGCTATCGACCGTCCATTGCTGGTGGAAATCGGCTATGGTCAGGCCGGTAAGGTCACCTGTAACTGGGTCCCTGCCCCGGCTGCCGTGAACTCAGACACTTTCACATGTGACGTGCAGGATATCGCTGGCGCGAATGCGATGCTGGACGAAGCCGGTTTCGTTGATAGTGACGGTGACGGCATCCGTGAAGCGAACGGCGTACCGATGCGCGTGCTCTACCAGACCTCGACCAACGCTGTCCGTCAGGACTTCCAGGCGCTGATCAAGGAGTGGTGGTCCGAGATTGGTATCGAGGCGGAACTGCGCAACATCGACGCATCCGTGTTCTTCGGCGGTGACCCAGGTTCGCCTGACACGTTCCAGAAGTTCTACGCGGATGTAGAAATGTACGCCAACACGTTCAACGGCACCGATCCGCAGTCCTATCTCGGCAACGGTCTTTGCGACAAGGCACCAAGCCCTGCAACCCAGTGGCAGGGTGAGAATGTCAGCCGCTTCTGCGATGAGGAATATGACGCCCTGCACGCGCAATTGACGCAGACCGCCGATGCGGCCGAGCGCGCCGCGATTGCCCGCCAGCTCAACGACATCATGGTTAGCCGTGGCGGGATGATCCCGCTGGTGCACCGTGGTCGTCTGTCGGCCCATGCCAACAGCCTGGGCGGCATTGACCTGAACGTTTGGGACAGTGAGCTGTGGAACATCGCTGACTGGTACCGGACCGGCGACAACCGCTAAACCTTTTGCAGCCCCGGTCAGTGCGCCGGGGCTGCTGCCCATTTTCACCCAAAGCCATCAACCAAGGCGCCGCCCATGTTCAACTACACGATCCGTAGATTGGTCCTGTCGATCCCGACGCTTTTGTTTATTGCTTTGGTCATTTTTCTTTTGCTGGAACTGGCCCCCGGTGACCCGATGGGCCAGATGCCCCTGACGATCCCCGACGACGTCAAACAACGCATGCGCGAGGCGCTGGGTCTGGGCGAGCCGTGGTATACACGCTTTTACCTCTGGCTTTACCAGTTCTTCATCGTCGAGCCGCAATACTGGATTGACGGCGCCTTCGGCACCAACTTCGCCAACGATGCCCAGCGCATCATCAGCTTCCAGTCCCGCAGCCCGGTTTTCGATACGATTGCTGAGCGCCTGCCGCAAACGCTCTGGGTCGTGGGCATGTCCTATGTCGTGGGCGTCGCCATTGCGCTGCCTATCGGGATCATCAGCGCCTACAAGCAGTATTCCGTCTTTGACCAGGCCGGTACATTCGTCAGCATGATCGGCTTTTCCGTCCCGCCCTTCTTTTCTGGCGTTCTGGTCATCGTCATTTTCTCGGTCCAGCTGGGTTGGCTGCCGTCAATTTACGATACGACCCATGAGGTGGTGGATTGGGAGACCTTCAAGTTCCAGATCCAGCAGATGATCATGCCCGTCATGGTGCTGGCCCTGCAGACCACTGCGCAGGTGAGCCGCTACATGCGCGCCTCCATGCTCGACAATCTCGGCCAGGATTACGTGCGCACCGCACGGGCCAAGGGGATGTCGGAAAGCGTTGTGGTCATGAAGCACGTCCTGCGCAACTCCATGATCCCCGTCATCACCGTCATCGCATTGGGTATCCCGTCGATCTTCGGAGGCGCGATCATTACCGAGCAGGTGTTCAAGGTGAATGGCCTCGGTCAGCTTCTGATCATCGCGTTGCAGGGCAACGATATTCCGATGGTGATGACCATTACGTTCCTTCTGGCGGTACTGATCGTGATGATGAACCTGATTGCCGATATCCTTTACGGTGTGCTTGATCCGAGGATCCGCTATGACTGATGCCACCCTCGCCAAACCCGTCGAGAAGGACGAGAAAGCCCGCAACCAATGGTGGGATGTCTGGGACCAGTTCCGCAGCCACAAGGGCGCGATGGCAGGTCTGTTCTTCCTGTTCTTCATCACGGTTTTCTGCGCCTTGGGACCGATTGCATGGGATGTCGATCCCGGCAAGCTGGACATCCGCAACAAGGACCTGCGCCCGATCTACACTGTGATCTGGGATGGTGATGCGAAGGTTTCGTGGGCCCGGCCCATGGGCACCGACCATCTGGGCCGCGATATCATGGCCAATATCATGCAAGGCGGCCGGATCAGCCTTGCCGTGGGCTGGACCGCGATGATCCTGGCCATTCTGATCGGTACACTGGTCGGCGTGCTGGCGGGCTATTTCAAGCGCCTGGACTGGCCGCTGATGCGTTTCACCGATCTGGTTCTGTCTTTGCCACTCCTGCCGCTTCTCCTCGTGATGATGCTCCTCTTCCGCGACCCACTGCGCGCGGCGTTCGGGCCAGAGAACGGGATCTTCCTGCTGATCGTGTTCGGGATCGGCATCACCTCGTGGATGCAGACAGCACGGATCGTGCGCGGCGACGTCATGGCGCTGAAAGAGCGTGAATTTGTGCTCGCCGCCAAATCCATCGGTACACCGCCGCGCCGGATGATCACCCGGCATATCCTGCCCAACGTGCTGTCGCCCATCATGGTCTCGGCAACGCTCGGCCTCGCCACAGCAATCATCACGGAAAGCGCACTCTCATTCCTTGGCCTCGGCTTCCCGTCGGACTTCCCCACCTGGGGCAAGATCCTGTTTGACAGCGTCGACCGCATGACCGCCTTCCCCGAACGCGTCATCTGGCCCGGCATGGCGATCTCGCTGACGGTCCTGTCGGTCAACTATATCGGCGACGGCCTGCGCGACGCGCTTGATCCACGCATCCGCGGTCAGTGATTTTTTTGTCGATGCTGCGTAGGAGCTCCTGCCGCGCTGCGTAAGGATAAGTATCGCAGCTTAGACAGGAGAAACCCAATGCTGATGCGAACGACTTTTGCAGCCCTTGCGCTGACGGCCCTCGCCCTGCCCGCCCATGCGGATTGGAGCGCCACCAACTCCAATGGCGGCTCTGGCGGCGGGTCGACCACATGTTCACGCGTTGACGGCCAACGCGTGTGTGAGACGACGAGCACATGGACCACAGCCGCCGGGAAAACCTACAGCAGCACCGCGCGACGCGTTTACGACCAGAACGGCGTCAGTGGGACCCGGATTGGTATAGACCCGTCTGGCCGCGAGCGGGTTACGACATGGCGCCGCGACCGCTAAGGGTTGCACCAAGGATACGGCCGGGCAAGGCTGGGCCGTATCCTTGGGAATGACGCGCAATTGCCGGACAAGACCAACCAGACTGATGCACTGCTCCGGCAATTGGCGGACGGCAATCGCGGCGCGCTCGATCAGCTCTGGGTGCTGCATGGCGGCGCGATCCACGGGATCGGCATGCGGTTTCTGGGCACGGCGGATGCGGGTGAGGACGTGCTGCAGGAGGCCTTTGTCAAAATTTGGCAGAATGCCCATCGCTTCGATCCAAACCGCGGCACGGGAACGGCATGGATTTTCACGATTGTCCGCAACGTGGCCCGTGATCACCTGCGCAGGCAGCGGCTGCGCTGGCTGGTGGGGCTTGACGCGCTTGTGACAGAACCCGTGGACACCGCACCGGATCAAACGGTGCAGGCCGATGACCGCGCCAAACTGCGCCAGGTTCAGGCCGAAATGCTTGATCTGCCCGACCGGCAACGTATGGCGCTTTTGCTCAGCGCGACAGCGGGCTTGGATACGCATGAAATCGCCACGATTATGGGCAGCAGTCAGGGCGCGGTGGAGCAATTGATCGTGCGCGCAAGGCGACACCTGCGCGCACGCATGAAGGAGACGGGACATGAATGAAGACGATGCCATCGATGCCTTGCTGCGTGGCGGGATCGGGCAACCGCCGGGCAAACCACCCCAACGACCAGAGCGACCGCGGCAGAGCCGTGTTCCGGCCGTACTCGTGTCCATCATCTTCGCCGCGCTGCTTCTGACACCGCTCGTCCTCGTCCTAACGGCTGATCCCACACAACTCCTGCTCGGTCTGATTACCGGCAACCCAGTCTCACTTTTCGGAGGGATTTTCTGATGCGGAACCGGGTTCTGCGGATCGCCCTGCGGGTTGTTCTGGTATTGTCGTTGCTGGCCAATGCGTTGGTCATCGGTGTGATCCTGCGGGCGGTCGAATTGCGCGACCGCGCGGGCCTGCAGGACACGCGCTTTCCACCAGAGCTTGGCCGCGCCTTCATGGAGGTGATCGAGGATGAGGAGGAGATCTGGACACAACTCGCCCGGCTCGGCGATGCGCGCCGTGCAATGATGGCCGCCGCCGAGGCACGCCCCCTTGACCGCGAGGCGCTTGTTGCCGCCATGGCCGAAGTGCGCCGGCAGAGTGCCGCACTACAGGTGGAAGGCCAGCGCATCATGCTGGATGTTATCGAGGATGCCGCACGGGCAGAGTGATCCCACTAAGGCGCGATCGGTTCAGCCTGCGTGGCGATGATCCGGTCAATCTCGGTCCGCGCATAGATCGCCAGCCGCTCCTGATCATCGCGCGCCTGCCCTGCTGGCAAATCAAGATCGCCGAGCACCACGATGTTCTCATCATTCAAAAGGTTCGCAGGCCCCGTATAGTTGAAACTCCCGATGATCGTCAGCGCATCGTCAATCACCATCAGCTTGTGATGCACCTTGCGCACGCCAGTGCCCGTCTTGTTGCGATGCAAAGTCACGCCACCCGCCTGCAACGTCGTCTTCGCCGCCCAGGTCTGGTTGGCCTGCCTGCGGTCCAGAATACCGGTGACCTGTAACCCCTTCTGCTGCGCATTCACCAGCGCATCGTCGATCCCGGACGATTGCGAAAAGGTAAAAGCCGCAAAATCGATACGGGTCTGCGCCTTGATCATCTGCTTGATGAATTCCATCTCCGGCGCGTGATCCGGCGCAAAAAGCGGCTTGATGCGGACACCGCAAACCGTGTGGTCTTCCAGCGGTTTGCGCGGCGTCTCAAGGCTGCGCTTGCCAAAGATACCGCGCCGCATCTGCCGGAACTCGCGGGCATATTCGCGCGCGACCTCTTCATCGGTGATGATCGCGATGTGATTGAGGTTCTTGGTCACGCCGGTTGTGGTGAAATTTGTCGAGCCCGTCAGCACCGCATCCCTGTCGCGCACGATGAATTTCTGGTGAAAGATGTTGGGGTTGTAATCGGCCTTCGCATCCACCCCGCCGCGCAAGATACGGGTCAGAAGCTCGCGATTGATCTCTTGCGTGCCAAGGCCGTCATCGGCAGGTGGCTTCGCCTCGCGCAGGTAATCCTGCTCAAGAATCACCCTGACAAAGACACCCCGCTTACGGGCGGCGATCAGGGCCTCCGCAATGGGCCGGTGATCCAGTTCCTGAACGGAAACAAGTAATTCCTCTTGCGCGGCGGCAATGAAATCGATGATGGGCGCTTCCAGATTGTCCGGCGCACCGATCGTATCGGGTCCCATGTGAAGCGTGATCGCACCGACAGATGCAGGCATAATGCGTTCTCCGAAGAATATGAGACAATGAATAGGTGAATGCTGCCCGTTGACGTTGATTCGAGCAAGGCAGCCCGATCTGCCATTTCCATGTTGAGCAATATCAATCGCGCGCGCCGGTTCGACGCTACTTTATCCCAATCGAAATCCATTGATGGAGGAATGTCATGGCCGAAGAACGGGCAAACACCAAGAAGACGGTCGTTGAAGAGGTCAAAGTTGACGGCAAGAACCTTGTCGAACGCGTGAAGGAATTCGCCAGGGAAGGCAATGTACGCCGGATGCGCATCATCGCAGATGACGGCGATGTATTTCTGGAAACGCCGCTGAATATCGGCCTTGTTGTTGGTGGCGTGGTGACACTTGCCGCCCCATGGCTTGCCATCCTCGGTGCGATTGCAGCGCTGGTATCCCATGTCCGCATTGAAGTGGAACGCGAGACTGACGAGGATGAAGTTGCGTCCGAAACCGACGGAGCCAAGACACCAGAGGCGACGGCCTGACTGGTCCGACCTACTGATTGGCGGTTTCCGGAAAGACACCGCCCCGGGCCAGTATCCGGGGCGGTTCTCAGAACGGCACAGACGCTTGGTCGGCTAGTCGATCTTGGGCAAGAGCGTGTCCAACGACGCCTTCGCGTCCCCATAGAACATCCGCGTGTTTTCCTTGAAGAAAAGCGGGTTTTCGATGCCCGAATAACCCGTCCCCTGCCCGCGCTTGGACACGAAGACCTGTTTCGCCTTCCAGCATTCCAGCACCGGCATGCCTGCAATAGGGCTGTTGGGGTCGTCCTGTGCAGCCGGGTTCACGATGTCGTTGGACCCGATGACGATGGCGACATCTGTGTCGGGGAAATCGTCATTAATCTCGTCCATCTCCATCACGATGTCATAAGGCACCTTCGCCTCGGCCAAGAGCACGTTCATATGCCCCGGCAGGCGCCCCGCGACGGGGTGAATGGCGAACCGCACATTTTTGCCCTTGGCCCGCAGCTTGCGCACCAGTTCGGCCACCGCCGTTTGCGCCTGCGCCACGGCCATCCCGTAGCCGGGGATGATGATGATGCTGTCAGCCTCGTTCAGTGCCGTCGCGACACCATCGGCATCAATCGCAACCTGCTCGCCCTCAACCGCCATCTGCTCACCCGCAGGGCCGCCGAAGCCGCCAAGGATCACGCTGACGAAGGACCGGTTCATCGCCTTGCACATGATGTAAGACAGGATCGCACCGGAGGAGCCGACAAGGGCACCCACAACGATCAACAGATCATTGCCGAGCGAGAAGCCAATCGCCGCCGCCGCCCAGCCGGAATAGCTGTTCAACATGGACACGACGACGGGCATATCCGCCCCGCCGATCCCCATAATCAGGTGGTAGCCGATGAAGAGGCCCGCGAGGGTTAGCAGCACGAGCGCCCAGGAACCGCCGCCGGTCAGGTAGACAAACAGCAGCAGGACGGACAAAGCCGCCGCAGCCGCATTCAGCAGATGGCCGCCAGGCAGTTTGTTCGCCCCGGTATCGACTTTAAACGGCAACAACGAGGATGACCCGGCCAGCTTGGCATAGGCGATCACGGAACCCGTGAAGGTCACCGCCCCGATCCAGATGCCCAGCACCAGTTCGACACGCAGAATGCCGATCTCGACGCTCGATTTCTTGGCAATCAACTGACCAAAGGCGCTCAGCTCATCGTACACCTCTTTCGGCAGGCCAATCGCGGTGATGCCATCGGGCCCAACAGCGCCCAGCACCTGCCCGTTCGCCTCATAGATATTGCCGATATAGTTGATCATGATGTCGGCGTTGAAACCGACAAACACCGCTGCAAGCCCCACCAGCGAGTGCATAATCGCCACAAGTTCCGGCATCTGGGTCATCTCGACCCGCGTCGCCAGTTGATAGCCCACAGCCGCCCCAAGCGCGATCAGCACCAGTGAGACGATGCTCAGCCCCGCCCCCGGCCCGATCAGCGTCGCAAAGACCGCAATCGCCATGCCGACGATGCCGTACCACACCGCCCGTTTCGCGCTTTCCTGCCCCGAGAGACCGCCCAACGACAGGATGAAAAGAATACCAGCGACCACATAGGCCGCGATCGTGAATGCGTTATCCATTGCCCTGCCCCTTTAGGATTTCTGGAACATGGCGAGCATACGCCGTGTCACGAGGAAGCCGCCGAAGATGTTGACCGCCGCCATGAAGATACCGAGCGCGGCGAGGATCGTGATCAGCCACGAGGTCGACCCAATCTGTATCAGCGCCCCAAGGATGATGATCGACGAAATCGCGTTGGTCACGGCCATCAACGGTGTGTGCAAGCTATGTGCGACGTTCCAGATCACCTGGAAGCCGATGAAGACCGACAGGACGAACACGATGAAATGCTGCATGAAGCTCGCCGGCATGCCGGGGATCATCCCGATGCCGAGAACCAGTGCGGCGCCAATCGCCAGCAATGTCACCTGATTGCGCGTTTCCTTCCTGAAAGCGGCCACTTCCTGCGCCCGCTTTTCCTCTGGCGTCAGCTCTTTGGGCGGCTCTTTCTTCGGCTGGGCCGCAATCGCCTGCACCTTGGGTGGCGGCGGTGGGAAGGTGATCTCGCCTTTATGGGTGGCCGTGGCGCCCCGGATCACATCATCTTCCATATCATGAACCGCAACGCCGTCTTTCTCCGGCGTCAAATCGGTCATCATGTGGCGGATATTGGTGGCGTAAAGGGTGGAGGATTGCGCTGCCATCCGGCTTGGGAAATCGGTGTAGCCGATGATGGTGACACCGTTCTCCGTCACGATCTTTTCATCCTTGACGGTCAGCTTGCAGTTCCCGCCACGCTCTGCGGCAAGGTCGACAATGACCGAGCCCGGCTTCATCGCCTGCACCATATCCTCGGTCCAAAGCTCCGGCGCATCGCGGCCGGGGATCAGGGCCGTCGTGATGACGATGTCCATATCCGGTGCCAATTCACGGAACTTGGCCAACTGCGCCGCCGCGAATTCCGGTGAAGACACAGAGGCATAGCCCCCCGTCGACGCGCCATCCTGCTGTTCTTCCTCAAAATCGAGGAATACAAACTCAGCCCCCATCGACTCGACCTGTTCCGCCACTTCGGGGCGCACATCGAACGCGTAAGTGATGGCGCCCAGCGACGTTGCCGTGCCAATGGCAGCCAGACCAGCCACACCGGCACCGACAACCAGCACCTTCGCTGGCGGCACCTTACCAGCCGCCGTCACCTGCCCCGTGAAGAAGCGGCCGAAGTTGTTGCCCGCCTCGATCACAGCGCGGTAACCCGCGATATTGGCCATCGACGACAGCGCATCCATCTTCTGCGCACGCGAAATCCGGGGGACCATATCCATCGCGATGACGGTGGCGCCTTTCTTGTTGGCAGCCTCCATCAGCGCCTCATTCTGACCCGGATAGAAGAACGAGATCAGTGTCTGCCCTTCGCGCAATTTCTTGACCTCAGCATCCTCCGGTGGGCGTACCTTGGCGATGATATCGGCCTCTTTGAACAGTGCCGCGGCAGTCTTCACCACGCTCACGCCCGCTTCCTCATAAGCCGCATCCGAGAAACCCGCGGCCATCCCGGCGCCGGTTTCGATCAGGCATTCATATCCCAGCTTCTGCAAGTCTTTGGCCGAGGCCGGGGTCATCGCGACCCGATCCTCACCCGCAAATATCTCTTTCGGCGTGCCGATTTTCACGGACCGTCCCCCATCTTAGTCAGGTTGTTGGTGTTGGAGTATAGGGCGGAAGAATATTTCACAAGAGACGGGCCGCCATGACATTTCATGTCATGCGCTAACATCACAACCAACGTCGCGTCTTTTGCGTGTAGCGCGCGAAATCGGCACGGAATTTACGCCGCAAACGGTCTTCTTCCGGGATGATAAAGCGCTGGGTGATCGTCCCGACGAAAAGCGGCACAAGGATCAGCGCAACAGGTGCGTCCCACCGCAGCGCCAGACCCGCCAAGACAAGTGCATCGCCCAGATAGATCGGGTTGCGCGTGCGGGAAAAGATACCGGTGGTCACCAGATGGCTCGCCTCCATATGCGGAATGACCGTGGTGCGTCTTTTGCGCATCTCCGCCACCGCCAGAAGCATCAGCACCAGACCGCCGCCCACAAGCAAGCCGCCCAACAGGTCCATCACTGGACCACCGAACGCCAGACCTGCAGGCTGCAACTCTGCAATCCACCAGGTCATGAATATCGCCAGCGCCAGCCAGATAGGGGGAAGATCAATCCATTTCATGCACCGTTTGTGCCGCGCCGCTTTGGGCTTGTCCACGGGGCTGGGGCCGCTAACCTGCGGCAAAATCGAGGAGGTGATCATGGAACATGCAGGCAAACACGCGCTCGTCACCGGGGGCGGGACGGGCATTGGCAAGGGCATCGCCGTCGCCCTCGCGCAGGCCGGGGCAGAGGTCACCATCACAGGCCGGCGCGCCGATGTGCTGGAAGAGCTTGCCGCCACGCAAGAGCGCCTGCACCCCATGGTCATGGATATCGACGATGAACAGGCCGTCCGTGACGGGATTGAGGCCGCGGCAGAGCAACGGGGACCAGTCCAGATTTGCATTGCCAATGCGGGTATCGCCGAAGGTGGCCCGTTTGAGACGACCAGCCTCGCCGCCTGGCGCAAGATCATGACGACCAATCTTGATGGCGTGTTTCTGACCTTTCAGGCGGCCATGTCCACGCTGAAACCGGAAGACCCTGCCCGCATGATCGTCGTCAGTTCCATTGCCGGGGTGCGCGGTCTGAAGAACGCGATCCCCTATACGGTCAGCAAACATGGCGTGATCGGCCTGATACGGGGCCTCTCGGAAGAGTTCATGCGGCGGCCCATCACCTTTAACGCGCTCTGCCCCGGCTATGTGGACACGGCGATTGTCCGCAACCAGCTACCGGGCCTGATGAAGCGTTTCGGTGTCGATGAACAAGGCGCGATTGACGCGATTGCCAAAGGCAACCGCCACCGCAAGCTGCTGGAGGTGGATGAGACGACGACGGCCCTCATGTGGCTCTGTTCCGAGGGTGCCCGCAGCATCAATGGCCAGACAATCGAGATTTCAGGCGGTCAGGTGTGACGTCCGATTTCGCCGAAACCAAGAAGCTCTTTCACCTGCCCGAAGGTGTCACGTATCTGGACGGCAATTCGCTGGGGCCTTTGCCCAAGGCTGCGCTTGCCCGCATGGAGCGCTGTATGGCGCAGAAATGGGGCGAGATGGTGATCACCGGCTGGAACCGCGCGGGCTGGATGGCGCAACCATCCGCCTTGGGCGACCGGTTGGGGTGGCTGATCGGTGCGCAACCGGGCCATGTGGTGCTGGGCGACACGCTCTCGATCAAGGTCTATCAGGCGCTCGCCGCCGCCCTTGACCTTGTCCCGGATCGCCGCGTGATCCTGACCGATAGCGGGAATTTCCCCACTGACATCTACATGGCCGAGGGGCTGATCAAGATGCTCGGACGCGGTCACGAATTGCGCGTCGTGGCACCCGAAGATGTCGCAGACAACGTAACCGACGATGTCGCGGTCCTGATGCTGACCGAGGTCGATTACCGCACCGGGCGCAAACACGACATGGCCGCGCTGACCAAGGCCGCGCACGAAGCCGGAGCGCTCACGCTTTGGGATCTGGCCCATTCTGCGGGCGCACTGCCCGTCGATGTGGCCGGTTGCGGTGCCGATTTCGCGGTGGGCTGCACCTACAAATATCTCAACGCCGGTCCTGGCGCGCCCGCATTCATCTACGTCGCACCGCGCCACATCGATAGCTGCAAACCCGCGCTCTCCGGCTGGTTGGGTCACGAGGCCCCCTTCGCCTTTGATCTCGACTATCGCCCCGGCACGGGGATCGAACGCATGCGCGTCGGCACACCGCCTGTCTTGCAGATGGCCGCACTCGATGCGGCCCTCGATATCTGGGATGAGGTGGATATGCAGGACGTGCGCCGGGCCTCTATCGCGCTGACTGAGCAATTCATCGCGGGGGTCGAGGCCGCCTGCCCCATGCTGACCCTCGCCAGCCCGCGCGACGCCGATGGGCGCGGCAGTCAGGTGTCGTTCCGGTTTGCCGAAGGCTATGCCGCGATGCAGGCCTGCATCGCCCGCAACGTCATCGGAGATTTCCGCGCCCCGGACATCATGCGCTTTGGCTTCACGCCGCTCTTTATTGATGCCGCCGATGTCGACAAGGCCATCGCAGTGATCGCCGATGTCATGACCAACCGCTTGTGGGATGATCAGACCTACAAAACCAAAGCCGCCGTCACCTAACCCTCTGGCAGGAAAGACGTATCTTCGTCTGACGGCGGGCAGTCATATCCATGCACTTCCACGTTTAATGCGGCCCCCAGCAGGATCAGATAGGCGCTGACATAAAGCCAGAGCAGCAGGCCAATCACCGCCCCAATCGAGCCATAGACCTCATTGTAGCTGGCAAAGTTGGTCAGGTAGTAGGACAGCCCCGCCGAGGCAGCCACCCACAAGATCACCACCACAAACGCACCAATGGTCACCCAACGCCCCCGGCCGCCCGTCCGCGCGGGACCAAAGCGATAGAGCAGGCTGAGCGCCACGATCAGAACCCCCAGCGCAATCAGCCACCGCACGCCTTCCAGAACCCACGCGGTCGATGTCGCAACCGGAATGAACGCCAAGGCAATCGGCAACAGCACCACCACCGTCAAGGCGACAATCGCCAGACTGACCAGCGCAATCGTCAGCAGAAACGCCACCACGGTCTGCCATATCCCATTGCGCAGCCTCTGCCCCGCAATCGCATTCAGCCCACCGATCAGCGCGCTGACGCCTGCTCGGCACGACCAGAGCGCGAGCGTGATCGACACGAATGTGGCCCAACCCAACGCCTCTGACGGCGCACTCACCAGACGCGTGATCTGCGACGACAGCAATTGGTAGGCGTCAGGCGGGATGATATCCTCCATCAGCACCAATTGCTCGGCGATGATCACCGGGTCCGCCACCAGACCAAAGATGGCAATCACCGCCGCGATCCCGGGGAAAATGCCAAAAACGCCGAAAAAGGCGACACCAGCCGCGATTAGCCCCAGATGTTTCTCACCAGCGGATGTCCAAACCGCCGCCAGAACGCGCCAGATATGCAGCAATGTCGCCATGAAGCAGGCTTTCACAAATGTCGTCTTGTTGTGCAAACCTAAGGCAAAGCACCGGCCATGGCCACTTTTGCCCGCAGCCTAATGATCAGGCGTCGGCAAGAAAGCGAAAGCACTGCAAAAACCATTCGCCTCACCCCGAAACACAGGTTAAGGTTTCCGCAAAACGGGGAAAAACCCTTTCGGCTGGCAGGTCATAAGTTGAGCAGTTTAACGCTTCATATCAACACGCTGGCAGAGCATCTGCTGGACAAGGCAGACACACGGCAATTGGTTGCCATCACTGGCGCGCCAGGCTGTGGAAAGTCCACGCTCGCGAGCGAGCTGGCGCGGCGGCTGAATGCGCAGCGCGTCAAGGCCACGGTCGTTCCGATGGACGGGTTTCACCTCGATAACGCGATCCTTGAGGCGCGCGGATTGACCCAGCGAAAGGGCGCGCCAGAGACGTTCGACGCGCCCGGCTTCATCCGGCTCGTCAAGGCGCTCAGGACAGGCGAAGAAGTCTTTGCCCCCATCTTTGATCGCACCCGCGACATCGCGATTGCGGGTGCCATTGCCGTGCCGGTGGACGCGAAGGTCGTCATCGTCGAAGGCAATTACCTGATGTTTGATGAGGCACCGTGGTCAGAGCTCGCCGGGCTCTGGGACGTGACCGCGCGGCTCGACGTGCCGATGCCGGAATTGCGCGCGCGGCTGATCCATCGCTGGCTCAGCCTCAATTACTCCCGCGCAGTCGCCACGCGCCGGGCCGAAGGCAATGATATTCCGAACGCGCAACGTGTGATTGATCGCGCGCTTCCTTGTGATTTTACATTCGACGGGCAACCTGCCCCTGCCCAGAACGCCCAGATATAAGGTCTGCTGCCATGCATGTCATCGACGTTCCCACCCAACCGATCACTGGTCAAAAGGCGGGGACCTCGGGTTTGCGCCGCCAGACGCGCGACTTCATGGCGCCGCATTTTCTGGAAAACTACGTGCAGGCGATCCTGAACGCGATTGGCGGGGCCGCGGGCAAGCGCTTTGTGCTGGGCGGCGATGGCCGCTATTTCAACGACCGCGCCATTCAGGTGATCCTGCGCATGGCCGCAGCCGGTGCCGCGGCAGAGGTGATCGTCGGGCAAAACGGCATCCTCTCAACCCCCGCCGCATCGCATCTGATCCGGCTCAACAAGACGGACGGTGGGTTCATCCTGTCAGCCAGCCACAATCCCGGCGGGATCGACGCCGATTTCGGCCTGAAATACAACATGGCCAATGGCGGCCCAGCGACCGAGGCCGTGTCGGACGCGATCTATGCCGAGACCCAGACAATCGAAAGCTACAAGGTGCTTGAGGCGCAGGATGTTGATCTGAGCCAGATCGGCGAAACGACATTGGGCGAGATGCGCGTGCGTGTCGTTGACTCGGTCGACGACTACGCCGCACTCATGGAAACGCTCTTCGATTTCGACGCGATCAGTGCGCTTTTTCAGGGCGGGTTTCGCATGGTCTTTGACGCGATGCATGCGGTCACCGGACCCTATGCGCATCGCCTGCTGGAAGAGCGCCTGGGAGCCTCCAAAGGCACTGTTCTGAACGGCACCCCCCTGCCCGATTTCGGCGGCGGCCACCCGGACCCCAACCCGATCTGGGCGCATGAATTGATGGGGATCATGAAGGGCGATGACGCACCCGATTTCGGGGCGGCCAGCGACGGCGATGGCGACCGCAACATGATCGTGGGGCGCGGTGCTTATGTGACGCCCTCCGACAGTCTCGCTCTGATTGCTGCGCAGGCGCATGTCGCACCGGGCTATCGCGACGGCCTGTCAGGCGTCGCCCGCTCGATGCCCACCTCTGGCGCAGTCGACCGGGTTGCCGCCGCGAAGGGTCTGCAATGCTATGAAACGCCCACGGGCTGGAAATTCTTCGGCTCGCTGCTGGATGCAGGCCGCGTCAACCTCTGTGGTGAGGAAAGTGCCGGCACCGGATCGGACCATGTGCGCGAAAAGGACGGGCTTTGGGCCGTTCTCATGTGGCTCAACATTCTGGCAGTCAGCAAGAAGCCGGTGACGGACCTGATGGCCGAGCATTGGCAGACCTATGGGCGCAACTACTACTCGCGCCATGATTATGAAGGTGTGGACAGCGATGCGGCGAAGACGCTGATCACCGACTTGGAAGCGCGGCTAGAGGACCTACCGGGCCAGAGCTTTGATGGTCTGACCATCCAATCCGCAGACCAATTCGCCTATACCGACCCTGTCGATCAGAGCACGACAACAGGCCAAGGCATCCGCATCATGTTCGACGGCGGCGCGCGTGTCGTTCTGCGGCTCTCTGGCACCGGCACAAAGGGCGCAACCTTGCGCGTCTACTTGGAGCGGCTGGAAACTGATCCTGAAAACCTGGCACTGCCGGTGGAGGACGCACTCGCGCCCGTCATCGCCGCCGCAGAAGAGATCGCCCAGATCAAATCCCGCACAGGCCGCGATGGGCCGGATGTCAAAACGTAGAGCAAGAGGTCCCGGATCAAGTCCGGGACTGCGACGCGCTTAGATGAAAACCAGCGTGATGATCGGGAACATCAGCAGGATCACCACGCGCAGGATATCCGAGCCCACAAAGAACAGCACCGCCTTATAGGTCGCCGTCATCGGCGTATCCTTGTCCATGCTGTTGATGATAAACAGGTTCATCCCCACAGGCGGCGTGATCAACCCGACCTCCACGACGATGAGAACAAGGATCCCGAACCAGATCGCCACTTCCTCGGTCGTCATCCCGAAATCCAGTGTCGAGACAACCGGCCAGAAGATGGGGATCGTTAACAGAATCATAGACAGGCTGTCCATCAGGCAGCCGAGGATCAGGTAGAAGGCGAGGATCATGATCATCACCAGCCACGGGCTGAACCCTTGGTCTGTCACCCATGATGACAGCTCTTGCGGCACCTGCGTGAGCGCCAGAAAGCCGTTATAGAACCCCGCCCCCAGCACGATGAAAAAGATCATGCCTGTGCCCGTCGCCGTCTCAAAGATGCTGTCGCGGAAGACCGTCCAGTTCAGTGACCCGGAAAGAAGCGCTATCAACCCGGTGCCCATCGCGCCCACCGCCGCACCTTCGGTTGGGGTGAACCAGCCGTTATAGATGCCGCCCACGACTAGCGCGAAGACAAGCAGCACCGGCCAGACAGCGAAGAGTGACCGGAACCGCGCGGCATAGGGCAGCCGCTCCTGTTTGCCCGCCTGATTGGGGTAGATGCGCACATAGATCGCGATGGTCAGCATGTAACCCAAGGCCGCCAGCAGGCCGGGAACGAAGGCGGCAACAAAGAGCTTCGCGATATTCTGCTCGGTCAGGATCGCATAGATCACAAGGATGACCGAGGGCGGGATCAGAATGCCCAATGTCCCACCCGCCGCCAGCGTCGCTGTCGAAAAGCCCCCGGAATAGCCATAGTACCGCAATTCCGGCAAGGCGACCCGGCTCATTGTTGCGGCGGTGGCTAGCGAAGACCCACAGATCGCCCCAAACCCCGCACAGGCCCCCACCGCCGCCATTGCCATCCCGCCTTTGCGGTGGCCCAGCCACGATTGCGCCGCACGAAAGAGCGACTGCGACATCCCCGACAGCGTCGCAAACTGCCCCATCAGCAGGAACATCGGGATGATCGACAGGTTGTAGTTGGAGAACGTCGTGTAAACCTCGGACTTCAGCCGCGCCATGAAGACGATCGTGCCACCCGTCGCCAGCCACAGCCCGCCAATCCCGCAAAGCAGCATGGCCAAGCCAATCGGCGCCCGCAGAAAGATGAGCAACAGCAGGACCGGAAAAGACAGGTAACCGAGGGCGAGATCGCTCATATGGTGCGCGCACCTATCAGGCGCATGGCCGCGCAATAAAGGCTGACAATACTTGCCACCAACGCGGCGACAAAGCTCGCCGCATAGGCCCACCAGACCGGAAACTGAATCAGGAACGTGGTCTCACCATACCGCAGCTTGTCCTGCATTCCTGCAAAAAGCCGCCAGGTGATCAGCAGAATGATCGCGGCCATCACCACGCTCCAGAACGCGGCGATGAGGTTGTTGGCCTTGGGACCCAAACCGCTGGTGAAGATGTCAACCGTCGCATGGGCGCCCGTCAGTTGCGTCAGGGGCAGAAACGCGAAAATCGCAAACGCAATCCCCGCCTCAATCAGCTCAAAATCGCCGGTAATCGGGCCAATCCCTTGCGCGATCAGCCAGTCGCCAAAGCCACCAAGATACCCGCCATGAGCAATGCCGTTCACCTCACGCCCGATGATGCTCAGACAGACCATCACAACAAGGGCGCACAGGACAAGCCCACCCAACATCGCCATCACGCGGGCCAGTAGGGAGATAATTTTATGCAGCAATCCCGCCTCCTGCCCGATCACGCCGCGTGGGTCAGTTGCCCACGCTGTGCTTGGCAATGAGCGCTGTGGCGGCCTCGTACAGGCCGGTGCCGTCGATCCCCGCCGCATCCGCCTCGGCTATCCAGTTGTCGATTGTGGGTTGGCTGGCCACGCGCCACGCTGCCACCTGTTCATCGGTCAACGTCACGATTGTGTTGCCCGCCTCTTCCGCCATGGCACGACCGGGCGCGTCATATTCCTCCATCATGCTGCCGGCAAAGGCCGAAAATTCCAGACCGGAATTGGCGTCAATCACGGCTTTCAGATCATCGGGCAGGCCCTCATAAACACCCTTGTTCATCGCAAAGATGAAAGCGGTCGTGTAAAGATGCGCGTCACCAAACTCGGTATGGTTGCTGACCAGTTCATGGACCTTAAGCGCCGGCACGACCTCCCACGGGATGACAGCTCCATCGATCACCCCCTTCGACAGCGCCTCCGGCACCGCAGGAACCGGCATGCCCACGGATGTGGCACCCAGCCCCGTGAAAAGCGTCGTCGTGGTGCGCGTGGGCGCGCGCAGCTTCAGCCCGTTCAGGTCCGCCACATCGGCAATAGGCCGATTGGCATGGATCAGACCGGGGCCATGGACCCAAAGCCCTAGGGGTTTAAACGCCGCAAAATCGGTATCCATCATCCGCTCTTCGGCCAGTTCCCAATAGGCGCGCGACGTCGCCTCAGCGCTGGTCGAAATGAACGGCAGCTCAAACACCTCCAATTGCGGGAAACGGCCCGGCGTATAGCCCGCAACAGTCCAGATCACATCGGCCACGCCATCAATCGCCTGATCAATCAGTTGCGGCGGCGTGCCGCCCAACTGCATGGACGGAAACCGGTCCACCTTGATCCGGCCACCGCTGTCTGCCTCGACGTTATCCGCCCAGACATCAAGGATATGCGCGGGCACATTCGCCTGTGCGGGCAAGAACTGATGCAGGCGCAACGTGACCTCTTGCGCCGCAGCGCCAGTCGAGAGGCAAGCGGCAGCGACCAAACCAAACACGGTACGGCGGGTGAGCGTCATGGGGTTCCTCCGACAAACATGACTTTGACGTTGTTTGGCGAAGCAAAAGACCTCATGCAAGTCACTTTTGCCTAAGCGATGCGCGTGGATACAGGTGACAGGCCATCAATCGTTCCGCTGAGCGTATCGCCAGCCACAACCGGGCCAACCCCTGCCGGCGTGCCCGTCATGATCAGATCGCCGGGCATCAGCGTGTAAAGCGTCGACAGATCCGCGATGATTTCAGGGATCGACCAGACCATATCGGCGATGGTGGCGCTCTG
The DNA here is from genome assembly GCF_033963905.1 of Cognatiyoonia sp. IB215182. Taxonomy (NCBI): domain Bacteria; kingdom Pseudomonadati; phylum Pseudomonadota; class Alphaproteobacteria; order Rhodobacterales; family Paracoccaceae; genus Cognatiyoonia; species Cognatiyoonia sp. IB215182. Next base: position 437,830 of record NZ_JAXBMB010000003.1, read on the forward strand.
CCGCACCTCACCATTGACCTGCAGTTCAATGGTCGCCTGCGTGATGTCTTCAATCGCCGATGCCGGTGTCAGCGGGCCGAGGATCGCCGCATTCTTAAAATCCTTGCCCGTATCCCACGGACGCCGCTTTTCCTTGGCAGCGGCCTGCAGATCGCGGCGGGTCATGTCGAGACCGCAGCCATAGCCAAAGACGACGCCCAACGCGTCGCCTTCACTGATGGCACGAGCCTCGCCACCAATGGCCACGACAAGCTCCATCTCATGATGCAAATCCGCGGTGCGCGGCGGATACGGCATGTCCTCACCCGACAAAAGCACGGCATGCGCGGATTTCGTAAAGTAGAATGGCGCCTCGCGATCCACCGCGTGGCCCATTTCCGCAGCATGGGCGGCATAGTTGCGTCCAACGCAGAAAATCCTTGCAACCGGGAAGGCGCCGCCTGTGGTCACCGGAACAAGTGGAACGGGACGAGGCGGAAAGACAGGATCGGGCATGCATGCTCTCTCTTTATTGAATTGTACGAGGCGGGATCATAGCATATCTATGTCAAACCCGGCGCGGTCGCGCTAGACTTGGGGCTATCCGGGACAAGCCGAAAGGATTTTGCGTGTCAGTTACACTGCCACCATTAGATGATCTGGTTGCGTGCCCGCAATGCGATACGTTGCATCGGGCCAGCGCATTGCCGCCCAATGCACGCGCCCATTGCCAGCGTTGCGGGATCGTGTTGATGACCTCGCAACCTGCCGCCATCGCACGTGTGATCAGCCTCGCGCTCACGGCCTTTATCATGATGATCGCCGCGATCAGCTTTCCGTTTCTGACGCTTGATGCCGGGGGGCTGCAAAACGCGACGTCGGTCATTGACGCTGTCCTCGCCTTTAATGATGGGTTGGCATTTCCATTGGCCATCGCCGTTGCATTCTTCATCGTCGTGATCCCGCTAATCCGGCTGGGCGCGCTGATTTACGCGCTCGGGCCCTTGGTGCGCGAACAAAAACCACGCGCGGGTGCACGCGTGGCCTTTGGTCTGGCCGAACGGTTGCGGCCTTGGAGCATGGCGGAGATCTTTATCGTCGGTGTGACAGTGGCGCTGATCAAGGTTGCAGGGCTTGCAGCAGTCACCATTGGCCCCGCTTTTTGGGCTTTTGCGGGGGTCGTCATCATCACCGTTCTCAAAGACCAACTGATTTGCAGGTATTCGATTTGGGAAACACTGGACCGGTCAGCGGCATAATCTCGGCCCGTGAGGCGGGCCTTGTGGCCTGTCAGCGCTGCGGACAGGTGCACCGGCAAGAGACCGCTTTTTGTAAGCGCTGTGGCGCCGCCTTGCGCAGCCGTGACGAACTCAGCCTGCAAAAGGTCTGGGCCTGGCTGATTGCGGGCATGATCGCCTACATCCCCGCCAATATCTATCCGATGCTTTTGACATCGACCCTGATTGAACGCAGCGAAAGCACGATCATCGGCGGCGTGGTCGAACTGATTGAGTATGGCTCATACGGCGTCGCCTTTATCGTGTTCGTCGCATCGGTCATGATCCCGATCGGCAAGTTCCTCGTCATCATGTATCTGGCGATCAGCGTGCAGCGGCATTCACTGGACAATCAGCATGAGCGTCATCGTGCCTATGAAGTCGTCGAGTTTATCGGGCGCTGGTCCATGATCGACGTCTTTGTCGTTGCAATTCTGTCAGCGCTTGTGCAACTCGACACAATTGCCACGGTCAATCCGGGGATTGCGGCCGTCAGCTTTGCTTTATCGGTGATTTTCACCATGCTGGCAGCGCAGGCTTTTGACTCCCGCCTGATCTGGGACAAGGGACAGGACACAGCATGAGCGACCAAGACCCCATCGGGGCCGCGCCTTTGGATATCCGCCCGATCAAAAGGCGGGTGTGGCAGCGTTTGTCGCTGGTCTGGTTCGTGCCGCTGATCGCACTTGGTGTCTCTCTCTTCGCCGCCTGGCAGAATTACCAGGATCGCGGCACGTTGATCACCATTGCGTTCGAGAATGCCGCAGGCATCACATCGGGCGAGACGCAGATCCGCTATCGTGATGTGACCATTGGTGAGGTTGAAACGGTCGAGTTTGACGAAGGTCTTGCCGTGGTCCTTGTGCATGCCCGTGTTGACCAGACCGTTGCCCCCTTCATGGACGACGATGCCCAATTCTGGGTGGTGCGCCCGGACGTCTCGGTGCGCGGGATCACCGGCCTCGATACGGTCCTGTCAGGCGTCTACATCGAAGGCAACTGGGATACACAGGCCGATGTTCAGCAGTTCGAGTTTCGCGGTCTGGAACAGCCTGTCCTGACCCGCGCAGGCCAGCGCGGTACGCGCATTGTCCTGCGTACGAGTGATGGCGGATCACTGGCGGCCGGGGCACCGGTTCTGCATAAGGGGCTGCAAGTCGGATATCTCGAAGAACCCGAATTGTCCTTTGACGGCACGCAAGTTGTGGTCACCGCCTTTATCGAAAGCCCCTATGACCGCCGGATCACAACCAGCACGCGGTTTTGGGATACCTCCGGCTTTAGCGTGTCTTTTGGTGCGGGCGGGGTGTCGCTGGACGTCAACTCGCTCGCTTCTCTAATCGAAGGCGGCATCGCGTTTGATACCATCGTCTCCGGCGGCAATCCCATCCGGGATGGCCATCTGTTTGACATCTTCAGCACCGAAGAAAGCGCCCGGGACAGCTTGTTTACCGATCCCAACGCCGACGTGTTGCAGGTGGCGGTTCTGTTCGAGGAATCGGTGAGCGGTCTGACACCAGGATCAGAAGTGCGCTTTCAGGGTATCCGCATTGGCGAGGTCAACGATCTGAACGCTATCGTTGTGGGCGAAGGTGCGGATGCCGAGGTGCGGCTGCAAGCCGTGCTGGATATTGAGCCATCGCGGCTGGGCATGGGGGCCGATGCGACTGCCGATGACGCAATGGTCCTTTTGTCCGATTTCGTGGCCCGCGGTCTGCGGGCAAGGATGGTAACGGGCAACATTCTGTCCGGGGCCCTGTTGGTTGAGCTTGTCCAGATCGATGATGCGCTGCCCGCCATCATGACGGGCACGGGCGGCCAATACCCGATTATCCCGACAACCGAGTCCGAGATCTCGGATGTCGCAGCCACCGCAGAGGGGGTCTTGGCCCGGATCAACGCCCTCCCTGTCGAGGAACTGATGGATGGCGCCATTGACCTGATGGACAGTATCGAACGGCTGGCAAATGATGAGGCAACGGTGGCCGCGCCCGCCTCGCTGTTGGCGCTACTTGAGGATAGCCGCGCCCTGATCAATGACGACGATCTGCAGGCGATGCCGGGTGACCTGCGCAATGTCATCACCGATCTCGATGCCATTATTGCGCGCGCGGATGAGGTCGATCTGATCGGTGACCTCGACACAGCGCTCGAAAACGCGGCTCAGGCGGCCGCGAACATCGAAGAAGCGACACAAAGCCTGCCGCAGATTGCAGACCAGATCGACACGCTGATGGCGACGGCAAACGCGCTGGAGCTTGAGGCGCTTGTCGCGTCCTCAACGGACACGCTGGACGCGATTGAGGCCTTCGTCAGCGCCGAGGACACCGGCGCGCTACCCGGCACGCTCAACACCGCGCTGGATGAGATGCGCGGCTTTCTCGCGGATGTGCGCGAGGGCGGCGCGATTGACAACGTCAATGCGGCTCTGCAAGCGGCCAATGACGCCGCGCAGGCCATTGAAGAAGCTGTCGGGGGTCTGCCTGGCCTCGCCGCCCGCACCAATGCCCTTGTCGCGCGGACCGAAGAGGTGATCGAAAGCTATAGCGAACGCTCACGCTTTGGCGCCGAAACCCGCGCGACCTTGCGCGATATCCAGATCGCGGCGGATGCAGTCTCCTCGCTCGCGCGCGCAATTGAGCGCAATCCCAATTCTCTGATCGTAGGACGGTAATGATGGTGCGCTTTTTCGTCGTGTTAGCTGCAATGGCGCTGATCGCCTGTACCCCACCGATTGACCGGCTGGCCATGCCACGCCTGCAATCGGAACTGTCGCTCAGCCCATTGGTGGGCAGCGCAATGGTGCGCACAGTCATCCTGCCAACCTATGCCGAGCTTGAAGAGGTTGCGTTTGAAACGCCTTCGGGGCTGATCGCGATCAATGAAAACGTGCTTTGGGCGGATATGCCCGACCGTGCGGTGACTTTGAACATCGCGCAGACACTGGCGAATATCCTCAACACACGAGTTGGGCCGGACCCCTGGCCCTTTGTAGGCCTGCCTGATGTCGCCATTGACATCCGCATCGCCCGGATGCTCGCCGGGGCTGACGGCGTGTTTCGCTTGACAGGCCAGTATTACGTCGGCGGTGACGGCATCGATTTTCCAAACAGCACCCGCGCCTTCGCCATTACGCAAGACATGCCCGATCAAAGCTTGCAAAGCATAGCCGCCGCGCAATCCGCCGCCTTGCTGACTCTCTCGGAACAGATCGCACGCAGCTTGGGCCGCTGACAGCCAAGTACCGCCAAAAAAGAAGGCACGTGCTGTCATTTTCGCCAAAACATCAAGACCAAAATGACGGTTGCGTCGCGCCCGGTGATCGTGAAAAATCCTCCAAGGCGTTCATCGCCATACGACTTGGGAGGAAAACAATGAAACTATTCAATATGACCCGCAGGGCCGTGATCGCGGCGGCTGCGGCTAGCGTCTCACTTGGCGCACCGGCGATGGCCGATGGCCATCAGGTGGTCGACAGCATCCACTTTCTGATCCCCGGCGGAGCCGGCGGTGGCTGGGACGGCACAGCGCGCGGCACGGGCGAGGCGCTGACAAATGCGGGCCTCGTCGGTCAGGCCACTTACGAGAACATGTCAGGCGGCGGCGGCGGCAAGGCCATCGGCTATCTGATTGAAAACGCCGAAAGCAACCACGGCACCTTGATGGTGAATTCCACCCCCATCGTGATCCGCTCGCTCACGGGCGTGTTCCCGCAGAACTTCCGTGACCTGACGCTCGTCGCAGGCACCATCGGTGACTATGCGACCATCGTTGTGGGCAAGGACAGCCCCATCAACACGATGGACGATTTCCTAGCGGCGTACCGCGATGATCCGCGGGGCACAGCCATTGGCGGCGGCTCTGTCCCCGGCGGCATGGACCATATTGTGGCAGCCATCGTGATGCAGGCGGCGGGCGAAGACCCGACAGCTGTGAAGTACATCCCCTATGACGCAGGTGGTGAGGCGATGGCCGCACTCCTGTCAGGCGAGATCACAGCGCTCAGCACCGGCTTCTCAGAAGCGGTCGATCTGGCTAATGCGGGCGAGGTGAAGATCATCGGCGTCACAGCGCCAGAGCGTGTGGACACATTCGCCGACGCCCCCACCATGAAAGAGCAGGGGATCGACGCGGAGTTTGTTAACTGGCGCGGGTTCTTTGCCGCACCGGGTCTGCCGGATGACAAACTTGCGATGTATCAGGACGCCATCGGCAAGATGTACGACACGCCCGAATGGGAAGAGGTCCGTGCCCGCAACGGCTGGGTCAACATTCACAACAGCGGCGATGAGTTCCTGACCTTCCTGGAGAACCAGGAACAGGTCATCGGCGATCTGATGCGCGAACTGGGCTTTCTCTAAAGCCATCTCGTGTCCGGCGGTGTGCCGCCGGACACTTTCAAGACATAAGGGGAGGAGCCAATGGCGCTTGATCGTTGGATCGCGCTCATCATTCTGGTGATGAGCCTCGGCTATGCTTACACGGCATTTTTCACGATGGACGGCGCCCTCGCCCCTTTCATGCGGAACAATCCCATATGGCCGTCGACCTTCCCCAAGGTCCTGTCGGTCATGGCGATCATCGCGGCTCTGATCATCCTTCTGGGCTTTGAGAAAAACGAAAAACCGCGGGAAGAGGACCCCTCAGTCATCGTCTATCGGCGGCTGCTGGAATATCAGGTTGTTCCCGCCCTCACCCTGATTGGCCTGATGATCGCCTATGCGCTGCTTCTGCGCCCCATTGGATTTCTGGCGGCGACGGTCGGATTTCTCACCATCGGCTCGCTCGTTCTCGGCGAACGGCGCCTGCACATCCTGATCCCCGTTGCCGTCATCGCGGCGGGCAGCATCTGGTATCTGGTGCAAGAGGTGCTAGGCATCTTTCTGCGCCCCTGGCCCGCATTCATGGGGGTCTAGGCGATGCTTGAAGGATTGATGATCGGCCTCACGACGGCCTTTTCGCTTACCAACATCCTGATGGTCATCGGCGGCTGCCTGATCGGCACCTTCATCGGCATGCTGCCGGGCCTTGGGCCGATGTCGATCATCGCGATCATGATCCCGGTGGCGATTTCCATCGGTGACCCCTCCGCCGCACTGATCCTGCTCGCAGGTGTCTATTACGGCGCGATCTTTGGCGGCTCCACCTCGTCCATCCTGATCAACGCACCCGGTGTCGCCTCCACCGTCGCCACCAGTTTCGACGGCTACCCACTGGCGCGCCAAGGCAAGGCCGGCAAAGCGCTGACAGTCGCCGCGATCTCATCGTTTGTCGGCGGCACACTGGGTGCGATCCTGCTTCTGATCTTCGCCCCGGCCCTCTCCACCGTCGCGCTCCTTTTCGGATCGCCTGAATACTTCGCCCTGATGGTTGTGGGCCTCTCGGCCATCGCCGCCTTCGCAGGCACCGGACAGGTCGCCAAAGCGCTCCTGATGACCGTCCTCGGCCTGATGCTCGCAACCATCGGCGAAGGCGTGCTCTTCAACCAGCCACGCTTCACCTTCGGCATCATGGACCTGCAGTCCGGCCTCGGCTTCATCACCCTCGCCATGGCGATGTTCGCCCTGCCCGAGGCGATCTATCTGATTCTCGATCCCAACCGCTCCAAATCCGATGGCGGCTCGTCCGAGATCAAGGACCTGCGCATCACCCGCTCCGAGGCCCGCCAGATCGCACCCGTTGTCGGGCGCCAGTCGATCCAGGGCTTCTTCATCGGCGTCTTGCCTGGTGCCGGGGCCACGATCGCCTCATTCCTCGGCTACGCGGTGGAGCGCAATATCGCCAGCAAGGAAGATCAGGCAGAATTCGGCAAAGGCAGCATCAAAGGCCTCGCCGCCCCTGAAAGCGCCAACAACGCCGCCGCAACGGGTTCCTTCGTGCCGCTTCTGACGCTCGGCATCCCCGGCTCCGGCACAACCGCGATCCTCTTGGGCGCTCTGATCGCCCTCAACGTCTCGCCCGGGCCCCGCCTGATGATCGATGAGCCAGAGGTCTTCTGGGCCGTTATCATCTCCATGTATGTCGGCAACGTGATCCTCTTGATGCTGAACCTGCCGCTGATCCCCTATATCGCGAAAATCCTCGCCGTCCCGCGCACCTTCCTGATTCCGTTCATCCTATTCTTCACGCTGATGGGCGCCTATATCGGCCAGAACAACGCGACCGAACTTCTGATCCTCGTGGGCCTCGGCGTCTGCGCGACAATCCTGCGTTTCGCCGACTACCCGCTCGCGCCGCTCCTGATCGGTTTCATCCTTGGTCCAATGCTTGAGAACAACTTCTCCCGCTCCATGAACCTCTTCGACGGACCATCCTTCATCTACGAACGGCCGCTGACCCTGGGCCTTCTGGTCATTGCAGCCCTCCTCATCATCCTTCCCAGCTACCGCGCCCGCCGCGCGCGGCTGCGGCAGGAAGGCGTGGCAGATGGGGACTAGAGGGAAGCGCCACAAATGATGCCCAATTGTTGATCATCGCTAAGGCAACATCCGAAAACCGATGTCGTGTGCATCATTGAATCTGCACCAAAAAGGGAGGCAGATTTGATATTGAACGGTTATCCATTTGAAACGCAGCAATTGTCTGTCGGGAACCCGTCATTGACCGACACTGCGAAGCTTATCGGTGTCAACATCGACTAGGCGAGAACAACTCAGAGAAAGGTGACCGAGGTCGCCAGAAGAAAAGAAGATGCACTGCAACAAGCATGGCAAGAATAATCCGGCCTATGCGTGCTCTCACTCAGTCGAGTCTTTGAGCGATGGTATTGAGCGGGGGCTAGTATTCGTTCGAGACGAAAACGACCAATACAACGGATGGTGCGGTGAGTGCGACGACTATCTATTGGCAAATGGTGGGGACTGGAACGACAAGACAGAAGGATTTGCTAAGATCCGTCTTCTTTGCGAGGTCTGTTTTGAACAGCTGATTGAGTTGAACAGACGTTCTTGAAACCGACTGTTGGCGCAGCTACCGATAATGTCCACCCCGTCCGCATTTTGCAATGCGAAGTCATTGCGTCTTTCATCCAACGGTATCGTACGGCAATTCCTGCCAGAGGCTCCGCTACCATTGAACACTTGCATCAATCACCTAACCGGACCGACGCGCTGGCGGTGCTGTCTGCCGCGCCGAACCCCGCCGCGTGCAGGCCATAATAGGCGCCCACCGAAATCAGGGCTGTGACGGCAAAGGCGGTCAGCATGACTTTCATTGCGTGCTCCTACTCTGCCGGGGTCGCGCCCGTGGGGGCCTCGGCCTCTTTGGCCTTGACCTCTTCCACCCACAGGCTGTGGTGTTCGCGGGCCCATTGTTCCTCGACCTCGCCGGTGCCCATTGCGTCATAGGCCCCCTCCATCCCGACTGAGCCGATATAGATATGGGCGATGATGATGGCCATCAGCACGAAGGACACAAGCGCATGCCACAGCTGGGCATATTGCATCTCAGCATGGGGCGTCAACTCGGTCGGCAAGACGCCGAAGCCAATGAACTGCGGGATGCCGGTGGCGTTGAGCGCGGCGAAGGTCTTGGCGAACATCGGCAGCTCAAACGGGAAGAGCAAAGACAAGCCAGAGGCGGAGATCGAGCCCCCCAGAATGATGCAAGACCAGAAGATAACCTTTTGGCCTGCATTGAATTTCTTGGCTGGCGGATGCACGCCCTTCTTGAAAAGGCCTCCACCCACAGCGATCCAGCGCAGGTCGGTGCGGTTCGGGATATTCTCCAGAACCCACATGAAAAAGATCATGATCAGGCCCAGCATGAAGGCCCATGAGACGTTGTTGTGGATCCATTTCGAGGCCAGCGCGATTGTCGCAAAACTCTCATGCCCAAAGGTCGGGATGATCACCTTGCGCCCAAAAAGCGTGATCAGCCCGGTGATGCCAAGCAGGATAAACGATCCGGCCATCAGCCAATGGCCAAAACGCTCAATCGCCTTGAACCGTGTGATCGTACGCCCCGTCTTTTCGCCATCAATGCGGATACGCCCGCGCAGCACGAAGAATAGGACCAATAGGCCCAGCGTTCCCAATAGGATATAGGTCCCGAACGTCATCAGCGGCCCCTGCCGGAATTCATACCACCACATCCCGCTGTCCTGGATTAGCACCGCAGGCGCATCACCTCGCGCCTGCGTGGTCACATCCGCCGCGTCAAAGCGCAGACCGCGCCACAGCTCGCTGTCCGAAAGCCCGCCGCGCGCGCCCAGATCATCAGTCAACGGCGCGGCGGCGTCCGGATTGCCCAGTGCCTCACTGCGGAAGCTGTCATCGATCTGCAACTGCTGCTGCCGCGCCATGATGTCTTCGAGAGTCTGCGCGCCGCCTGTCGCCGTCCGGTCCGGCGCAGGTGCCTCCTGCGCCACAGCGCTGAGGGCAAAGAGACTGAACAGCATGGACGCGAAAAGGGCCCGGATCATGGACATGCTCCTTGGTCGTCAGAAAAACGTATTGGGGGCGGCGCAAAAAGCCGCCCCGGATCAGAGGCTTAACCGCCCTTTTGATCGTAAGCCGTACCCCAGCCCCATGCGCCAGAGCCGAAGCCACGGGCCACGACACGTTCGCGGTAGATGCTGGACACTTCGTCACCATCACCGGCGAGCAGCGCCTTGGTCGCACACATCTCGGCACAGATGGGCAGCTTGCCCTCGGCGATCCGGTTGCGCCCATATTTGGCGAATTCGGCGGTGGAGTGGTTCTCTTCCGGGCCACCGGCGCAGAAAGTACACTTGTCCATCTTGCCACGGGAGCCGAAATTGCCCGCCTGCGGGAATTGCGGCGCGCCGAAGGGGCACGCATAGAAGCAGTAACCGCAGCCAATGCACAGGTCCTTGGAATGCAGGACGATCCCTTCTTCGTTCTGATAGAAGCAATCGACCGGACACACGGCCATGCATGGCGCGTCCGAACAATGCATACAGGCGACCGAGATCGAGCGTTCGCCTGGTTTGCCGTCATTGATCGTCACCACCTTGCGGCGGTTGATGCCCCAAGGCACTTCGTGTTCGTTCTTACAGGCCGTCACACAGGCATTGCATTCAATGCAGCGTTCGGCGTCGACAAGAAATTTAGCTCTTGCACCCATTTTTCATCTCCTCCTTACGCTACCGAGATTTTGCAGAGCGTGGCTTTCGTCTCTTGCATCTGGGTCACTGAATCATAGCCGTAGGTCTGTGCGGTGTTGGTACTTTCGCCCAGCACATAGGGGTCGGCGCCGTCCGGATACTTGGACCGCTGATCCACCCCTTCGAAATGCCCGCCAAAGTGGAATGGCATGAAGGCAACGCCTTCACCCACCCGGTCGGTCACCATAGCCATCACCTTGACCTTGCCGCCCTCAGGCCCTTCGACCCAAACCTGCGCACCGTCGCGCACGCCCAGATTGTTGGCGTCACGCACATTCATTTCCACGAACATGTCCTGCTGGAGTTCAGCGAGCCACGGGTTCGACCGGGTTTCATCCCCGCCGCCTTCATACTCGACCAGACGACCGGAGGTCAGGATGATCGGATATTCGGTTGAGAAATCCTTGGCCTGGATGGACGCATACATGGTCGGCAGCCGATAGAATTTCCGGTCCTCGTAGGTCGGATAATCCGCCACCAGATCGCGCCGGTTGGTGTAAAGCGGCTCGCGGTGGATCGGTACGGGGTCGGGGAATGTCCAGACCACGGCCCGTGCCTTTGCGTTGCCGAATGGCGCACATTCATGCTTGATCGCAACCCGCTGGATACCGCCGGAAAGGTCGGTTTTCCAGTTCGTGCCCGGACCGGCCACCGCATCAATCGCCGCGCGCTCCTCATCCGTCAGGTCGCTATCCCAACCCAGATCCATCAGCATCTGCATGGTAAACTCAGGATATCCGTCCTGAATTTCGGACCCTGCGGAATAGACGCCCTCGGCCAAGAGGTTATCCCCGTCACGCTCCACCCCGAAACGTGCGCGGAAGGTCAGGCCACCCTGGCTGACAGGTTTGGACATGTCATACAGGTTCGGCGTACCGGGGTGGCGCATTTCAGGCGTGCCCCAGCAAGGCCAGGGCATCCCGTAGTAATCCCCATCAGCGGGGCCACCCACGGCCTGTAGCGTCGTTTTGTCAAACGTGTGCTGGTTGGCCATATGCAGCTTCAGCCGCTCCGGGCTTTGCCCGGTATAGCCCACCGTCCACATGCCGCTGTTGAACTCGCGCGTCACGCTTTCGATGTTTGGCGTCTCGGCATCATCCATCTCGATATTGCGGAAGAACCGGTCGGCAAAGCCGAACTTGTTGGCAAACTTCGCGATGATGACATGATCCGGCAGACTTTCGAACAGCGGCTCAACCACCTGATCGCGCCACTGGATCGACCGGTTTGATGCGGTGACCGAGCCGTAGGTTTCGAACTGCGTCGATGCGGGCAAGAGGTAGACCCCATCGGTGCGGTCATGCAGCACGGCGGAAACCGTTGGATAGGGGTCGATGACGACCAGCATATCCAGCTTTTCCATCGCCGTTTTCATTTCCTTCATCCGGGTCTGAGAGTTCGGGGCGTGGCCCCAAAGCACCATCGCCCGGACGGCGGATGGCTGATCGGTGTTTTCGGGGTCTTCGAGCACCCCGTCGATCCAGCGCGACACCGGAATGCCGGTCTTGTTCATAAGCGAGGCATCATTGCCATCGGCATCCTTGATCCCCTGGAACCGCGCGGCGAGCCATTCGGGATCTTCACCCCAGACACGGCCCCAATGCGCCCAGGCGCCTGCGGACAGACCGTAATAGCCAGGCAAGGTATGCGACAGCACGCCAAGGTCCGTCGCGCCCTGCACATTGTCGTGCCCGCGGAAGATGTTTGTGCCGCCACCGGACGTGCCCATATTCCCAAGGGCCAGCTGCAACACGCAATAGGCGCGTGTGTTGTTGTTGCCGTTCGTATGCTGCGTGCCACCCATGCACCAGACAACGGTGCCGGGCCGGTTATTGGCGAGCGTAAAGGCCACGCGTCGCAGCTGCGATCCGGGTGTGCCCGTCACACGCTCCACCTCTTCAGGCGTCCAGCGCGCGACCTCATCCTTGATCTGGTCCATGCCCCAGACGCGGGTGCGGATGAACTCCTCATCCTCCCAGCCGTTTTCAAAGATGTGCCAGAGGATGCCCCAGACGAGCGCCACATCAGTCCCGGGACGGAAGCGCACATACTCGTCAGCATGGGCCGCCGTGCGGGTAAAGCGTGGGTCGCACACGATCACGGGCGCGTTGTTCTGTTCCTTGGCTTTCAGGATATGCAAGAGCGAGACGGGATGCGCCTCGGCCGGGTTACCACCGATGATAAAGATCGCGCGGCTATTGTGCATATCGTTGTAGCTGTTGGTCATGGCGCCGTAGCCCCATGTATTCGCCACACCGGCGACAGTCGTCGAATGGCAAATCCGCGCCTGGTGGTCCACGTTATTGGTGCCCCAATAAGCGGCGAATTTCCGGAACAGATAAGCCTGTTCGTTGTTGTGCTTGGCCGATCCGAGCCAGTAGACGCTGTCCGGTCCGCTTTCCTCGCGGATATTCATCATGCCGTCGCCGATTTCATCAATCGCCTGTTCCCAGCTGATGCGGACCCACTCACCGTTTTCTTTCTTCATTGGGTATTTCAGGCGCCGCTCACCATGAGCATGCTCGCGCACGGCGGCCCCTTTGGCGCAATGGGCGCCCAGGTTGAACGGGCTGTCCCAGCCAGGCTCTTGCCCGGTCCAGACGCCGTTATCGACCTCGGCCACAACGGTACACCCGACCGAGCAGTGAGTGCAGACGGATTTGATGTTCTGCACAGCGTTGGCAATCGCGCCTTGGGCATTTGCTGCTGTGACGGTGCCGCCGGTCGCGGCGATGGCGGTCAGACCGCCAATTGTCAGGCCAGAGCCGCGCAGGAATTTGCGCCGGTCAATCGTGCCGCCTGATGGTTGGGTTTCGATGCTGGCGCGGCGCGCAGCACCTGTGGTCTTTCTTTTTAGCATGTCTTTCTCCCTGGCATTCGCGGGCATCCGCCCTGTCGGCTGGGTTAGAGTGGGTGCGTCGCGTCAGAAACGGGCGCTGGCCAGATAGGCGCGGGTATGCGCGGTATCCTGCATCTTGTCAGATTGCAGATCGACTGGCTGGGCCGATGCTGCAGTGCCAGATGCTGCGACAGCTGCCGCGGCCGGGGCGGCAACCCCTAATTTGAGAAAATCACGGCGATTGGTGCCGTCATCCTTGCCTTTTTCCATGGGACGTCTCCCCTTTCGTTTTGGCGGACGCGACCGCCTGTGTTGTGCGGATCACTCCGCAATCATCCGAAACGCTTCGCGCTCGATTTCCATAAACTCGCGGCCCACAGCGCCGACAGAGGCGTACAGAACCGAGTTCTTGGCTGCCTCCAGATCGCTGAAGAAATGCCCGGCCCAAGGGCCGATATGCTTGTTAAAGAAGGCTTTTTGCGTGGCGAGGTCCGCAGGCCCGCCCGCAAACCGCCCGACGATCAGCCCGCCCATCATCTCCATCAATGAGGCGATGTTGTCTTCCGGCTCATAGACATTCGCGGCACGGGCGATGCCGTTGGCGGCCATGTCACCACGCAGAACCGCCAAAGGCTTTTCGTTGAGGAACCCGGTCAGATAGTAGCTGGCGAAGGGCAATAGCTCTCCGCGACCCAACCCGATAAACAGCGCATTGAACTCACGTGTCACCGTCTTTGGCTGGCTAACCTGGGCCACATTAGCGAGTTGGGTGATGGCCTGACCTAGCTTTGTGTCATCCCCGCTGAGACCGGCGGTTTGCGACAGAACCAACTCATCTGGCGGCCCGGACAGCAGAAGCCCCAAAAAGTTGTAAAGATCGGCGCGCAGCCGATCTTCTTGCGCGATGGTGTTCATGTCTTCGGCAACACTCATGCTGGCATCGTCTCGCTTCCATAGCTGAACCGCATCCGACGGCGCGGTTCTGGCTGGGCCTCTTCCTCAATTTCAACCGGTTCCTCGGCAGCGGCAACTACGACCTTTGTCGTATCCTCAACCTCTGGCGCGTCCTCTTCCTCGTCGGTGAGCTCTTCGGCCAAAGCCTCTGCCTGGCGCGCCATTTCCTGCACATGTGCAAACATACCCTTGCCGACCTGATAGGCGGTTTGCATGCCTTCGATCACCGTCGCACTGTCGGTGAAATCCTCGCCGTAATCCACAAGCCCGTCCACGTTGGCGAGAGTTGGATTCAGGCGCCAAAGCCGCCGCAATGCTTTTCGGCGCAGATGATCCGGCACAGCCTTGGCCATAAAACCCTTGATGTCATCACCAAGCTCAAGAGTGTCAGGATCAGGCAGATCAAGCGCGGCCAGCACCTCTTCATCGCTTAGCTCAGCAGTTGGTTCTGCCGGTTGCTCTGCCTCGGCAAGAGCCTCTTCGGCAACTTTCGCCTTACGGCGCGACCAGAAATCCAGCCCCGTCTCCGTCACGCGGCAGGCTCCTTGCGTCTGGGCGCGCGGTACACATCGCTGATCTGGGATATACGGGCGTCGCCAATGCCATCTTCAACTATATCGACACGTTTCTTGTCGCGACGCCGTTTGACGAAGGTCTCTTCCTCGTAAAACCGCTCGGTGAAGTCATTTACCCAGGCAATCAGCCCGGCAGGCATCGGCACCTTCTCAACCACATCCTCGCCATTGTCGGCGTAATCCTGCCCCTCGTAGGGGGATGCGGTCGCCAGCAACACATCAAAGGGGTGTTCAGCATCATCGTTTTTACGCAAAACGACGTATATGGACGGCACAGCATCTGCCAAACCGGTGCGATAGGCCTCACATTCCGCGCCGTGCATTTCCAAGGGTACCGTGGCCACTTGGTAATCCCGGACATCACCAGCTTCGCGGATCGTTTTCCAAGAAGCCGGGGCTGCACCAGGCAAAACATCCGCCACGCGCCAAGACCATTTAGCCCATGCCGTCACACCCGGTGACCGACGCAGAACAATTCCCAGCGGCATCGATTGGTATTGGTGCGGATTGCGGACCACCACCCCTCCCTAGTGTGATGTATACGGCTGTCGACATGCTGGACCAAAAAAGTGATCAAAAAAAGCACTTTTTTAGAACGTTCTTTTCTGCAACGCAGCACGCGGGTCACCCGTTTTCCCGTTTGCCCACACTTTGATCTATGGATAGTCTGACCGCGTTGCGGCAACGCAAAACCGGGGAGGACAATCAATGACAGGCCAGCGCAACGCAGGCAAACGTTTGATTTTATGTGATTGTTCCGGAACGCTATCCATTGACGCTGCAACAATCGAAGCCACAACCGGATTGGAATGCAGTGCGGTGCATACCGCATTGTGCACACGCGAAATCGACAAGGCAGAGGCGTATCTTCGCGGGGGCGACGTTGTCATCGCATGCCAGCAGCAACGGCACATCTTTGAGGAACTTGCGCAAGAAATCCAATTAGATATGCCTGCTTTTGTTGATTTGCGAGACAGGGCCGGCTGGTCAGATGACACTGCGTCAAAAAGCCCCAAGATGGCTGCACTTGCAGCAGAAGCGCTTTTGCCCACGCCAGCGCCCAAGGTCCGCGACGTAATATCGCACGGAACATGCCTGATTTTTGGGCAAGACGATGTGTGCTTGGCGGCCGCTGCCCAACTCTCTGAAGTGTTAAGCGTCACGGTGCTCATCACCGGCGAAACGCCAACCGAGCCACCACAGAATTTCGACATTATCAAAGGAGATCTAAGGGGCGCCAAGGGCAGCCTGGGTCAATTCGACCTACGCTTTGACGCTTTGCAAGAGATCGTCCCAGGTGGACGGGGGCAAGTGCAGTTCACGCAACCAAAGGATGGCGCGCGATCAACTTGCGATATCCTGCTTGATCTCTCCGGAAAGCCACCTTTGTTCCCCGCCCCGGAAAAGCGGGACGGGTATCTGCGCGCTGATCCAAAGCATGCACCCTCTGTTGCACGCGCTGTTTTTGACGCGGCCCAAATGATCGGAACCTTTGAAAAGCCGCTTTACGTGCGGATGGAACCGGCTTTGTGCGCACATTCCCGCGCCGGAAAGCCTGCCTGTTCGAATTGTCTGGACGCCTGCCCCACCGGCGCCATCACGTCTGCTGGCGACTACGTCAGCGTTGATCCGATGATCTGCGCGGGGTGCGGGGCCTGCGCATCACTCTGCCCGTCCGGTGCGATCAGCTATGACGCGCCGCCGACAGACGATGTGTTCCGCCGCCTGCAAACACTTGCCAGCACCTATCGCAAGGCAGGCGGGCAAAATCCAAGGCTGCTGGTCCATGAAGCAAGCCACGGGGCCGAGATGATCCGCCTCGCCGCGCGTTACGGGCGTGGCCTGCCTGCCGATGTTATTCCGCTATCGGTGGAGGCGCTCGCCAGCTTCGGCCATGCCGAGATGCTGGCCGCATTCGGGGCCGGTTTCGGTGCAGTCAGTCTGATCCTCGCGCCGACCTCTGGTCGCGATACGCTGACGCGCGAGGCGGAACTGGCCAGCGTAATTGCCGGGCGTGACGTGGCATTTCTCGACCCAGCCGACCCTGACACGCTGACCGAAACGCTCTATGACGCGTCGGAAGCCCCCGATATCGCGACGCCCATTCTGCCGATTGGAACACGGCGACAAGTGGCGCGTACAGCAGCCAAAACCTTGCGATCAGACGATCTGATCCCGTTGCCCGAAACGGCACCTTATGGAGCGGTCCTTGTGGATACGGAAGCCTGCACATTGTGCCTGGCCTGTGTGTCACTTTGCCCGTCAGGCGCGCTGGCGGATAATGAGGACCTGCCACAGCTGCGCTTTCAGGAAGATGCATGCCTGCAATGCGGGCTGTGCAGCAATGTCTGCCCGGAAAACGCGATCACGTTAGAGCCGCGGCTGAACCTGACGGATGCCGCACTGACACAAATTGTCCTCAACGAGGAAGAGCCCTTCGCCTGCGTCGAATGCGGTGCCCTTTTCGGCGTCAAATCGACCATCGAAAAGATCAGCGAAAAGCTGGCCGGAAGCCACGCGATGTTCGCCAACCCAGAGGCCGCGCGCATGATCCAGATGTGCGACAATTGCCGCATTCAGGCGCAGTATCATTCCGAGAACAACCCCTTTGCGGGCGGTGAGCGGCCCCGCGTGCGCACGACTGACGACTACTTTTCCGACAGAAAGGACCACTAGGATGAGCGATGATTTCAACATGTCCATGCGCAAGTTCCTCAAGCAGGTTGGCGTGACCTCGCAACAGGCGATCGAAGAGGTGATGCGCGCAAAAGGACAAGCGGGGAAATCGTTTGAAGCCAAGGTGGTGCTGAGCATTCCTGATCTTGAACTGGAACATGTCGTCACCGGCACAATCACCGGGCAGGACAGCTGAATTGACCATCACCCGTGACGCGGTCATCGCGACCCTGAAGACGATCAAAGACCCTGCATCAGGTGACGATATCATGGCCGCCGGGTTGGTTCGGGCGCTGTCGGTCGAAGACAGCAATGTGCGCTTTGTCTTCGAAGTCGCCCCATCGGTCGCAAATCAGATGGAGCCTGTGCGGGCTGCAGCTGAAACCGCATTGAAGGCCATGCCCGGTATGGGCAGCGTCTCTGCCGTGATGACAGCGCATAGCACGCCAGCGGCACCACCCGATCTCAAACCACAACGCGCCGCAGAGCCCAAGGGCCCGCAAAAGGTCCCCGGCGTGGACAGGATCGTCGCCATTGCCTCTGGCAAGGGCGGCGTGGGCAAGTCCACGGTCTCGGCCAACCTCGCCTGCGCCTTGGCGGCAGAGGGGCGGCGTGTGGGGTTACTGGATGCCGACGTCTACGGCCCGTCGCAGCCGCGCATGCTGGGCGTCTCTGGCCGCCCCGCCTCCCCCGATGGCAAGACGATCTTGCCGATGCGCAATCATGGCGTCACAATGATGTCCATCGGCCTGATGCAGAACGATGATCAGGCCGTCGTCTGGCGTGGGCCGATGCTGATGGGCGCGCTGCAGCAGATGATGAACCAGGTGCAATGGGGTGCACTGGACGTGTTGCTCGTCGACCTGCCCCCCGGCACCGGTGATGTGCAGATGACGCTGACCCAGAAATTCACGGTCGACGGCGCCATCGTCGTTTCCACGCCGCAGGACGTGGCCCTGATTGATGCACGCAAGGGCATCGACATGTTCAATCAGTTGGGAACGCCGATCATCGGTTTGATCGAAAACATGAGCACGCATATCTGCTCAAACTGTGGGCATGAGGAGCACACGTTCGGCCATGGTGGCGTTGCGGCAGAGGCTGAGAAAATGGGCGTGCCACTCTTGGCAGAACTGCCGTTACATCTGGATATTCGTCTGGCCGCTGATGGCGGCGCGCCTGTTGTGGTGTCCAAGCCGGAAAGCCCCCAGGCAGAAAGCTTTCGCACGGTCGCCCGCCAATTGATTGTTGACGGGAACGCATGACCGCACCCAGTTTTCCGCCTTTGATGACCGGTCAGGCGACGGTGGATGACCCGATGGATGTTGCGGCGCAAATGGCCGCCGTGGGCTGTGATGCGGGCACCATCGTCTATAATCTTGGTACGGATGACCTTCGCGCAGCGATGATCTTTGCCCCAGATGTTCCGCTTGCCGACGCGATGATCATGCTGCCGATTTGCGGGATTGGGTTTCAGAATGCTCTGGGTGCCGTCGCGCCGCCTGAAATCGCCGTGCTTCTGGAATGGAACGGGAAGATCCGCGTGAATGATGCGGTTTGTGGCGCGCTCAGTGTGAAAGCCTCCTCACCGCAGAAGGACAACGTCCCCGACTGGCTGATCGTCGGCTTGCAGGTGTCGATCCGCAACAGCGTGCAGAACCCTGGCGACACGCCGGATGTCACAACGCTTTATGAGGAAGGCTGCGGCGATCTGGGCGCCGCGCAGTTGCTGGAAGGCTGGGCGCGACACACGCTGGTCTGGATCAACCGTTGGACGGATGACGGCCCCCGCCCCGTACATGCCGAGTATGAAGGGCTGCTCCATCGCGCTGCTGATGAGATCGGCATTGATGAGCGTTTCGGCCTGTTGCGCAAATCGGGTGAGACCACCACACTGACCTCGTTGACCGCCCTGTTGGAGCAAGCATGACCGACCGCTACCTCGCCCGTGCGATCCATTTCGACGAAAGCGACATGAATATCTTTCACACGCCCGCCCGCACAGGCGAGTGGTGCATCTCGGGCGGGTTCGAGTTTTCGAACTGGTCTGAGGGCGATCTGACCGGCAAGGCCAAACAGGCCTTCACCAATGGCTGGCTGGGGCTTGAGACATTCGGGCGGGTCTCTGTTGCCGCCATCACAAAAATCGAAGACCATGAGGTTGAGGCGCTGACCGCCGCGCTGGCGGCGCATTTTGTCAGCCATTATGGCGCGCCGGACATCGCGGCGGCCAGCGGTGTCGCCGCCGATGAAATCGCCCAGATGTCGGAGCTTTGCGCGGGTCAGGACCCCAACACATTGCTGATGGTCACCCGCGCCCTTACGGATGCGGGCGTCAAGGAAAGCTACCGGATCATCGAGCCACAATCAGCCGGGCTTGACCAGTTCGCGATCCATGGATCGCTGGATGAGTAAGCGGCGGTAGCCTGTCTGATCGCCGGACCGAGGGGTTGGCGATCAGACGAGCAAGCTAAAGCGCTTTATGGCAGCAATGTACATCTTCCTGACGAACTGCGGACAAAAGTGGCAAAATCGCCGACCCGTCGGGTCGGTTCGGCGATCAGACCGGCGGCTTCGCCTTGATTCCGGTCTGAGCTGCATGTCCAGACCTATGGTTTAAGATGGGTTCACCGCGTTGAACGTAAACAGCGTCTGACCATTGATCGTGTAGCCATCGATCAACTCCCTCGCGCGGTCAGATGTCAGCCAGTCTTCCAAAGCGATGGCAAAATCAGCTTTGACATGGGCATGCCGCTCCGGGTTCACGGGGATATAGGCGTATTGGTTGAAAAGCGCCGGATCGCCAGCGAACAAGAGATCAAGCCCCGCCTTGTTGCCGAAATTCAGCCAGCTTGCCCGGTCTGCCAGGATGTAAGCATCCATACCGGCAGCGGTATTGAGCGACGCGCCCATGCCCGCACCAACGGGGCGATACCAGTCACCGCCACGCGACGCGCCCGATGCCTCCCACAGTGACAGCTCCTTCTTGTGGGTGCCGCTGTCATCGCCACGACTGACGAAGACCACCTGCGCCTCGGCAATGCGGGTCAGCGCATCTGCCGCATTCGGCGCCTCGGCAATGCCCGCCGGATCATCCGCAGGGCCGATAAAGACGAAGTCATTGTACATGATCTCACGCCGATGCGTGCCGTAGCCTGCCGCAACAAAGGCATCCTCAGCGGCGCGCGAGTGAACAAGGATTGCGTCCACATCCCCCGCTTCACCAAGTCGCAGGGCCTGCCCGGTGCCGACCACGAGCAATTGCACCTCAACATCAATGTCTTCCTTGATCGCGGGCAGCAGGATGTCCGAAAGGCCCGAATTATGAAACGAGGTTGTGACGGCAAGCTTCAGGTTCTCGGCCCAAGCACCCGATCCCAAAAACATGAAAACAAACGCAAAAATCCGTATCATTCTACGATATCTCCCTGTAGCAGCGCCGTGGCTTGCGGCGTTGAGGGGCCTGAAAAGAACTGGTCTGCTGGCCCCTCTTCGATGATACGGCCATGCATCAGAAAGACAACATCGTCTGCCAGGCGCTTGGCCTGTCCGACATCATGAGTGGACATGACGATGCGCGTGCCACCCTCTTGCGCCTCTTTCAGGATCGCCTCAATTTCGCGGATCGCGCGGCCGTCCAGATTGGCGCAGGGCTCATCCAGAAACACGATCTCGGGCGCGCGGATCAAGGCGCGGGCGAGTGCCAGTTTCTGCCGCTCCCCGCCAGACAGTTGAGGTGCTGGCCTGTCGAGCGCGTCAGCAAGCCCGACCCTTTCCGCCCAGTTTTGCGCGGTCTGATACGCCCCTGCCTTCCCCATCCCATGCACCATCAGCGGATAGGCGAGGTTCTCGCGCACCGAACGGCGCATGATGATGGGCGTCTGAAACACAAAGGCCTGGCGCGTCCGTGCATCCGTCACGGGAACCTGCCAGCTTGTTATACCGGACGACAACCTCTCCAACCCATGGAGCACACGCAAGAGCGTCGTCTTGCCCGACCCATTAGGGCCCATGACAATGGTGCAGCCGGTCGCCGAAATCTCCAGATCCACTGGACCAAGCAGTGTTTTGCCCTTCCGGCGCACTAGCGCTTGCGAGACGGTCAGGGGCAGAATGGAGCTTACCATTTCCCCTCGCTCTCTGTTTTGCCGATTGTGTGAATGGTAAGGTTCACCGCAATGGCCAGGCCAATCAGGACAAAGCCAAGACCCAAAGCAAGGGCGAAGTCTCCTTTGCCGGTTTCCAGGGCGATCGCGGTTGTCAACACACGGGTGGCATTGTCGATATTGCCGCCCACGATCATGATCGCTCCCACCTCGCCAATCCCGCGCCCAAACCCGGCAAGTGATGCGGTGATCAAAGCGCGTCTGCCGTCCCATAGAAGGGTCTTGATCCGCTGGCGTTTGGTCGTGGAGAGCGAGATCAGCAGGTCATGATACTCCGCCCACAAATCGCGGATCGCCTGATGGGCGATGGAGGCGATCAGAGGCGTGATGATGATAACCTGCGCGATAATCATCGCAGTAGGTGTGAAAAGGAGGCCAAGCACGCCAAACGGCCCCGACCGTGATAGCAGAAGATAGACAATCAGGCCCACAACAACGGGGGGCAGCCCCATCAGCGCATTCAGCACCGCAATCGTTGCGCGCCTGTGCCGAAACCGCCGGATCGCCAGAAATGCGCCAAACGGCAAACCGATGGCCGAGCCAATCACGACAGCCGTCAGCGTCACGTAAAGCGACCGCAACGTGATCTCGACCAGATCCGCGTCCAGCGTGATCACCAGCCAAAACCCGGCTGTCAGCCCTTCCCAGATTTCACCCATTCAGCGCGCCTGCCCTGTTCTTGTCGGCGCAGGGTTTCACGGCCTGCATTGCTCTTCAATGGTAATCTGACGCGAATTCTTTTGTGCTGCGCGTGCGCAAATTGGCACGCACAAATGCCGCAATGAACAGAAGGGTCATCACGAGTATGATTGTCGGTGCCGGTGCGCTGTCGAGAAAAAAGCTCAGATACACCCCAGCAATGCCTGACAAGAGTGTGATGAACACCGAGAGGGGCAACATGACCTCAAACCGTTTTGTCAGCAGAAAGGCAATCGCGCCCGGTGCAATCAAAAGCCCGATGGACAGAATGATGCCAACCGCCGACAGAGTGGCAACAATCGTCAATGAAATCATTGCCAGCAGCCCGTAATGCAGCCAGCCGACACGGAGTCCGACCGCGCGCGCCTGCACCGGATCAAAAGCGTGCAGCGTGAACTCACGACGTTTGGCAATAATTATTGCAGCGACAAGTGCGGCGATCCCACCAGCGGTCCACAGATCCGCCCCATCCACGCCCAGCATGTTGCCAAACAGGATGTGGTCAAGATGCACATCCGTGGTGATCTTTGTGTAAAGGATCAGGCCCAGACCAAACATGCCTGAAAACACCACACCCATCACCGTGTCCTGTTTCACGCGGCTGTTCTCCGCCAGAAAACCGGTGGCGAGTGCGCAGCACATCCCTGCGCAAAAGGCCCCGATAAGCAGCGGAATGTTCAGGATGTAGGCCAGAACAATGCCCGGTAGCACGGCGTGGCTGATGGCATCACCCATCAGCGACCAGCCTTTCAACACCAGATAGCAGGATAGGAGACTAGTTGGCACGGCAATGATGGCCATGATCAGAAATGCGTTGTTCATGAACGCGAACTGGAACGGGAAGAGCAGCGTTTCCATCACACGGCTCTCCCCGCAGCCGAGGACCTTCGGCGCGCCGCAAGATATCCGTGTTTGGGCGCGAAGAAGAACGCCGCCAGAAACAGCAGGGTCTGCAGGGTCACGATGATCCCCCCTGTCGCACCGTCGAGAAAATAGCTCAGATAAGCGCCCACAAAGCTGGTTCCCGTCCCCAATGCCACGCTCAGTACTAGAAGCCGAGGGAAGCGGTCGGTCAGCAGATAGGCGGTGGCGCCTGGTGTGACCACCATGGCGATGACCAAAAACGCGCCCACGGTTTGCAGCGCTGCCACGCAGGAGGCCGCCAGCAACGTAAAGAACACCGCGCGCAGCAAGTCGGGGCGCAGGCCAATTGAGCGCGCATGGTTTTCGTCAAAAAAGGTGACCATGAAGTCCTTCCACTTTGCTGTAAGGATTGCCAAAGTGACAAAACCGATGATCGCCAATTGCAGCGTATCCGACGGTGTGATGGCTAGGATATTGCCAAGCATGATGGTCTGCACACTGACCGACGTTGGCGACAGCGACACCATGAAAAGGCCCAGCCCGAAAAAGGAGGTGAAGATCAATCCAATGATCGTATCCTCCTTCAACCCCGTGCGCTGGTTGAGAAACAGCATCGCCCCTGCCGCAAGCCCGCCTGCTGCAAAGGCGCCGAGCGCAAAGGGCAGACCCAGCATATAGGCGCCAGCCACGCCCGGCACGATCGAGTGGCTGAGCGCGTCACCAATCAGCGACCAGCCCTTGAGCATCAGATAGGACGATAGAAACCCGCAAATCGCACCCACCAGCGCGCTGACCCACATCGCGTTGAACATGTAGGCATAGCTAAAGGGCTCCAGCAGCGTGTTCATTCGCCGCGCGCCCCCTGCTCTTCGCCATAGACCACAAAGGGACGTTCGTCATCGGTGATCACCCGGATCTCGCGGCTGTCATCGTCATCATGCAGATCGGACCCGCCCAGCACGAAATGGCGCAGCACTCCGCCAAAGGCCAGTTCGAGGTTTTCGCGGGTGAAGGTCGCGGCAGTCTCACCAAAGGCGAGCACGGTCTGTTTGACCAGGATCGTCCTGTCACAAAACTCCGGCACCGAGCCAAGGTTATGGGTTGAGACGAGCATCACGCGCCCCTCTTCCCGCATCTCACGCAGCAAGGCGATGATCGCTTCTTCGGTCTTTACATCGACGCCGGTAAAGGGCTCATCCAGCAGGATCACCTGCCCCTCTTGCGCCAGCGCGCGGGCGAGGAAGACGCGCTTGCGCTGCCCGCCGGACAGTTCGCCAATTTGGCGATGGCGGTAATCCAGCATGTTCACGCGGTCCAAAGCATCTGTCACAGCCTTGTGGTCCGCCGATTTTGGCCGCCGGAAAAAGCCCATATGCCCGTAGCGCCCCATCATCACCACGTCTTCGACCAGTACGGGAAAGCTCCAATCCACCTCTTCGGATTGCGGCACGTAGGCGACGATGTTGCGTCGCAACGCCTCTGCCACCGGCAAACCCAGGACCGAGATCTGGCCCTTGGCAGCAGGCACAAACCCCATGATCGCCTTGAAGAGGGTCGATTTGCCTGCGCCATTGACCCCCACAAGTGCGGTGATCGTCCCGGTCGGGATATCAAAAGTCGCATCGTGCAAAGCAGTGTGACCGTTACGGTAAGTAACGGTCACATCCTGCGCAGCAATGCCGGGGCTTTGGTTCATTCGGTGAGACCTGCCGCAATCGTTTCCGTCGTGACGCGTAAGAGGTCCAGATAGGTCGGCACCGGCCCATCCGCCTCTGTCAAACTGTCCACATAAAGGACACCGGCGTAACTTGCATCCGTTTCCCGCGCGATCTGTTCGGCGGGCGCTTGTGAGACGGTGCTTTCGCAAAACACCGCCGAGATGTCATTGTCGCGCACCCTATCGATCACGCGGCGCACTTGCTGCGGTGTGCCCTGCTGGTCGGCGTTCATGGGCCAGATATAGAGTTCCTGCATCTCAAAGTCGCGGATCAGATAGCTGAACGCCCCCTCGCATGTGACAAGCCAGCGCTGGTCGGCAGGAACCGCGAGGATCGTTTCGCGCAATGGACCGATCGCATCAGTGATCTCCTGCTTATAGGCTTCCGCATTGGCGGTGTAGATATCTGCATTATCCGGGTCATGCACGATAAACGCATCGCGGATGTTGTCGATATAGACCAGGGCATTGTTCAGACCCATCCATGCATGTGGATTGGGTTTGCCGGTATAGTCGCCAGAAGCAATGCTGATCGGGTCAATACCATCTGTCAGGATTGCGCTTGGCACATCCGACAGGTTGGCAAAGAACTGTTCGAACCACAATTCCAGGTTCAGACCGTTCCAGAGGATCAGGTCCGCGTCCTGCGCGCGGATCAGATCGCGCGGCGTTGGCTGATAGCCGTGTATCTCGGCACCGGGCCGCGTGATGCTTTCAACGATTGCCGCATCGCCAGCCACGCTCTGCGCCATATCCGCAATCACCGTAAACGTTGTCACCGCCTTGAAACGATCATCCTGCGCCCAGGCGGTTGTCGCAAACACAATACTCATCACTGCCGCAAACACGAGTCTGAAGGTCGCCATCAAAATATCCCCTTGTTGAGCGCTGCAGCTTCTGGAGATGCGTTTATGAGAATCGTTCGCAACTGTAAATAGGAATGATAACCATTCGCAAAAACGTCATATTGGCGCAGCTAGACCTGCCCGCAATTTGGGCAAGATATTAGAAGTGCGGCAGAAAGACCGGCGTTTGCGATTGCAAATTTGGCGAGCGCCCGTTTTAGTGCCACCGACGGGACGCGCTCTTGGGGAGATCGGTTTGCTGCAGACAGCCAATGATGCTGCATTTGTTGAGTTTGAACGCGTTCAGAAGAGCTATGACGGCGAAAGTCTGGTCGTCAAAGACCTCAACCTTTCCATGCCCAAGGGTGAGTTTCTGACGATGCTTGGGCCCTCCGGGTCGGGCAAAACCACCTGCCTGATGATGCTTGCAGGGTTTGAGACCGCGACCCATGGGGAAATCCGGCTGGATGGCGTCTCTATCAACAATATCCCGCCGCACAAACGCGGGATCGGGATGGTGTTTCAGAACTACGCCCTCTTCCCGCATATGAGCGTGGCCGAGAACCTCTCATTCCCGCTCGAAGTCCGCAAAATGGACAAAGCCCTGCGCGAAGAGAAGATCATGCGCGCGCTGGGTATGGTGCAGATGCAGGATTTCGCGGGCCGCCGCCCGGCCCAGCTTTCGGGTGGTCAGCAACAACGCATCGCGCTGGCCCGCGCGCTGGTTTTTGAGCCGGAATTGGTGCTGATGGACGAGCCGCTCGGCGCGCTTGACAAGCAGCTGCGCGAAAGCCTGCAGTTTGAGATCACGAACCTTGCGCATGAATTAGGGATCACCGTGGTCTATGTCACCCATGACCAGACCGAGGCGCTGACGATGTCAGACCGCGTGGCGGTTTTTGACGACGGACGCATCCAACAACTTGCCCCACCGGATGCACTCTACGAAACGCCCCAGAACAGCTTCGTCGCGCAATTTATCGGTGAAAACAACACGCTCGAAGGCGTTGTGGAAGAGATTTCTGAGGAGAACTGCACCGTGAAGCTCGATAGTGGCGACATTATCGACGCGGTGCCGGTTAATGTGTCTCAAGCCGGGGAGCGGACGCGGGTCTCGATCCGGCCAGAGCGTGTGGAGTTCAACAAGTCCCGCCTCAAGCCTGGCGCGCATACGTTGCAGGCAGAAGTGCTGGAATTCATCTATATGGGGGACATTTTCCGCACGCGTCTGCGGGTGGCGGGGAATGATGACTTTGTGATCAAGACACGGAACGCACCTGATCAGGTGCGTCTGGAACCGGGCAGTCAGATCGAAATCGGCTGGCTGGCATCCGATTGCCGCGCGCTGGATGCGTAGCGGCTGAACCAAAGGGGCCACCATCGCCCGAAAGGTGGCCTCCACCAAAACCAACCGGGCATATGACAACGGGAGAATGTGATGAAAATGATCAAAACACTTCAGGCAACAACGGCGCTAACGGTGATCGCCAGTGGCGCGATCGCCGATGGCCATATGGCCGATGAGATGACAATCGTCAGCTGGGGCGGCGCCTATAGCGCCTCACAGCAGGCCGCTTACCACGACCCCTACATGGAGATGACAGGCGTCACGATCATCAATGACGAAAGCTCGTCAGAGGCTGTCGCCAAACTGCGCGCGATGAACGAGGCGGGCAACATCACCTGGGACCTCGTTGATGTCGAAGCCGCCGACGCGATCCGGCTCTGCGATGAGGGGCTCGCGATGGAGATCGACCCCGACGAAATCCTTGCCCCCGGCGATGATGGCTCATCCGCGTCGGACGATTTCGGTGACATGCTGGTGTCGGACTGCTTCATCCCGCAGATCGTCTTTTCGACCACATTCGGCTACCGCACTGACATGGTGCCTGCCGGGGTTGAACCACCCACAGGCGCCTGTGACGTCTTCGATCTGGAGACCTATCCCGGCAAACGCGCGCTGAACCGCAACCCGATTGCGAATATGGAATGGGCGCTCTTGTGTGATGGTGTCGCTTATGAAGACGTTTATGACGTGCTGGAAACGGACGAAGGACAGGCACAGGCATTCGCCAAGCTCGACACCATCAAGAGCGAGACAATCTGGTGGACCGCAGGCGCGGAAACACCACAGCTTCTCGCTGATGGTGAGATCTTTATGGGCTCCACCTATAACGGTCGCCTGTTCAGCCTGATTGCCGAGCAGGGCCAACCGGTCGAGATGGCCTGGAACTGGCAGATGTTCGACCTTGATGGCTGGGTCATCCCCACGGGCCTGTCAGAGGATCGTCTGGCGCGCGTGCTGGATTACGTGCGTTTTGCGACCGATACGCAGCGCCTCGCCGATCAAGCCAAGTATATCTCCTACGGACCCGCGCGGGCATCCTCCGCACCTTTGGTCAGCACCCATGCGACATTGGGGATCGACATGGCGCCACATATGCCAACTAACCCGAACAATGCCGAGAACACATTCGTCAACAACTACGAATGGTGGGCGGATTACCGGGACGATCTGGACGCCAAGTTCCAAAGCTGGCTCGCACAGTAAGTGAAAAAGGCGCAAGGCAGGTATCGCCTTGCGCCATCCGACGACAGGAAACATCACTATGCCAAAGGGCTATATCATCGGGCACATCACCGTGAACGACCCCGAAGCCTATCAGGAATACATCGTCCGCGACACACCCCTGATCGAAGCCGCAGGTGGCAAACCATTGGTGCGTGGTGGTGAGGCTGAGAATGCGGAAGGTCCGGAATTCGCGCGGCATGTGATCTTTGAATTCCCCGATTTTGAAAGCGCCAAAGCGCTCTATTACTCAGAAGAATATCAAGACGTTGCACGGATCAGGCGCGAGAATGCGACCAGCATGATCGTCCTCGTCGAGGGGGTGTAGGCGGTGGCCGAACAGATGCTCGCCGCCGATGGCCGCCCGCTCAAGGCCAGCCTGAACCGCGCTTTGCGGCGACAAAAGCTGCGCGCGCTGATGCTGATCGCGCCGCTTCTTATCTTCATCCTGATCACCTTCATCATTCCCATCGGGCAGATGCTGTTTCGCTCCGTCGAGAACCAGATTGTGGGCGATACCATCCCCCGCACGGTTGATGCCGTCGCTGACTGGGACGCGGATACCGGAAACGCGCCAGACAAGACGGTGTTCAGGGCGCTCGCTATGGATCTGATGATCGCCGTTGAGGAAAAGAAGCATACCCGCCTCGGCAGCCGCCTGAACTACGAAACCTCTGGCATCTCATCGCTTTTCCGCAAATCCGGGCGGCGCGTGGATGACATTGGAGAGGTCTATGCCGATCAATTCATCGCACTGGATGAGGCATGGGAAGAACCTGCAACCTGGGTCACACTCATGGCCGATCCTGATTGGATCGCCGAGCAGGCCGCATGGGATGGCGAGGGTATTGAACCTGCTTTTGTCGTGGGCGAGCAGGCGCGTGACGCGCTGCCACAGACCGCTGCGATCTATGCAGATTTCGCCGCAACCATTCGCGATGTTGATGGCGACAGCCCGTCCGAGGAAGAGCCGTGGAACATCGTTTATCTTGCTCTGCATGAAGATCTGACTGCAAATCCGCAGGTTGAGATTGACGGCCCTCTTGTTGGTCTGGTGTCCAACGCCGCACGCGAGGCGCAGAGTTTCGAACGCGAAGATGTGCGTGCTGCGTTCGAAGATATCGACGATGATTGGCTGGATGTGGAGGTCTGGCAGACGATCCAGACCTACAGCCCGGCTTTCACATCGGGCTATTTCCTGAACGCCGTCGATCTGCAGAAATCCCCTGACGGCCCGGTCTGGCAGCCCGAGAATGAGCGGATCTACCTTACCCTCTTCTGGCGCACATTGGTCATGTCGCTGACGATCACTTTGGCCTGTGTGCTGCTTGGTTATCCGGTGGCCTGGATGCTGGCCAATCTGCCGGCACGTAAGGCGAACCTCCTGATGATCCTGGTCTTGCTGCCGTTCTGGACCTCGCTTCTGGTACGCACCTCCGCCTGGAAAGTGCTGTTGCAACAGCAAGGCGTGATCAATGACACGCTGGTCTGGATCGGGCTGGTGGCTGACGATAACCGGCTGGCCCTGATCAATAACGCGACCGGGACGATCATCGCGATGACCCATATCCTGCTGCCCTTCATGATCCTGCCGCTCTATTCGGTGATGAAAACGATCCCGCCCAGCTACCTGCGCGCGGCCAAGTCGCTCGGAGCCACGAACTGGACCGCCTTCTGGCGGGTCTATTTCCCCCAATCTGTTCCCGGGATCGGGGCGGGCTGCATCCTCGTCTTCATCCTTGCCATCGGGTATTACATTACGCCTGAGATCGTGGGCGGGACACGCGGTGTCTTTATCTCGAACCGGATCGCCTATCACATCTCGACATCGCTCAACTGGGGGCTTGCGGCGGCGCTTGGCGCGATCCTGCTGGCGGTTGTGCTGATCCTCTATTGGGCCTATGACCGGATCGTCGGCATCGACAATGTGAAACTGGGGGGCTGATCGGATGAGCGCACTTCCCCCCTATGCGACGACCGGTCAACGCGTTTGGTACTACAGTTTCCGGGTGATTGTCGGGCTGATCCTGTTCTTTCTGGTCGCCCCGATCATCATCATCATCCCGCTATCGTTTAACGCGCAGGACTTCTTTACGTTCACGCCTGAAATGCTAGCGCTCGACCCTGAGGGCTATTCGCTCAAACACTACCGCGACTTCTTCACCAATCAGGACTGGATCCGGCCGCTGCAGAATTCGCTGATCATCGCACCTTTTGCGACGATCATCTCCGTCTCTCTCGGCACACTGGCCGCGATTGGCCTGTCGCAAAGCCATGTGCCATTCCGGCGGGCGATCATGGCGCTCTTAATCTCGCCCATGATCGTGCCACTGATCATCTCGGCCACGGGCATGTTCTTTTTCTACAGCCAGATGGGGCTGTGGATGGAGGATAATCTAGGCATGTCGAAATCGCTGACCGGTTACATCAAGGTCATTCTGGCCCATGCGGCGCTTGGCATTCCGTTTGTGATCATCACTGTCACCGCGACGCTTGTGGGGTTTGACCGGTCACTCACGCGCGCAGCGGCCAATCTGGGCGCCTCGCCGACCACGACGTTCTTTCGCATCCAGATGCCGCTCATCCTGCCTGGGGTGATCTCTGGCGGGCTGTTTGCCTTTATCACGTCGTTTGATGAGGTGGTCGTCGTGCTGTTTGTCGGGGCCGCCGCGCAGAAAACCTTGCCCTGGCAGATGTTCACCGGCCTGCGCGAACAGATCAGCCCGACAATCCTTGCCGCGGCCACAGTGCTTGTAACAGTCTCGATCATCTTGCTCGCGACAGTGGAACTGCTCCGCCGCCGCTCAGAGCGATTGCGGGGGCTGTCGCCGACCTAATCAAATTTCTGGAGATTTGATGAACCTCAGGGCAACACCGCGAGCCATAGCCAGACGGTGAGGATCGAGAGCCCGGTACCCATGAGCACAGAAGATGCAGCAACGCGTCGCGCGCTGCCATACATATTAGCAAAGACATAAGTATTGATGCCTGGCGCCATGGCGGCGGTCAGCATGGCCGAGCGTGTCGCCTCAACCGACAGTGCGTTGACGTCGGCAAGCACCCAGACAATCGCAGGATGCAGGATGAGCGACACCGCCACGACAAAGAGGATCGTGCGTAAGTCGCCTTCGGGCCGGTAGCGGTAGAGGACACCGCCAAGGCCGAACAGGGCCGCTGGCAAAGCCGCGCGCACCATCAGGTCGAGCGCGTCGGTGACCACGCCGGGAACCGGCACATCGCCCAGATTGACCACCGCGCCAAGCGTGATCCCCAAGATCAGCGCATTGCGGAACATTGCGCGCAGCACCTTACCCGGAAGGGCCGCCATGCTTGCGCCGCGGTTGCGCACGATCTCCATGGCGGTGATCCCAACCGCGTAGCAGAAGGGCGAATGGAGCGCGATGATGGCGTAGTTGGCCTCAAGCGCTGACGGGCCATAGGCGCGCTCAGTAATGGGCAAGCCAAGCAGCAGGGAGTTTGAGAAAAGACAGCAAAATCCAATGGCAATGCTGTCCTCCCACCCGCGCCCGAAGAGATAGCGTGCACCGATGACCCCGGTCGCAAACCCCGCCAGCGCGCCGATATAGAAGCTGCCCAGGAGGGCGAGATCGAAGTTCTGCTGCAAATCCAGCGTCGAGATCGCGCGAAAAAGAAGGCAGGGGATCGCGAAGTTCTGGGTGAACGACATCAGCCCGTCAACGCCCGCATCGCTGAAAAGCCCGCGCCAGACCACAACGTAGCCAAAGCCGATGACAAGGAAGACAGGCAGAATAACGTCGATCAGTGCGGCCATGTGTGATCCAGATGCGCGGCTACGCCGCACGCGATTTATGGGTGCCTCCGGCGGAGGTATTTATGAACGAAAGAAGTCAGTCGATGGGAAATTCCAGCGTCAGACCGTCATAGGCAGGTTGAATATGATCGGGGGTTTCGGCTGCTACTGTGGCATAGTCCAGATCGTTGTGCATATTGGTCAACACGGCCTGTTTCGGCTGCACTTTGGCGATCCATTCGAGCGTTTGTTCGAGATGTGCGTGGGTTGGATGGGGGTCGCGGCGCAACGCGTCGACAATCCAGCAATCGAGATTCTGTAGCTGCGCCCAGGCGGGTTCCGGGATGTCCGAGACATCAGGCAGATAAGCCACATCGCCCACGCGAAAGCCGAGTGCTTCGATTGATCCATGCTCGACCTCAAACGGGGTCAGCGTGATCAGGCCCCCTGCCCCTTCGACAGCGATGTCTCCGTCTATCGCATTGAGTTCGAGGATCGGCGGATAAGGCGACCCCTTGGGTTGCACAAAGGCATAGCCAAAACGGCCCAGAAGGTCGTTGGATGTATCGCCATCGGCCCAGACCTGCAGGCGCTGACGCATGTTGAAGACAATCATGCGCAGATCATCGAGGCCGTGGACGTGATCGGCATGGCTGTGCGTATAGACGACCGCATCCAGCGTGCCGACGCCCGCCTCCAAAAGCTGGCTGCGCATATCAGGGCTTGTGTCGATCAGGACCCGGGTTTCGCCATCGGCACTGGTTCGTGTGATCAGCAGCGAACAGCGGCGGCGTATATTCTTGGGGTTGTCCGGATCGCACGCCCCCCAGAGGCCGCCCAGCCGCGGGACACCGCCCGACGAGCCACAGCCCAGAATGCGAAAGGCAATCCGGTCGGTCATGCGGCGGCCTTCCAGAACAGCCGGTCGAAATTTGCGGTGGTTTGGGCCGCAAAGTCGTCGTAGCTGACACCAAAGATCTCTGCCCCGACCTTGGCGGTATGGGCGGTATAGGCAGGCTCATTCCGTTTGCCCCGGAATGGCGGTGGCGCCAGATAAGGGCTGTCGGTTTCCACCAGAATGCGATCAAGTGGAGCGCTGGCGAAGATATCGCGGAGGTCCTGACTTTTCGGGAAAGCCGCGATGCCGGACATCGACAGATAAAACCCCAGATCAAGTGCGGCCTTTGCAAGCTCCGGACCACTGGAAAAGCAATGCATCACGCAGGTATAGGCACCGTTTTCGTATTCCTCTCGCAAGATACGCGCCATATCCTCATCCGCCGCCCGCGCGTGGATGATCAGCGGCAGCTTCGTCTCACGCGCTGCCGCGATATGGATGCAGAGAGATGTTTTTTGGGCGTCAGCGCTTTCGGAGGTGTAGTGATAATCCAGCCCCGTCTCGCCGATGCCGACGAATTTGGGATGGGCTGAGAGGTTGATGAGGTCTTCTACACTGGCCATCGGCTCCTCCGCGACGCTCATCGGGTGGGTGCCTGCGGCGTAGAAAACGGGTGCATGGGCCTCAGCAATGGCGCGCACCTGGGGTTCCAGTCGCAGCTTGGTGCAGATCGTGACCATGCGTTCCACACCCGCCTCAACGGCACGAGCGATAATCGCGGGCAGTTCGGCATCGAAATCGGGAAAATCCAGATGACAATGGCTGTCAACGATGCTGGCTTGGGGCATGGGGCCGCTTTCACGCTGCGGCGACACCTTGCGCCGTTTCTTCGATCTTGAAGATCATATCAAGGATCAGTGCCGCAGGGTCAAGGTTGACCGCGCGCCCATGGCGGGACCGGTTTGAAAGGTCCTGCTGTAGCGCCGCCCAGCGCCGTGCTGCCCGATCATCAGGCGCAATCCGGGCGAGCAATCGCGCCTCACCCGGTGCGCCCTGGCTATGCGGTTCGCCCATCAGTCCCGTCCGCGCGGCCCGTGCCAGAAACACATCCATCAGGTCGAGCGTCATGGCAAACCGCGTATCAGCCCCGCGCCCCGCGCAGCTTTCGGCGAGTTTTAGCGCCGCCTGCCGGTTGATCTGCGGCAGGCCTTCCAAGGTTTTCACGATGTCTTCGTAAAGCGCCATGCCATCGTGATTGATCAACCGGATCGCATCGCCCGCCGATCCCCCCGCCAATGTCGCCAGCGCCTCGCTATTCTGGGCCTGATGGCCGGCCTGCTCCAAAGCCGCCTGCAAATCGTCAGCACCAAGCGGTGCACAACGCAATTCTCGACAGCGCGACCGTATCGTGGGCAGCAGACGCGAGGGTTGGTGTGCGATCAGCAGGATCGTTGTCTCTGCGGGCGGCTCCTCTAGTTCCTTCAGGATTGCGTTGGCCGCGTTCCTGTTGAGTTCATCGGCAGCATCCACGATCACCACACGCCGCCCGCCATCGGCTGCTGACATGTGAAAGAATGTCTTGAGGCTGCGCACCGCATCAACCGTGATCTCCGCCCGCAACCGCTTGGTTTTCTCGTCCCAGGGGCGTCGGATCACTGTTAGCCGGGGATGCGCGCCTGCATGGATCAGCCGGGCATCGGGGTGGTCAGGGTCCACGTGGAGTGTCGGTTCACCAAAGAGGCCGGTCTCTGGCGCAGCCAAAAGAAGCGTCGCGATTTTCCAGGCGAGCGTGGCTTTGCCCACGCCGCGCGGCCCGGTGATCAACCAACCCGAATGCAAACGGCCAGAGGCAAAGGCATTGAGAAAAGTCTCTTGCGCCTGATCCTGCCCAAAAAGCGTGACCGTCTCGCGCGGATGCGGTGCACCCTCGATCCGGTCGGGTTCGGGGATGGCCTCATCGCTCATGCGTAAGCTGCAATCTCGGACGCGATTTGATCTGCCGTGCGATTGCCATCGATCAGGACACAGCGTTCAGGGTTGGCATGAGCCAGCGCCAGAAACCCATGGCGCAGCGTTTCTTGAAACGACAGCCCGAAATCCTCAAACCGGTCCTCGCCCGATCCGCGCGCAAGGCCGCGTTCAAGCGCAATTGCCGGATCCATGTCGATGATGAATGTCAGGTCAGGCTCTCGCCCGATCATCAATTCATGGAGTTGATCAACCATGGCCCGCAGATCACCCCGTGTGGCCCCCTGATAGACTCGTGTGCTGTCCGCAAACCGGTCTGACACGACATAGCGCCCTGCAGCCAATGCTGGTTCAATCGTCTTTTCAAGGTGATCGCGCCGCGCCGCCGTGAAAAGCAGGATCTCGGTCTCGGCTGACCAGCGATCAGGGTCGCCTGTGAGCACAAGCTGGCGAATTTCCTCGGCCCCCGGACTGCCGCCCGGCTCTCGGGTCAGAACAACGTCGTTGCCCTGCCCCCGCAGATGATCGGCAAAGCGGCGGGCTTGCGTAGACTTTCCGGAACCGTCGATACCTTCAAACGTAATAAAGCGCGGGGATGTCATGCGCCCTCGGCTGCGTCATCACCTTGCGGCACGTACTTCTGCCACAACACCAGCGCCGCCGTACGCAACCGCGTGGTGAAGCCGCCCCGCGGTACATCGCTTTCCGCAACAAGCGGCAGGCGCTTTTCCGGCAGCCCCTCAAGCTGAACCACCAATTCGGCCAGTTGATCGCCCGCATTGATCGGAGCCTCAATGGGACCGGTGTAAACGACTTCGGCCTCAATCTCATCATCGGCCCGAATGGGCACGAGGAGCGAGACATCTTCGGCTACGGTGAGGCCAACTATGGCGCTCTCGCCCATCCAGACATCCGCCTCTGCCACGCGCGTTCCGGCGCTGATCACGTCGCGTTCGGCAAATTGCCTGAACGCCCAATCGACGATCTTGCGGCTTTCCTGAGACCGCTCTGCCACCGTATCAAGGCCAGTGATCACAAATATGACGCGCCGGTCGCCCTGTTTGGCGGAGCCGACAAGACCATAACCGGCCTCTTGGGTATGGCCGGTCTTCAGCCCATCCGCGCCAATACCCATGGTCAGAACCGGATTGCGGTTGCGCGAATTCGATGGCACGCGTCCATCAAAGGCAAACTCCGTCTCCGCAAAAAGCGGATAGAAGGTCGGAAAATCCGTGATGAGGCGATTGGCAAGGATGCCGAGATCTTCCATCGACATCCGATGGCCAGCAGCTGGCCAGCCACTGGCATTCGTGAAATTCGAGCTGTTCATACCGAGTTCACGCGCGCGTTCGGTCATCAAACGGGCAAAACCGCTTTCGGTCCCGTCAGGCGACAACGCCTCGGCAAGGACGACACTTGCATCATTGCCTGACAAGACGATAACGCCACGCAACAAATCCTCCACCCGGACGCGATCCGTCGTGTCCAGAAACATTGACGAACCACCATAGGCCGCCGCCTCGCTTGACACGGCCAGGGTTTCGTTGATGTCCAAATGGCCTTCGGCAATCGCCTCAAACGCCATGTAAAGCGTCATCAGCTTGGACATGGAGGCAGGTGGCAGAGGATCTTGTGCGTTCTTCGCCAAGAGAACCGTGCCGGTGGTATGATCCAACACGTAGGCAGCTTGTGCTTCGGTCTCGAACGCATATACGGAACTACCAAGCGCGCCCGCAATGCAGGCCGCGCTGATCACGTGGTTGAGCCAAGCTTTCATGACGTCTCTCCCGCCTTAGCCATCACTGCTCTCGACCAGAAACGCGTCAGGAAAGCCTTGTTCGGCAATCCTGGCAATTGTCGCCTCGGCATCCTCATCAATCGGTGATGCAACCAGACGCCACACGTCTCTTCCACCGGCCTGCTGAACCTCGACCGAGGCGGGTATGCCAGCAGCGCGCAACCGCTCTGCGGCACCGGTTGCGTTTGCCTCAACGCTAAAGACCCCAATTTGAATCAGATCGCCGGTCAAATCGGCCTCTCCCGCAGCGTCGAGTGCTGGCTGCACTTGGCGCGCCCCAGTTTCTGGCGTCGTATCCTCCGTTGCGGCAGGCAAGGCGACAGGAACGGCAGTTATTGCCTCCGCAGTTACCTCACCCGCATCCTCGGCTGCGTCAATGGCCGCCGCCGCTCCTGCAATCGGATCAAGTGGCGCGGCCTCGACGGTGACAGGCGCGTCCAAGGCGGCAACAACCGGATTAACCTCTGGTTCGGCTGGAGCTTCCTCCTCTACGACCTCTTCGCGCCGCAATACAACAACGTTCAGTGAGGTCGGCGCCCCCGCCAGTATGTTCAACTCTTCCGCTGCATCGGATGAGACCTGCAGCAACGGGCCCGGATTTTCACGTTCACGGCGGAACAAGGCGCCAACAACCGAACGGCCATTTTCAGTGTTGCGGATAATTACACGCTCCGGATCCTGCACATCCGGATGCGCGACCCAGATACCGCCAAGCGATGGGCGACCGTCCCACAGACCGCGATCGGTCACCTCGAAAATGTCGGGCCGTTCAACATCGCGCCCTTCCGTATTGGTCCGGATTGACCGTGTTGGCCGTTCTGCGCTCGCCGCCTGTGCCCCATCACCAGGGAATGCAAATTCGCCATTCTCATCGCATGCCGCAAGCAAAAGCGTTGCTGCCATGGCGACACTGCCCCACAAGATACGTCGCTTCGAAATCACGTTGCCCATCAAGTCTCGCCCCTCTGTTCTCCTTCTGTGCAAGACAGAAGGCCCCGCTGTTATCCAGCCTGTTTGTTGCGCGTCCCGCAGATGTGAGGATCCTGATATGCCAAAACAGCCGCCCCCCGCACAAATTTGCCAAACGATAGCGTCCGATACCACCATTTGAAAGTGTTTGCACCGCTTTGTCGGCGGATTTTCACAGAGCAGGAAGCTGCTTTTCGAATCGGAAATGACCCGCTAACAGGAGCCGGTAGGAGGAGTGGCAGAGTGGTTGAATGCACCGGTCTTGAAAACCGACGTAGGTGAAAGTCTACCGTGGGTTCGAATCCCACCTCCTCCGCCACACTTAACCTATTTTTTTTGAACGTTTTTTCGTCTTGATATTCTCTTGGGATTTCAGGCCCTTTGCGATGCAATTCTTGCACCTGAGACCTGACCTGCGGGAATCTCAACGCCGTTTCGCGTGCCCGTCTCATTTGCCCGACACAGCGGGTCCGTTTTTTGAGTGCGGGCAGAACGGCATTGAACGGGTGTTTGAAGGCGGGTTTACAGCGCGTTGAACAGTGCGCGCTGCGCATCCCAATCGGCGGGTATGTCATGGGTCTTCAGCCATTCGGATGTGAAGCCAGGAGGCTGATGGCCAGTCGTGATCTGTGCGAGGAGATCAGGTGCGAGGAAGGCCAGATTGAGATGGCGGATGAGCCTGCCGCGACAGACGCCATCACGCGCTGTCAGCTGTGCGATGGTCTTGCCTGCGATGATCTCGCTGTACCAAAGCCGCGCCTGATGGATGTTGCGCAAGAGAACCGGATCGATGTTGGCCCCCGCCTGACCAAGGATGATCCGCGTTTCGACGCCGCGCCGCTTCAGCGTGAATGCGTCGTCCCAGGCCAGATGCGTGTCATCCAGCATCGCCGGGTCGATCCCGAGGATCTGCGCGAGTTGGCTTGCGCCAAGTGTGAGGCGGATCCGGGCAGGTTTGAGATCAAGGCGTGCGATGAGTTGTAGTGTGGTTGCGGCTGGGTCTTTCGCACTGGCCTCCGCAAAACATGTTGCGGCGGTGACTGTATGTTGGAGCGTGGCTGCATCGGCCTGCGGCAACAAGGCTGCGATGAAGGCCGCATCTGCCAGCTTCGCATTGATGCACGCGGCGATCTCATCTTCGAATTTGACAGCAGGCAAACGCCAGGCATCGGGATGATCTTTGGCTGCACCGCTCACAAGGCAGCGGGAGATGTAATACCTGATGCGGGTCTTGCCCTTGACCGTATGTGTGGGGGTCAGCGTCTCACCTTGCTCATCATGGATCTTGCCACAGAGGGCGGCGCGTTCGCCTGAGTTCTGACTGCCTCGTCTGCGGGCGGCATCTGTACTGAGCTGCGCTTGGACGGCCTCCCACTCATCAGGCGGGATCAGGGCCGGATGCTGTCCTTCATAGATGGCCTTGTGATGCCGGATGCGCCCGGCATAGATCGGATTGCTGAGGATCTGGTGGATATGGGTGCGGCTCAAGGGATTGCCGCCACGTTGTCGTCCGGTGGCAGCGTCCGTCACAATCCGGGTGCACAGCCCTTCCTCTCTCGCGCATTTGGTGACGGCAACAATAGACCCATGCTCATGATAGAGCGCCACCAGCCGCTTGATCGTGGGCGCCGTGTCAGGGTCGATCTTCAGCGTGCGGCCTTCGGCAAGATAACCAAGGGGCACCGATCCGCCCATCCACAGCCCCTTGCGCTTCGAGGCGGCGATCTTGTCCCGGATGCGCTCTGCCGTCACCTCACGTTCGAACTGCGCGAAGCTGAGCAGCATGTTCAGGGTCAGCCGCCCCATGCTGGTGGCTGTGTTGAAGCTCTGTGTGACGGAGACAAAGCTCGCCTCCACCGCATCCAGTTGATCAACGATCTTCGAGAAGTCCGCGAGTGACCGAGTGAGCCGATCGATCTTGTAGACAATGATCTGATCAATCTGACGCTGCGCGATCGCCGCTAACAGGCGCTGTAAGGCCGGGCGCTCTAATGTCCCGCCGGAATAGCCGCCATCATCAAACGGCTCCGCGACCAGCACCCAGCCTTCAGCCTTCTGGCTGGCCACATAGGCTGCGCAGGCTTCTCGCTGGGCATCCAGTGAGTTGAAGTCCTGTTCCAAACCCTCATCGGTCGATTTGCGGGTATAGATCGCACAGCGGATTTTGCGTCGTCTCTGTGATGCAACGCCTTGTCCGCTCATGACTGTGCCACCCCCGGACGTGGCACCGCAGTCTTTGCAGTTGCTTGGCGGCGACCATTGCCCAGTCCAAAGAAGCGCGGGCCGGACCAATGGGCGCCTGTAATGTGCCGCGCCAGGGCGGAGAGCGAGGTCCATGTTTGCCCGTCCATCACAAAACCTTCTTCCGACACAGTCACACGATAGGTGCGGCCGTTCCATTCACGGACAAGCTGTGTTCCCGACGACAGGCCTGCCTTGCACGACGCGGATGCGTCAGATGTCGCCAGTCGCTTCAGATCACGCAGCACTTGGGGTTTTGGGCCGCCCCGCGCTGCGACCTGAGCCTCATAGCTCAGCGCCTTGCGCAAGAACCTGATCGACAGGCTCTTGGGCGGCAGGGCACAATGCACATGGCGCCAGCGGGTGAGAAGCTCCGGACGGGCAGCCGAGGCAATCGCGTCCACGGTGATTGAAACATCGCTGTTTTGATCGCGCGCCCTCATGAATCATTGCCCTGCTGCGCACTTTCATCCACCTGCGGGGCAATCCGATAGCTTGCTGGCCCGCCACTTGGCGACTTGATCGTCTCAACCACCAGGCCTTCTTTACGCAGGCCACTGATCGCGGCCCGTACCGAATGAGGTTGCAGCGAAAGCGATGTTGCGAGCCGGGCTGCCGTCACCGGCTTCGCCTTCGACAAGGCCTTGATCAGCAGGCTCTTGCGTGTGTGTTTGGCGGCAGTCTTGCGTTTTGCCGTCGGTTTGCTTGGTTTGCATGCTGGCTTTTGTTGCGCATTGGTCGTTGTCATTCCTGTCTCCTTGATCAAACCCGGAAGGCAACCTGCCCCCAGTACTGACCCAAGCCCGACACACCGGGCGGAGACTCACGCAAAACGCACACGCACTACTGCTTCCTGAGCGGCACAAGTCCAGTCGAAAAGGTGGCATTACAGACGACCGTTGGACGTTTTGCAAACGTCTGCGATGGGCAGGAAGCGGACACAGCAAAACTGCAAGGTCTGGTCTGGCTACAATGCTAGTCGGCCCGTAGCAGCCGTCCAATTATCGGGCCAACGCTGCGCCGCAGCTTCCTGTAAGCCGCCGTTCGTGCATCTTTAGTTGCGCCGTTCAAAGTCAGTTCCATAGGTGCGGTGCTCTCGGTTAGGTTGCTTGGAGAAGCCAACGGGATGGAAGGCAAATGACGGACAAAGAGCAGCACCAGCCACCCCAGAAACTTGAAAGCCACAAGAAACCAAAAGAACACCTCCTAAACGTCATCAAAGCTGCTCTTTCAACAGCACCGTTCGGCGGTGGTATCGCCTCCCTGATGACAGATTACATCCCTTCGATGAAGGAAAGGCGCCTAGAAGAATTCGTCCGAGAAATTGCGGCTGACCTGAAAGCACTTCAAGATCGCATCGACGAAGATACAATTCAGACGGACGAGTTTGCCTTCGTTTTGGAAAGGTGTTTCCGTGGAGCCGCAGAGCATTACCAATCAGAGAAACTACAGGCCTTCCGAGGTATTCTGATGAACTCGGCGGTTGGATCCGAAGTCGAAGCGGATGAAGGGGAGTACTACCTCAACGTGGTTGAGAGACTGTCTGCACTACATTTGCGTATCTTGGCCTTTTTGTCCGATCCGAAATCGTACTTGCTAAGCCAACAAATTCCAGAAGAACGAATCCGTGGTGGACTTTCCAACTTTATGCCGGTGGCGATTCCAGGTGTGGACCTTGAGGCAATCAGGAGTGCATTCGGAGACCTTTACCAATTTGGGTTCCTCAACACGGACAAATCAATGTTCAACACTATGACAACCTCGCAAGGATTAGAACTTCTCGGCGACCGATTGACGGAAGCTGGCCGTCGCTTCGTTGTTTTCTGCAAAACGCCACAGTAGCTAGCGACCATATGGCCAGCCGGCCGTGCAGATTGTGGACCGGCCCGAACCTGACCTTCGACCGGCCGATGCGCTGCTGCGGTCGCAGCCCGTTTACCAGCAGTTCGCTGCGACAGCAAAATCTCGAAGTCCCCTAACGCAAAAGTCGCGAGACCAATCGGACTTGTGCGCATGTGGCTAGGGGAGGTAGCATTCGCCGTAGAAACGCAGGCGGTAATTGCCGGACCTCCATGCAATATCGCCGAAGAAGCAGGGTATCTTTTTCTGCTTTTGATTTAATCCGAGATCTACGGCAAATCTACCTGCGGGCAAGATATAGAACGTAGACACACGACCAAATCCGAGCAGACTGTCGATGGCCAAGAGTAACAACAGGGACGACTTCACTCAGGCGACCAAGAACCGCCTCGCGAAGCAAGCCCGGTATCATTGTAGCAATCCTAGTTGCAGGAAACTAACGTCAGCACCGACAAGCGACGGCTCAAAAGAAATGAATATCGGAGTTGCCGCTCATATCTGCGCTGCATCCCCCGGAGTTGGTGCGCGCCGATATCGCGCCGATATGACGCCCGACCAAAGGAAATCTCAAGAGAATGGGATTTGGCTTTGCCAAGACTGTGCAAAGGCAATTGATTCAGATGATCCCATTTTTACTGAGGCATTTCTGCACTCTTGGAAGCAGAAGCACTCTGAGGACATGTGGCGCAGCGTTATCGACAAGCTTCCCTTCGGTCCGACCATGCCGCCGACCGTTTCGGAAATCAGTGCGCGCTTTCAAAAAGCTGCCGCTGCGGACTTGGCCGTGTACCGTCGAACATCCAAATGGCCAGGTACGAACGTGGCGCTCACGCTGACGTTAAAGGTGAAGCATGTGGACGAGGCGCTTAGTACGCGCGCGCTTGCCAACGCGGTGACCACACTGGATGACCTCATACTTGTCGCGGCGCCCGGAATGGGAAAGACGACAACTCTTTTTCAGGTCGCTGACGGTCTGTTGGAAAACGGCAATGGAACGCCGCTTATCGTACCGCTGGGAGATTGGTCCACCGAAGGCGTCGCATTGCTCGTATCCATCCTGAAACGCCCTGCATTCAAGGGAATTTCAGAGCAGGATTTCCGCGCCGTAGCGACGAAGACCGGCGTCGTATTGCTTCTTGATGGCTGGAACGAGCTGGATGCCGCCGCACGCGAACGCGCACGCGTGCAGGTCACCGCTCTAAAGGCTGAATTGCCGGAACTCGGTCTTGTCATTTCCACGCGCAAGCAGGTGCTCGACATTCCTTTCGGCGGGACGCGGGTTGACTTACTGCCGCTTGATGACGAGCAGCAAATGGAGATTGCTCGCGGCATGCGGGGCGAGGCTGGCGCACAGCTCGTCGATCAAGCGTGGCGAACAGCAGGTGTCCGGGACCTTGTGACCATCCCACTCTACCTCACAGCACTTCTTTCGCTGCCAGAGGGTGCGCCTTTTCCGACAACAAAGGAAGAAGTGCTGCGGCGCTTCATTGCCGCGCACGAGCAGGAAGCCCGCTGTGCGGCGGCGCTTCAAGCCGTGGCGGTCGGCTTCCAACAGGAGTATTTGGATGGACTCGCGGTGTTTGCCACAACAACGGCCAACACGGCGATCACGGACAGCAATGCGCGCGCATCGGTCGCTGACACAGCTCGGGTTCTGGTTAACAACGGACAAATCACCATCTCGGCACAGCCTGGCCTGTTGCTCGACACGCTTGTTAGCAACCACGTTCTGACGCGCTCCGGCGACACGCCGGGTTACTCGTTTCAGCACCAGCAGTTTCAGGAATGGTACGCCTCACACTATGTCGAGCGACTGATGGTGCAGTCCGTCAGCGATCCGACAGCACGCGAGAAACTGAAGGTCGACATCCTCGATCAGCGGCCGTGGGAAGAAGCAGTTCTGTTCGCAATCGAACGGAGCGCACACGGGGACACCGCATATAAGGCCGCATGCAGCGCCGCCATTTGCGCAGCTTTTGAAGTCGATCCTGTCTTCGCGGGCGAAATGATCTTCCGCGCCACCGACGACGTATGGGGACCGATCAGCACCGAAATGCGGAGCCTCGCCGAGCAGTGGCTCGCGCCAGGAAAGGTAGACCGTGCGGTGCGTTTCATGATCGCATCCGGCAGACCGGAATTCAGCGATCTTGTTTGGCCGCTTGTCACGCATGCGGACGATCAGGTGCACCTGCGTGCGCTCCGAGCGGCGAAGCAGTTTCGCCCTTCCGTGCTTGGGAACGACGCCCCGACGCGAATTGCATCGCTACCATTGAAAATCCGCAAGCATGTACTGCATGAAATCACATCGAACAGCGGAATTGACGGCCTCGATCTTGCGACCGCAATCGCGAAGAGTGACAGCGAGCCGGAAGTGAAGGCAACGGTTGTCGATGCACTCTCATTTCGACGAACGGACCGTCACGTCGCTGACTTGCTAAAGGACGCGGGCGACGCGACCTACGATATCCTGGCCCAAAAGGGTCACCTCGACGACATTGCAGTTGATGCTGTTCGACAGGAACTCCAGCGCGCACGCGAACGGCTCAGGGCCGCTGGAACATCACACAAGGAGCGACTGCGTACGCTTGTTTACTCGCCCAGC
Source organism: Cognatiyoonia sp. IB215182 (assembly GCF_033963905.1). Taxonomy (NCBI): domain Bacteria; kingdom Pseudomonadati; phylum Pseudomonadota; class Alphaproteobacteria; order Rhodobacterales; family Paracoccaceae; genus Cognatiyoonia; species Cognatiyoonia sp. IB215182. The sequence goes on from NZ_JAXBMB010000003.1 coordinate 482,165, forward strand.
GGAGATGACTGCGGGACTGAGGTTACTGGGATCGTTGCCGAGATGGAAATCGACCGTAAGCGCGATGGCGAAACACATCTACTGTACGAAGTGCGAAGACGCTATCCGCAGGCGCTCGCTGACGGCTTGCTGCGTCGCTTGCACGAACGGCGCGATCTCTTCTACGGTGCCGACAATATTCTTGCGGCCGCCGGGTTTTCCTTTGAGGACGACGCACTGCTCGGGATCGCCCTCGAAGAAACAAGCCGCCACGACGATCGCGCCGAGGCCGCTGCTTCAGTGTTGGGGCCAAACGCTGTTGGTCGGTTGATCGACACGTATCTAGCTGCTGGGAAAGTCGTGTGCGACGCCAGCGGCAAATACGATCAGGCTGCGGGTGATCGCTATCACGGTCTGCGAAACCGTATAGGCCACACGCCAGGCGCAAGTTTGGTGGCCGCCGTTCAGGCGCGGGCGGTGGATGCCGATAATGAGGAAATCGTCAAACTGGCCGAGCTGTTTTCCCGCGAGACCAACTGCGACGACGAACGGGCGCGACCCTTTGGTGAAGAAGCCTTGGCTGCAATCGGCGCGCTGGCGCGCGAATGGGCTGAACGCATGCTCGCCGGTGGGGATGAGAAGCGCTGGCGAGTAGCTACCATTGCAACGATGATGAGCCGCGCACCGTCCGTCGCGCATCTTCCGCTATTGAAGAGAATGCTTGACGACAATTTGCATCGCTATCGGGCTTTTCGCGAAAAAGCTGCCGCGAGCGGTTGGAAGGATCGCGACGCTGTGCACGAAGCGCAGCATCCACACATGCATGAGTACCAACGGGCGTTTTTGGCGATCAATGCGCCGGAGACCGCTGCGCTGATGCGTGCATACCTGACGGATGAGCATTTTGGCGAGTTGGCTGCGCGTGTGCTGGCTGCCCAGTGGTTTGAGGCAAACGATCCCAAAGACGACAAAAAGTTCACCATCGGCGTAGACTTCTCGCGGGTGGAAGCGCGCCGGGGGGCTCGCGCCGCCGATCCCGCCACGACATCGAGCGAGGCGGAGGCGATCTTCGGCGCAATCGATACCCTAATTGTCGATGGTTCGTCGGATGCGCAATTGAGGCTGGCGGTTGCGCTTGGCATTGTGGGATCACGGCTCCCCCACGGCCAGCGTGACGCGACGATCCAGAAGCTCATTTCTCTCGCGCCGAGGCAGGTGCGCGCAGCCTTATTGTTGTCGCTGGTCCTCGCTGGCGAGGACATTGACATCAAGCTCGTGGCCGACGGTATAACTGAGACGTTTGAGGCGGCCAAGAAGGAGACCTGGATTCTGACACAGAGCGACGCGTATCAACTACGGGATTGGTTGCGCCTTTTGCCGTTCGCCACGCCTGTCACTGATCTGCCCGCCATCGTGCGCGGCATGCCGGACGCGCAACGTCATCCACAAATGCTCCAAGAGATGGTCCGCGGACTCGGCAGTTCGTCCTCGGACGATGCAGAAGACGTAACTTTCAAGCTCGCCGAAGACGACACGCGTCTCTACCAGAATCATGCGTGGCGCGCGACCGCGCTGAGCTTCGGCACCATATCCGCCGCGCGCCGGCTTATTGACTTGACCGTTAGCGGCGCGCTCGACGGGAAGTCATACGACGGATGGCATTGGCAACGCGAATTGGGCGGGTTGATTTCGGAGTTCTCCGAAGTCCGTGCCTATGTACACGACCTATTGAAGCATGGGCCAACAACCAACCAGCTTGCCTCGCTTGCTAACGCAATTGCCGAAGACCCAGGTACGGACGGGTTATTGATGCTGATTGATTTTGAGAAACGAACCGGACGCTCATACGTGGGCAGCCTGTCCATCGAAAGCGTCGTGTCTGAACGCGTTCCCGACGAAGACTGGAAAAACGCTTATAACATAGTGCCCGTTGAGGCGACCGAACTACGAAGAAAGCTGCTGGCGATGACGGACAGCGGTGACAGAGACGATCCCGCCGCTCGCTGTCTCAAACTAATAGACAAGCTCCGAGACGAGTACGGTGCTCCAGAATCTGAGCCTCGCCATCCCGACATAACGTCCGCGAAGCCTTGGCCGATCCTAGCATCGGCTCCGTTTTCCGACGACGCGAGCTGAAAGATCGCCATATTGACACATGCAGTCGACACAACAGGTGCGCATTTCCACTTCGCAACGTCGAGGCGTTCGGATACGCCAAAGGTCCGCTTTGACAATTTTATCCGATCGCGTCGCACCTGCAGTGAATGGCCGCCTCCCCGCCGTCCCTGCTGAACAGAGGGCGCTCAGCTCGGCCAATCGAATGCCTCCGTTGGGCTGCGAGCTGCAGAATGCAAGTGCGGCTGGCCTTTAACTATTCGCGGCCGATCTGAGCTCGGTGCTGACACCTGATAGATTTGGTCGGATGACCGAGGGCCAGCCTGTAGCCAACATTCAAAACTCAGAATCGAGCGGACAAGTCGCGGACTTTGCTGTCGTTGAGTTTTCAAATCCACCCAGTCACTATCCCTCGATGATCTACGTTTTGGCATATCCAGAATTCGACCCACTTTGCGACAAACGAATTCACGACTTCCGGGCAAAACAAGAGCCTCATAGAGCTAAGCTGGTTCCTCCGCACCTGACTTTGGTCTTCGGAGTGAAAAGCGAGCACCTTTCGGTAATAACTGAATTGGCCGAGGCTGTGTCGCGCGAAACCCAGGCCTTCCGCATCACCTTCGGCGACCATGCAATCGAGTTAGATCCCTTTGAACAAAAACATAAAATATTCCTACTCTGCGGTAAGGGAGGTTGCAAAGTGACGGCTTTGCACAATCGACTCTATAATGGGGAGCACCACGATGAATTTAGCGAGAAATATTCATTTCGTCCGCATATGACCGTCGCCACCTGTGACACAAGCGCGCAAATTGAGCGGATCAATGTGTCTGATGTGGGCCCACTACCTCTTCATGCAACACTTCGGGCCCTTGAGATAGTGCAATTGTCGAACGGCGCGCTTTCGACGCTTATAAGGCTCCCGTTTCGTCAGTAGGTATGGGCTCAAAGCTGTCTTGCGGCGGCGCGGCAGCACGAACTTCGCACAGATGACGACAGTGCGGTCAAAGCGCCATGTCGCACTGCCAGACGCGCTTATGATTTATCGGAACGAAGCACCCCATTATTAACCGCCGTTGATCGAACGGAACACCAC